>CAZTZB010000018.1:0-25332 GCA_964617505.1 uncultured Peptostreptococcaceae bacterium | reverse complement strand
ATGAAAAGGAAATGATGGCTATAAAAACTGCCATAATAAACGAAGTTGAGGGATATGAATTTTACAAGATGGCTGCGGAGAATACTGGCAACGAGGAAACAAAGAATGCTTTTCTAGAGCTTGCCCAGGAAGAGAAGGTTCATATAGATTGGCTTAAAGAATTTAAATGCAGCATGGAAGATGGAAAGGTATGTGATTTCAATTTGGACAAGCTTGAAGCCGCACCCTCGCCTAAAATATTCAAATGGGAGAACCTAGACCGCAAGACAGCTGGAATAGCCGTATCGGTTTATGGTATAGGAATGCAAATGGAAAAAGCTTCGGTGGAATTTTATAAAGGACATGCCGAAAAAACAGAAGTGAAAGAAATGAAGAAGCTTTTCAATCTTCTTGCGGAATGGGAACAAACACATTATGAACAATTTGCAGTGCAATACGATATACTTAAGGATAATTGGTGGTCGGAGCAAAATTACGCGCCATTTTAGGATTAGGAACAAAAAATACAAACTGTATAGGATCATTTTCAAATAACTGTTTTTTCAGAAATTATTGACAATATTTTCTTTTTATGATAATATGCACATGTGCTTGACACAAATATATTAAGTTTTGGAGGATTTGCAAATGAAATTAGGTACAGTTAAATGGTTTAACGCAGAAAAAGGATTCGGCTTTCTATCAATCGAAGGTGAAGATGATGTATTCGTACATTACTCAGCTATAGAGATGGACGGATTCAAAACATTGGATGAAGGACAAGAAGTTCAATTCGAAGTTGTTCAAGGCGAAAGAGGACCCCAAGCCGCCAATGTTACTAAAGCATAGTTGAGCTTATTATTATATTCTAAGATATAAAATATAAGCAGCGCCATTCCGTGGAGAATGGCGCTTTTATTTTTGTTCTTTGAGAATCGGGAAAATCGGTCTCTTTTTAGTGCTGAGTATGAATATCGACATGCATACAAGTGCGATGCCTATGAATTGAAAGATGTTTAGACTTTCGCTGAAGAAGACAATAGATAGGATTATGGCTACGGCAACCTCTATTGAACTTATAACGCCAGCCTTTGATGCTTCTATTCCCTTGCTCATTCCAGTGTAATAAAAAATGTATGGCAAGGCTGTCGAAACAGATGCAAGAAGCGCCAAATTGAGTATTTTGCCACTTGTAACTGAAAAAGTCAGTGCATTGTTTGCATAGGCAATGGGGATGAAGAAGATGCATCCGAAAAGCATGGAGTAGAAGGTGAGAGTGTATGGACTTGTTCCGGAAGGGATGCTCTTGCTTATTATAGGGAACATGGCGTAGCAAAGTCCCGATAGAAGGCCAAACATTATGCCTGAAATACTAAGTTTGCCTAAAATCAGATGACCGCCAGTTACTGTAAAAAAGCAACCGACGAGGCAGCAAATAAGGGCGATGATTTTTTTGGTAGAAAGCAATTCCTTATAAACTATTCTTGCGAGTACGATTGCAAATACAGGGGCAGTATACATAAGGATTACGGCAAGGCTGAGAGGATTTATCTCTATTGATTTGAAGTAGGAGTAATTAAAAAGCATTTGACTAATGAGACCTATGGCCAATGTTTTTGATAGGGCATTTCTGCTTATTTTAAAGCCTGTGGATGGTTTGACAATAATTACGAGAGCGAGAAAAACAGCCCCTATCAGCATTCTGTAAAAAACCGTTTCGTAGGGGGTTAGGCCGAGTTTGTATGCATTTTTTACAAAGAGACCTATGAAACCCCAGCAGGTGCCGGCTAAGATTATGTAAAAAGATCCACTTAACGAAGGATTTTTCATTGTTTTTATCCTTTCCATAGTTTTACAAATATATTCCTACTGAATCATTCTACCATTTATTTTATGTTTATAAAAGTTAAAGCCCCTGATATCAGGGGCTTTAACTTAGGTATCTTATATCAATATGTTATGTTTGATTTGTTATCTTAGCAATTGCAGGTGCAACTTTTGCAGGAGCATTCGCATGCGTCCAAAGCTTCGCAGATGCTGCCTTCGCAAAGGTCATTGTCGATTTTGTCAACGACTTTGCCGTCCTTGACAACAACAATGCATGGGAAAGTGTCTACTCCAAGTTTTTCTGCTATTCCCTTTGATTTGTATATGTCAACGGGTGTGCAAACATAGCCTTCGCGGTCCAATCCTATTTGTTGTACTTTAGGAAGCAATTCGCGGCTTGCTTCGTCGATTCCATTGTAGATATAAACAAGGTTGTCTATATCGTTTCTAAGGATGTAATTCTTGAACTGCTCTTCTTCAGCAATGAATTTTTCTGAGCTGAAGCCTGCAACGGCTCCATCGCCCACTGCAGTAGCAACTTGTCTGAGGAATTTTTCTCGTACATCGCCTACTGAGTAAACACCTTCCAGGTTTGTTTCCATTTTTTCATTTGTGAGGATATATCCTCGGTTTGTCATATCTATTTGGCCTTTGAACATCTCCGTGTTTGGAATGTATCCGATAAATTCAAAGCAGCTGTCAACCTTGACTGGAATAAGTTCTTCGGTCTTGAGGTTCTTCAGAACGACATACTCAAGCTCGTCTTCACCTCTGAACTCATGAGTAACTGTGTTCCAGATGAATTCCATCTTGGGGTTGCCCAGAGCAGCGGCTTTAGCAATTTCGTTGCAGTCCATCTTGCCGTTGTCATGCATTACCGAAACAATTACCTTGTCTGCAAATTTGGTAAGGAACATGCCTTCTTCAATAGCAGCGTCTCCACTTCCTATAACCATTACTGTTTTGCCTGTGTTTGATGCGGCGTCGCATGTTGCGCAAAAAGAAATGCCTTTGTCGAAGAGGTACTTGTCTTCATTGATGGCGCCTGTGATTCTAGGTCTTCCTCCTGAAGCAATGATTACAACTTTTGACTCGAATCTGTTTCTGAAGGTTTCTACAACCTTTACTTCGCCAGTCAAATCAACGCTTTTAACATCTGTCAATTTGAAATCAACACCGAATTTTTTTGCTTGTTTGTGGAAAAGCTCCATCAGTCCACCGCCGCTTGTTCCTTCGGGAAATCCCGGGTAGTTTTCCATTTCGTTGGTGTATGTTGCGAGCCCGCCAACAAGTGATTTTTCTATAAGCAATGTCTTGAGACGAGCTCTACCGCTGTATATTCCGGCTGTGAGTCCGGCCGCACCGCCTCCGATGATTACTACATCATATTGTTCAACTTTTTTCTCTCTAGCCATGTGAACCTCCCTGTATCATTTTAATTAAGTAATGCCTACATAAAGTACTTTACAAGCAATTTACTGCCTACGACTGCTCCGAAGAACATGAAGAAAGCGAATACCCATCCTGAAAGTGAAAGGGAAGCAATACCACTGTAAAGTGCTCCGATGTTGCAACCATATGCGATTCTTGCGCCGTAGCCCATCATGAGCCCGCCGAGAACCGCGGCTACAACTTGCTTTTTACTTTTAATTTTTTTGATTTTGAATTGAGAAGCGGCATATGATGCGAACAATGCACCGAAGATGATGCCGATATTTCTCATTGATGGAGCGTGATTTAAGATTCCGGCTTCAAGAGTTGCCTGAGCTCCCTGGCTGCTGAAATAATACCATTTGTCTACACTTCCGCCTACTGCCTCGTAAATCCAGGCACCCCAGTTTGCAAATACACCTGAAACACCCCAAGGATTACCAGTGGATGCCAAGGTCACAATCTGCAGAATTGACAGCAATATTGCTCCAGTTACATATGTGTAGGAATTTTTGAACCATTTTTTATAAAATTCATTATTTTTGATATCCAAGTCGATACCTCCCGGTGTGGATTTTATTAGATGGCTTTTTCAACGAATACTTCCCATTCGCCATCGTCTACTTCTTCGATTTCAACATTGTGGCCTTGCTTTCTTGCCCACTCGGGAACATTTTTCATTGCGCAACTATGGTCGATTTGAACAATTACGAGATCACCGATTTCGAGTTCATTGAGTTTGTTTTCCAATTTAATCAAAGGCACTGGGCACGCTTCACCCATGCAATCCAATTCATATTCTTTAGCCATTTATAAATCCTCCTATTCTTATGTTTTTTGATATTTTTAGGTAAATGTTATATTGCTTTTTCAACAAATACTTCCCATTCGCCATCGTCTACTTCTTCGATTTCAACATTGTGGCCTTGCTTTCTTGCCCACTCGGGAACATTTTTCATTGCGCAACTATGGTCGATTTGAACAATTACGAGATCACCGATTTCGAGTTCATTGAGTTTGTTTTCCAATTTAATCAAAGGCACTGGGCACGCTTCACCCATGCAATCCAATTCATATTCTTTAGCCATTTATAAATCCTCCTTTAGTTTGTTTTAAAGAGCTTCGTCTTTTCTATGTTCCCATTTTTCAGCAGCTATATAGAGGGCCGCTAAAAGAAGCAACTGAATTGCAACTGCTCCGAACCAACCGAAAACATCCGGAAGGAATACTGATGTTCCTTTGGAGATTACGTTTAATTTCCACCAACCGAAGTCATGTGCGCCCCAAAGGGAGCCTATAACGAAGAAAATAAGAGATAAGATTTGCATTGTAAAACCTTCGCCGACTCTCATAAGAGTTCCGGAGGCGCAACCGCCTGCTATTACCATGCCAATCCCAAAGATGAATGCGCCTGCTGCAGTAGCCAAACTGATAGGTACAACGTAGCTCATGCCGGGAATCGGCAAGCCTTTAATGAAATAACCGTATTTAATGGCAGTAAAGCCGACAGTCGTTATTGCAAAAGCAATTATGACGGCGCGAGTTACACTTGTGCTGCCGGTCAGATATGGGTCTCTCATGGATGCTGTGAAACAGAATTTAGCTTTTTGAAGTACGAAGCCAAAGCCTAATCCTATGATCCAGAATAATGCAAGCGTCTCAGATATGAAACTGAGCCCCAAACCAATCGCTATGACTAGCCCTAAGGTTATATAAGCCTTTGGAAGCTGGCTTTTCTTGGGTTTTCTAGAACGAGTGGGTCTTGAGGATCTTCTGCTGCTCAACGAAGATTGGGTGTTGTTAGTTTCTGTCATTGGATCACTCTCCTCAACTAATTAGATATTTAATTAACAATGGTACATGAAAAGAATAGCATAGGAAAGAGCTTGCCTATTAATGGATATAGTGATATAACATTGCAATAATTTATATCCAACTGTTTTGATTATAGGAAAAACAGAAGGGTAAAATATTAAAAACATACAAATTTAAGCAAGGAATCCTTAAATCTGTTACAATGGTGTAAATGTAAAGAGTGATTAAATGATCAATAGGGGGTTGGAAATGCATATAGAGAGTCTGAAGTATTTTTATGAAGTGGTTAGAATAAAGAGCATTTCGAAAGCGGCAAGCAATGCACACATTTCCCAGTCTGCATTGAGCCAACAAATTCAGAAATTGGAAGACAGCATGGGACACAAGCTCTTGATAAGAAGCAACAAGGGTGTTGAACTTACACCAATGGGTAAGATTGTTTTAAAATATGCAGAAAATATATTCAGAACATATGAAAAGATGCAGGAGGAAATGAAAAACGCCGAAAAATCTGATCAGCTTATCAAGATAGAGGCTTGCTGGTCCATTTCAGATTATGCACTTCCCTGCGCGCTTTATGTTATAAAAAAGAAATTCCCATACCACAACTATGAAATGATATCGAACTCCTCTCTTAACATAGAGGAAGAGGTAATGAATGACTTGTGTGATTTCGGATTCATGTGTACAGAGCCTTTGCTTGAAGGGCTGGAAGTAATGAAGGTTGGCAAAGACGAATTGGTTTTGGTTGCACTTAATTCGGATCAATTTCCCGATTCTGTTTCAATCAAGGATGCGGTCAAGCTGCCCTTCATAATGCTTACTGAGAAATTCAACATAAGAAAAAAGATTTTGGATGAGTTCAAGAATGCGGGATTTGGCTTTAATGATTTAAATACGGTATTTAGCCTTGATTCAATGGAATCTGTAAAAGCTTCGGTCCAAAAGGGTTATGGAGTATCGATTGTGCCGTATATGGCTGTCAAGGCGGAATTGTATACAAAAAAGCTTAAAGTCATTGATATTGTGGATAGAGATTTAAGATATGATATATTCTTCATACACAAGAAGGGGACGGATTCCAACACAGTTGAGAAGGAGTTTATGGAAAGATTCAAGGAACTAGGAAAGAAAAGCTTTTGTTGACCCCTTAAATTCGCGTAAAGGTAATCTCCCATATCCCGTTCATAACCTCGTTAATTGATAATGATACAGATTTATTTTTAAAATGGTCCTTCACGGATTCAACCACGCAGCTGTGGTCGCTTACGAGCATGAAGGATTCTCCAGGAGAGGATTCGTTGTATGCCTTTTGTGATTGAATAATTGGTATTGGGCACATGTCTCCCAAGCAGTCAATTTTTCTCAAGTGGGATCGCTTCCTTTCAACATATGATTTCAATCATTATAACATAAAAAGGGATGGTAAAATGAAGACCTATTTTATTACAGGGGGGGCTGGTTTCGTAGGCTCCCATTTTGTACGCTATTTACACGAGACCGATCCTGATGCACTTATTTGCAATATTGACAAGCTGACCTATGCCGGAAACATGGGCAATCTTGAAAGCGTCATAGCTTCCCCAAGGCATTTGTTTTACCATGGGGATATATGCTCGGAAGAAGTTATGGAAATGCTCTACGAACGCCATAGGCCTTACGCCGTAGTCAATTTTGCCGCCGAATCGCATGTTGACAGAAGCATTGAAAACAGCAGGGGATTCATAAGGACAAATGTAGAAGGATTGCGTAATATGCTTGACCTTTCTGTAAAGCATGGAGTGAAAAGATTTATGCAAATTTCAACAGATGAGGTTTATGGATCAATCCCTAAGGGATCTTTTACGGAAAAAGCATGCCTTAATCCTAAAAATCCATATGCTGCTTCGAAGGCGGCAGGAGACCTCTTGGCATTGTCATATTGCTATACCCATGGATTGCCAGTGCTTGTTACTCGCTCGGCAAACAACTTTGGAGAAAACCAGCACAGAGAAAAACTTATTCCCAAAATCATCGAAAATGTTTTGGAACTGAAGAAAATTCCCATATACGGAGACGGAAGGCAGATGCGAGAGTGGATATATGTAAAGGACCATTGCTCGGCGCTTAGCGGATTGCTTGAAAACTTTAAACCTGGTGAGATATACAATATCTCGTCAGGTTTTGAATTGGAAAACATAGAATTGGCGAAAATGCTTGTAAGGGAAATATCATCGAGGCTAAAGCCTGGAGACCCAAGAATAAAAAGCATGAATGACGATTTAATAGAATTTGTCCCAGACAGAAAGGGTCATGACCTTAGATATTCGGTTCAGTGGGACAAGCTGAGACAAGATATAAAGTGGAAGCCTTCGTTTGATTTTGAAAAAGCGATTGGAAAAACCGTGGATTGGTATTTGGATATTGATAGGCAAAAGGGAGGGACTCATGAGAATTCCCTTTAATAGAACCATTGTTGGAAAGAAAGAAAAAGAGGCTGTATTATCGGCATTGGATAAAGGAGCCATATCCGGAGGTGGTCTATTTACCCGGCATGTGGAAAAAAAGCTTAAAAGATTTTTGGGAGGAAGAAGGGTACTCGCAACTACATCAGGAACCCATGCGCTTGAAATGGCAGCATGGCTTTCCGGTCTAAAGCCGGGAGATGAGGTTGTAATGCCTTCATACACATATCCTTCAACTGCAAACTGTATTCTTAAAGTAGGCGGCAAGCCAATTTTTGCCGACCTTGCGGTGGAGGGCATGAACGCCGGACTAGATGAAATAAAAGCGAAGATTACCGGAAGAACTAGGGCAATACTTGCGGTTCATTACGGAGGAATTTCTAGGGATGTAAAAGCTCTTCGTGTATTGGCAGATAAAGAAGGGCTAATACTGATTGAAGATGCTGCCCAGGCCTTGGGGTCGGAAGAAAGCGGTCGCAGATTGGGAACATGGGGAGATTTTGCCTGCTTCAGTTTCCACGCCACAAAAAATTTCAAATCGGGAGAGGGAGGAGCGCTCGTCATAGGAAAAGGTCATGAAGACCTATTTGACAGAGCCGAAGCTATAAGAAACGGAGGAACCAACAGGGCGCGATTCCTTAGGGGAGAAACTTCTCATTACCAATGGGTGGAAGAGGGGTCCATGTATCTTCCTTCTGATTTGCTAATGGCATTGCTTGAACCTCAATTGGATGAAATGGATTCGATAATCAGAAAGCGCATATTAGTTTTTGAGGCATATGAAAGGCTTCTTGAAAAATATAGAGGCTGCAAATTTATAAGGGAGCATTCGCAGAGCCCTGCTGATGGTAGAGCCTTCAACGCACATCTGTTTTTCATAGTGTTTGAATCTAGGGAAGCAAGACGGTTTTTTCAAAGCGAAATGGAGAAGGTTTCGATTCAGGCCTTCACACACTACCACCCGCTTCATGCGTCGACCATGGGTATAGCAATGGGTTGTAGGGAAGAAGATTTTACAAGGACATCCGAGAAAGCCCCTGGACTCGTGAGACTTCCGCTATATGAAAATCTTAGCTTAGGAGAGCTTGAGTATGTCCTTTCCAATGCGGAAATAATTTTAGATAAGATGGCAAGGGGTGAATGAATGAAGCCTAAAGAAAAATTATCCGTCGTTGTTCCGGTTTACAACGGATCGAAATCTTTAAAAACACTATGTAAAAATATTTTTCATGCCGGAAGAAAATGTTTTGGAACTTTAGAAATTATTCTTGTTGATGATGCAAGCGTGGACGACAGCTACAGAGTTATGCAAGAGCTTAGAAATTCGGATAAAAGAATAAAATTGATAAAGCTTAAGAAAAATGCGGGTCAGCAAAACGCCACATTTTGCGGGGTGCAATACGCTACAGGGAATATAATTGCAACACTAGACGACGACCTTCAACATCCGCCTAAAATACTTTCGGCTATGAAAACGGAAATAGACAAGGGCGCGGAACTGGTTTTTGCTGTTCCCAGCCGCCGGATGCATAAGAGATATAGACGAATCGGGTCTAGATTGACATTTCTGGTCTTCAATCTCATAATGAAAAGTGAAAAACCTGTTAGGATAAGCAGCTGCAGGATGTTTAAATCTACACTTAAAGCCGAACAGGAAAATGAAAATACAGCATTTATATATTTGTCCGCAGAACTGATGAAAAAAACTGATCGCGTAGCTTGGGTGACCTTTGGCCATGAGGAAAGGCTACATGGACAGTCTAACTATACATTTTCTAAGCTGCTGAAAATTTTTATAAATCTTATAATATATTATTCGGACTTTAAGATTCTAAGAATATTCTGCAAGCACGGCAATCTATATGAGATTGAAAGCTTGGAAATGGAAGGGGATGCAAAATCATGAGAATCATGATGCTGGGAGCTGGTCCCTGCCAGGCAAATGCAATCAAGAGGCTTGAAAACGAAATGGGCCACGAAGTCCTAGCCGTAGACTACTACCCGAACGCTCCAGGAAAGGCCTTTAGCACTTTAAAGAGCGATGCGAGCACATTTGACACCGAGGCTTGCCTTAAAGCGGCAGTAAGGTATAATGTTGACGGCGTAATGACTACGGGCACAGACCAACCGGTGCGTACGGCTGCCTCAGTATCGGAAGCATTGGGACTGAGGTTTTTTTTTAATGCTGAAAAGGCTCTGGATGTTACGGATAAAAGAAGAATGAAAACAATCATGGCAAAGGGCGGCCTTCCGACGCTTCCATATGCATTCATAGGCAAAAATTTTAAGGACAGTGAAATATCGCATCTTACACCTCCTTATGTTATAAAGCCGCTTGATAGCCAAGGGCAAAGAGGAGTCTTTCGTTTGGACTCCCTTGAAGCTGTACGGAGCCACATAATGGAAACGCTGAGCTACTCAAGGCAGTCGGAGGTTCTCATAGAAAACTATTATCCAAACGACGAAATAACTGTAAGCGGCTGGGTTTTTGAAGGAAGGGCTAAGATTCTTATAGTTGTTGACCGCATAGTCATGGAAAGAGGCATGCACATAGGCATCTGCACAGCTCACCAATTCCCGTCAAGGCATATGTTTTCCCGCGAAAAAGAGATAAGAGAGTTGACAGATCTTACAACAAAAGTTTTCGGAATACGTAACGGACCCATTTACTATCAGATGCTTGTAGGGTCGGATGGTATAATGATAAACGAAATTGCCTGCAGAATAGGAGGAGCCTACGAGGATATGACCATACCCGAATTGACTGGCTTGGACATACTTAAGCTGCAGACTGATTTTATACTTGGAAGCCCCATTTCATACGAAAAGCTTATAAAGCACGATGCCTGGAAAATAAAAGAGCATCTTTCAGCTCAGCTTTTTTTTGCATTGCCTGGAAGAATTTGCGGACAGACTCCCCCGGAAGACCTGCTCCATATAGCAGGCGTTTTCAAGGTGGGCTACCATTTTAAGGATGGAGAGAGAATAGGCAATATTGAAAATGCAACTCAGCGGGCAGGGTACTTTCTTGTAAAAGGAAATGATAGGGACGCTTTAAATGCAAGCTTGGAAGAAGTATACGATAAGCTTAAATTCTTTGACGAAAGTGGAAAAAACATGATAATAAAGGGACCCGTTCTGTAGAGTGAAAGGATTGATCTTGTGAAAAGACATATTTTTAAAGGAATTATTGTGGCACTTGTTCTTATTCTGCTTGCGGGGTGCAATCAGGAAAGAAAAAGCTTTGCTATTGCCGAGCAGTACGGACTTGCATATGCGCCGGTGACAATAATGAAGGAAAAAGGATTTTTAAAAGACGCTTTGCCGGGCGTGGAGATAGAATGGAAACAGATGGCAAATACAACATCAATAAGGGAAGCAATGGTAGCAGGAGACCTTGATATAGGATTCATGGCGCTTCCACCATTCTTCATAGGGACGGACAAAGGCATGGAATGGAAAATAATATCCGGATTGTCGGAAGTTCCGGTCGCCCTTGTTAGCCTTGATGAAGAGATACAATCACTTTCTGACTTTGCTAAAACAGATCGCATAGCACTTCCGCAACCGGGAAGCATTCAGCATATGCTTCTATCCATGGCAGCTGAAAGAGAGCTAGGGGACGCGAGGCATTTTGACAACATGATAGTGACAATGACGCATCCGGACGGAATGCAAGCACTGCTTGCAAACAAAGATATAAAAGGTCATTTCACTAGCCCCCCCTATCTTTTCATGGAGCTTGAAAATCCAAAGGCTCATGTAGTTTTGACGGGGGAAGAAGCCATAGGAGAAAGATTCACCTTCGTTGCAGGAGTTTCTAAGGATGACTTCTCAATAAATAATCCACTTTGGGAGGCTGTATTTAAGGATGCCTTGGCAGAATCGATATCATTTATAGAAAAAAGCCCATACGAGGCATCTCGGATTCTATCGAAAACCTATGGCTTGGATGAAGAAAAAATCTACGAGTACATCACAAGAGAAGACATGGTCTATACCTTGGAAATCAATGGAATGAAAAAATTCCACGATTTTATGGAAGGTGAGGGATATATAGATAACCTTGGAGAAATGGACAAGCTTGTTAGGGGTGGCTCCAAATGAAAAAGATAAAAGGCCTTGGCATAGTCATTTTAATTATTGCACTGTGGCAAGCGTGTGCTGTATCCGGTTGCTTGAATCCGATGGTTTTCCCTTCGGCTTTTGAGGTTGCAGAAAGCCTCAGAGAGGGAATTCTTGAGGGAAATTTAATAGTACAGATACTTTATTCTCTTGAACTTATTGGAAAGGGGCTTTTAATCAGCGTTATTTTGGCCATGTGCGTCGGTTATGTTTGCCTCAAGGCCTCCGGCTTCGAAAAAGCAGTTAAAACTATAGTCACACTTCTTCACCCATTGCCAGGTGTAGCGCTTCTTCCCCTTGTAATATTATGGGTTGGGACTGGTAAAACTGCAATTACTATAATAATAGTGCATGGAGCCTTTTGGCCTCTAATGCAGAACCTTCTTTCCGGAATGGAATCAATACCGGATATCTACTTTAAGGTTGGAGATAATTATGGCTTTTCGACGAGTGAAAAAATCATCCGCATTTTAATCCCGGCTACGGCTCCATTCTTGATTGCAGGCTTAAAGATAGCCTGGGCAAGAGCCTGGAGAGCCCTGATAAGCGCTGAAATGATTTTCGGAGCCGCCGGCCTGGCGGGAGGAATCGGTTGGGCAATATACAGAAGCAGGGTTTTTATGGATGTTGCGGGCATAGTTTCGGGTCTTGCAGTGATAATTATAATCGGTATAGTAGTTGAAAAATTTGTATTTGGATTTATAGAGAAGAGGACAATCAAGAAATGGGGAATGGCCGAATGAATGCTGTATTGAAAGCCAGGAACATAGAAAAGCATTATGTGAAGGATGGAGCTTCAAAACTAATCTTGAAGGGTTTTTCGCTGGAAGTTGAAAAAGGCGAGGTACTTTCAATACTTGGTGAGTCCGGATGCGGAAAAACCACGGCGCTAAACATACTCGGAGGATTCGAGGAAATAGAGTCGGGAGAGCTTCTGCTTTATGGGAAGCCAATAAAAGGGCCAAGCTTTTTAGCGGTAATGGTTTTCCAGGACAACCAGCAATTGTTTCCTTGGCTAAGGCTTGGAGAAAACGTGGCTATGCCGGTAAGAAAACGCCATGAAAAAAGCTCGGCGGCTTTCTATGATGAAAAAACTTCGGATATGTTATCTCGTGTTGGGCTTAAAGGCTACGGCAATTATTTTCCGCATGAATTGTCGGGAGGTATGCGACAAAGGGGAGCCCTCGCAAGGGCCCTTGCCTCTGAGCCGGACATACTTCTTATGGACGAACCCTTTGCCAGCGTCGACGCCATAACGAGGGAATCTTTACAGGACCTGCTGCTTGGAATATGGAAAGAAAAAGATTTGACCGTAGTATTCGTTACCCATGATATTGAGGAGGCGCTTTACATCTCGGATAGGATTCTAATAATGAGTAAGGAATCCGGCAAAGTAAAGCGAATCATAAATAATAGATGGAAGGGCATAAGGAAGACAGGGGAAGCCTATTTCGATGAAAAGGAAAAAATCAAAAAAGACATAACTGTTTGACCCATGTCTTGCCGACTCGGCAAGCTATCGATCAAGGACCTTGTAAATGCGCAGGGTTCTTTCCTTTTGTCCCATAAGCCTAACTATTCGAACCGGATAGGTGTCATCTGTAAAGCTTTCAACAAGCAAGCAGTCTTCTTCGATGAAGAGTTTCATAGCTTCATAATAATCTGCCGGGTTTCCATATAGGCTGTTGTAGACTGGCCTAGTATTCCATATTATATCCATTTCATCGGGGTAGAGTATGAATTCTATCCGATTCATATCAATGTAATCCTTGAAGCTGAGGGAGTTTTCTTTAAGATGAGCAAGGTTCCTGTAATCGCGAAGATTTTCCGGGTTGAAATAATATCCTGTGTTAAGATTTGCCAGCACACGGGCATCTTCGGGAACCTGGATTGAAATTTTTTCAAGGTAAGAAGCATAGTCTTTCCCGGGGTGCGTGCCTATGTTAAAACAACTTACTAGGAGTGTTGCAGCAAGAAGAATCCCAAGTATTGCATTGCGCTGTTTCTTTAAAGGGTACAAAAGCTCTGCCATCAGAAAATAGAACCATGGAAAAAGAAAAACTATGCTTGTCTGATTGTAGCGTCCCACAAGCAAATATCCAAGATTTATACCTAAAAGGCCCAATATGGGATATGCCTCGCCGGAGGCGCCCTTGGATTTTACAAGCCTAACTATGCCCCAAATAGAAGCCGGAATCATTAGCAGAAGCTGAAGCCTTATATCCGGTGTGTAGTATGTTCCGCTCACCTGAAGGAAAAGCTTCTGGTAGAAGAGCTTTATTTGTAGAAGCTTTGATACAAGGCTTTCTGTAACACCCAGGGTTTCGCCGTAGGCTGCATAGTTTCCTATAAAGCTGGGATCCATGCGTAGACTTAGGGCTATGAAAAAGGCGGCTGCAGCGCCAAGTACGACCGTAAAGACCAAAAGGTCTACGCCCCTAGCCCTGTCTTTCAAGAATCGATAAAAAATCATCAACCCGAAAGGAATTGAAATGATGAAGCTGTTTGGATGAATGCCTATGCCTAGGGCCAGTATGGTTGCAAGCATGGCGGTGCTTCCTATTGTCGGTGGGGTTTTTCTCAGGAAATAATCGTATGCGGCAAGACTTATGAGCAGCAAAACGATTTCCTGCCTTGCCAAATGCGATGCATATATAAATTGTATGTCCACGGCAAGAAGGCAGGTGGCAAGCAAGGCGAAATTCCTATTTTTGAATCGGTTGATTACAATTTTATAGAAAAGACAAAGCGAAAATAGACCGGAAACAAGTGAAATCATCCGCATGTTAAATAGGCTGTGACCGAACAGATTGATTACAAAGGCTTGAATGGCTACAAAAATTATTTTAATGGCATGGGGATTTCTTGGATAAAGATCGAAGAATGGTTCAGTTAAATCAAAGCGCCCTTCCTTCAATACAGTTTGGGAAAGCCCGCTAAGCCAAGCTTCATCTGAATGCATAAAGGGGAATTGCTCAAGAAAAAAAACATTGGCTAGGGCGTATACAAAAAGCATTAAAATAAAGATGCCGTGCTTTTTTATAAAAAAATTAGATTTTTTCATTTGATTTCCCCTCCTTTGGAATTTCTGTCATTATTATATCATTACATAGAAAAAATATTTTGCATTTAATAATCAGATACAATATTAAAAAAACAGATACCGGATATCTGGATGCGTCTTGTATACTATCAGTGATGTTTGTTGTTTAATTAACAATCATATTATAGAAAAGGATGGAGGACTATACATGAAAAAATACGCAAAAGCGGCAGTGCTTTTAACCTTGGTATTGGCTTTGGGAGCTCTTTCGGGATGTTTGGGAACAACAGGACAGGCAGACGGACCCTATATAGTTGAAGCGGATCAGGCTATTTCGATGGTAAAAGACGGAGCGGTTATGGTTGACGCCCAAATGGCGGATGCTTACGAAGCGGCTCATATTGAAGGCGCTGTGAATATTACCAGGGGAGACATAGTAGTCAATGAACCTTTTCCCAACATGGTTGGAGGAAAGGCTCAGATCGAAAAAATACTCGGTGAAAGCGGAATAGACAACAAAGTACAGATAATTGTATATGACGATAACAATCACATGGATGCTGCAAGATTCTGGTGGACGCTGAAAGCTTACGGCAATGATCAGGTTAAGGTTGTTAGTGGCGGTTTGAAAGCTTTAGAGGCAGCAGGAATGAAAATTACGACCGAAATTCCTAGTCTTAAAAGCGTTTCTTATGAAGCCGGAGAATTTGACGAGACAATGCTTGCTACTGTGGATACAGTAATAGAACAGTTAAATTATCCGGATTCCGATACTTTCTTGGTAGATACAAGAACAATTGAAGAATATGAAGAGGGAACAATTCCGAGTTCCGTTCATATCAATTATGTTGAAAACCAATATTCGGATGGAAGCTACAAATCGGCTCAGGACATTGCAATAATGTACATTGAAAATGGAATAGAAAAGGATTCAACCGTAATAATGTATTGCAAGACCTCCATAAGAGGTGCACAAACCTATCTTGCTCTTGCAAATGCAGGGTATAAAAACCTCAAGCTTTACGACGGAGCATGGTTGGAATGGTCTTCCGACAAGGCTCTTCCGGTTCAGTTGCCAAGTGGCGAAAGTGTCGAATTTAACGAACAGGATGCGTCATAAAAAAAATTAAATTCCACCATATATAGTAAAAGCCAAGCCGCTTGCAAGCGGCTTGGCTTTTACTAATAAAGAATTGGCTAATATGTTTTCTAATGTTGCATTAGCAAATCGTTTTATAGAGACAGCATAAGAATTGGTATAATAAATTTGTTAATTAAATAACACAAAATATGAGGAGGAATTCTATTTATGTTTAAAAGGAATAAATTAATACTTATGATTGTGACAATGCTTATATTAGTTCTTGTTGCAGGATGCGGCACTCCGGCACCGGAGACTCAAACCGAGCCGGCAGAAAAAATCGAAAAGACGGCACCTGTCGAGGTTTCGAGCGATACGGGATTCATGGAGCTGGCTGTTGAAAATTATTTCGCAGACAAGCCCGCCCATAACTACAAAATTGCTCAGGATGCTTTTGTGGAAAAGGTTAAAAATGAAGAGGACATGTTTGTACTCGACATCAGACAGCCTGACGTTTACGCTGAGGGGCACATCAAGGGAGCTGTAAACGCACCTTGGGGCACGTCAATAAGCGACAATCTTGACAAGCTCCCAATGGACAAACCCGTTTATGTATATTGCTACACGGGTCAAACGGCAGGACAGACTGTTGCGCTTCTTAATTTTGCAGGCGTTGAAGCATATTCAGTAAATCTTGGATGGAACCTTGGAATAAGCAAGCTTGCTGGAGTTGAAGAAGTAACTGTAACAGAAGCTTCTGAATTTGACGCATCAGTTTCAAACGAAATTGATAAAGACATGATGGCTGCAATAACTTCTTATTTTGAAGGTTTGGCAGATGTAAGCGACAGCATCTACAAGAACTACAAGATAAGCGAAGACAACCTTAAGCAACTTATTGACGATAAAGACGACAGCATATACATTCTTTCAGTAAGAGCCGCAGATGCCTTTGAAAGCGGTCATATAGCCAGAGCCTTTAATATTCCTTGGGCTGCCGGAATGCAGGAATCCTTCAATACTATTCCGAGTGATAAGACAATAGTTGTTTATTGCTACACGGGTCAAACAGCTGGACAGACTACGGCAGCACTCAGAATGCTCGGATACGATGCAGTTTCACTTAATGGCGGAATGGGAATGGAGGCAAATGCTCCTTCCGGATGGTCCAACAAAGGATTTGAAGTATTTGAGGGATCCGGACTCGAAGGAATCGTAAACGATTATTTTGCCAACAAACCCGACAACAATTATAAAATTGCTCAAGATGCTTTTGTCGAATTGGTAAAGGCTGAAGAAGACATGTTTGTACTCGATATCAGACAGCCTGATGTTTACGCTGAAGGCCACATCAAGGGAGCTGTAAATGCACCTTGGGGAACGGCAATAAGCGAAAATCTTGACATGATTCCTTCCGACATGCCTGTATATGTGTATTGCTACACAGGTCAGACTGCCGGACAAACAGTTGCACTTCTCAATTTTGCCGGAATCGATGCAAAATCCGTAAACCTTGGTTGGAACCTCGGAATCAGCAAGGTAGAAGGATATGAAGAGGCAGTAACTACAGACGCATCGGATTTCGGAGCTGCCGCGTCAGCAGATTTTGGATATGAAATTGAATCGGCTATCGAAATGTACTACAGCGGTCTTGCTAAAGTAAGCGATGGCATGTACAAGAACTACAAGATAAGCGAAGACAATCTTAAGACAATTCTTGACGAAAAAGCAGACAGCATATATGTTCTTTCTGTAAGAGGTGCAAAGGATTTTGCAGAGGGACACATACCAACTGCTATAAATATCCCTTGGGCTGCAGGAATGCAGGAAGCTTTCCCAACTTTAAACAATGACAAAACAACGGTTGTTTACTGCTATACAGGACAAACTGCTGGACAGGCAACGGCAGCTCTCAGAATTTTGGGCTACGACGCCGTATCGTTAAATGGCGGTATGGGAATGGATGCAAACGTTCCCTACGGTTGGAGCAACAAAGGCTATGAAACAGTAAAATAGATCATTCAAATAATAGTGTTAGCACCGTCTTTTTGAGACGGTGCTTTTTTTATGCTTTAGTTTGCTACATTTTGGGGTATACAATAATAATAAATTAGCGAATGAGGGAGGTTTTATGCGGATTAAATATATAGACGGGAAAAGGCTTGGATATGCCATATCTTACGGTGCCATGGAGGTTATCCGCAATACAGACGATCTTAATAGAATCAATGTATTTCCAGTGGCTGACGGAGATACCGGCAGCAATCTGTCTTCAACGATGAATTCAATTTTGAGGAATACTGTTTTTGAAAGCAGAATCGACAAATCATTTCAATCCTTGGCCGAATCTGCTATTTCGGGTGCGCGTGGTAATTCGGGAATAATATTTGCACAGTTTATTAATGGAATAGCCATTGAAATAAAGAACAAGGAAGTACTTTGCACGACGTCATTTGGAGAATCCGTAATGAAGGCGGTAGCACATGCATACAAGGCAATGCTTGATCCGGTAGAAGGAACAATGCTTACCGTCATAAGGGAATGGTCAAGGGCTATTTACGACTCGCGTGGAAATACCGACGACTTTGCAATTCTTTTGAATGACGCACAAAAGACAGTCCGCAGGTCATTGGCCAATACACCAAACATCTTGAAGGTACTTAAGGATGCAAAGGTTGTTGACTCGGGAGCAAAAGGGTTTGTCCATTTTACAGAAGGAATTGTAAAGCTTATCAATTCAGGGGATTTAAGAGAAACAACTTCATTGCCCTATCAAAACAATATGCCTATAGAAAGTTTTGATAGTCATACTGCATTTGAAGGCATGTCGCTTGAGCGTTACTGCGCGGAAGTGCTTATCAAGAATGAGAAGGAGATAGATAGTGAAGAACTCAAGCTTTTGCTCAAGAAATATGGCAGCAGTGTTATTGTGGCTGGAGGATTAAAAAATACAAGAATCCATATCCATACAAACAGACCTGCAGAGATGTTTGCTAGGATTCCCGAATATGGAGAGATACTAGAAATAAAAATTGACGATATGCATGGACAGTACCGGATATCGAACAAGAAGAAGAGCACTGTTGCGCTTGTTACGGATTCTGTGGCAGATTTACCAAGCAATATCATCTTTGATGAAAACATTACTATAGTGCCAATGAATGTCGAAATAGATAAAAGTCTTTACCTTGATAAAATTACAATATTTCCGCGGCAATTTTATAAGCTAATGAGTGAATCCCGCAGTTTTCCAAAGACATTTCAGCCTAGCTTGAAATCTTTTGAAAATACATTCGCATTTTTGCTTAGCCATTATGAAAATGTGATAGGGCTTTTTGTTTCATCTTCTTTAAGCGGTACTTTTAATTCGGCAGTTAAGGCGGTTGAGCTTTTTCCTGAAGAAATCCGGAAGCGAATAACGGTAATAGACACAAAACTGAATTCCGCTGCGCAGGGACTTCTTGTTATTGAAGCCTCCGAGGCTATTTCGAAGGGACTTAATAAGGATGAAATTTTGGAAATTGTAAATGATTCGATTGCAAATATAAGAATTTTTGTTAGTGTCGATACATTTGAATATATGGTCAAGGGTGGAAGGGTCAGTCCGATGAAAGGAAAATTGGCAAGAGTTTTGAACCTGAAGCCGATTGTTTCTCTCGACGAAGATGGAAAGGGCGTTTCATTTGCTAAGGCCTTCAGCAGAAAGGAAAATAAAAGAAAGATTATCGAAACGGTAAAGAATCTCCGTGACGAACACGGAATAAAGAGATATGCAGTTGTTCATTACAGAGGCGAAAATTTTGCGGAGGATTATTCTAAGGGTTTGGAAGAATTGTTGGGAATGCCACCGGAATATATTACTGAGGTGTCATCTGTAGTTGCACTTAGCGCGGGAGAGAAAGCCGTGGCGGTAGCTGTTCAATTTGAAAGGGGCGAGAATTTATGAACATTGTTTTAAAGGAATCAATTTTAATGATATTTGCTTACTTTTCAATTTTTTTTATAATTGCTTTATTGATTAAAAACAATTCAATAGTCGATATAGGCTGGGGAATCGGTTTTGTTCTTGCAGCCTGGTATTCAATAGTAAGGGCTGGCCATTATACCGCAACTGGAATTTTGGCGACCGTTTTGGTTACTATATGGGGGCTAAGGCTTTTTTATCATATTATTAAAAGAAATTGGAATAAACCTGAAGATTTCAGATATGCTGCTTGGCGCAAGGATTGGGGGAAATGGCTTGTCCCAAGGGCATTCTTGCAGATATTTATGCTCCAGGCATTTTTTATGGCTGTAATCGCTTACCCTGTGATTTCCATAAATGTAACGGAGAAGGCGCCTTTTACCATATGGGGAATCCTTGGAGCTTTGATATGGTTAAAGGGATTCTTTTTTGAAGCGCTTGGAGACTGGCAACTCAAGCAATTTATCAAAAAACCTGAAAACAAAGGCAAGATAATGAAAAGTGGATTGTGGAAATTTTCGCGCCACCCCAATTATTTCGGGGAAGCTACAATGTGGTGGGGAATATTTATAATAGGAATAGGAACCGGCAGCGGTCTCATGGGAATAATAAGCCCTCTAACAATAACATTTCTACTTGTTTTCATTTCAGGGGTTCCATTGCTTGAAAAAAAATACGCCGATAACTCCGAATTTCAAGCATATGCGGCTCTAACTAGCAAATTCATACCATGGTTTCCGAAAAAAGAAAAGTGAACAAGGAGGCTCTTATTGAAAAAAATTGTAATTGCAGCGTTTATTTTGATTGCAATTTTGCTTGTTGTTACTATTGCATTTGAAGGAGGAAGAGATTTGAAAGTCGGAATGACAGAAGGGAAATTTACGCCTTGTCCGGGTACTCCGAATTGCTTATCATCTCAGGCTGAAAGCAAAGAGGCATATATGGCCCCTATTGATACGGGAAATCTTGAAACGGAAGCAGTCATGAAAATTGCAAGGACTCTTGTAGAAAAAAGCGACAGGGCAAAAGTAGTGGAATTTGAAGGGAAATATCTTCGGGCAGAATTCAAATCTCTTATTTTCAGATTTGTAGACGACGTCGAATTTTATCATGATGCGCAAAAAGGGCTGCTTCATTTCAAATCGGCATCAAGGGTAGGGAAGTCTGATCTTGGAGTAAACAGAAAGAGGATGGAAAAGCTGACCGCATTGATTTTGGACGAATTAGGAAAGCTGCCTGATGGAAAAATTGAATAGCAAAAGAATCAGCAGTGGCGCCTAAAAAGGCGTCACTGCTGGTTTATTTTGCAGCTTTTTTTCACTTGCTACTTTTAACTTTCAACGTTCCACTTGCTACGTGCTACGTTCTACTTGCTACTTGCTACTTTCAATTTCCGGCTATTTAAAGATTGGTGTTGCCTTCTTTGAATTTTTTGCATGCGCGGCAGTACTCGGGTGATATGTCTTCCCACAGAGAATCACCGTCTTCAGACACCAAGAAATCCCTTTTAACATTGCCATCGTCCATTTCGATTATTCGCTTTGATTTGGCTGCTATATGCCGGTCGTGAGTCACAACAAGAAAACCGGTATTTAATTCTTCGTTTATATCTCGAAGCAAACCGTATATTTGATCAGTGTTTTCTGAGTCCAGGTTTCCAGTTGGTTCATCGGCAAAAATCAGAGAGGGACTGTTTATTAGAGACCTTGCTATTGCAACCCTCTGCTGCTGGCCACCGGACATTTCAGTGGCCCTGTTGTTAACGACTTTTTCTAGACCAACAAGGCGTAGTAATTCCAAAGCCTGCTCTCTTTTTTCATCAGTTGGCCGGCCGGCTTTTATCCATGTTGGCATAAGTATGTTTTCCAAGGCTGTAAATTCAGGAAGCAAATAATGGAATTGAAAGATAAACCCGACATTGCGGTTTCTGAAAGAGGATAATTCATCTCTAGTCATTTCGTTGACATTCCTTCCTTTAAAAAGCAAGTCTCCTGATGTGGGGGTATCCAATATGCCCAATATATTTAAAAAGGTTGTCTTTCCGCAACCTGATGGCCCTATCAGTGACGCAAATTCTCCTTCTTTAAATTCTAAATCAATTCCATGAAGAACCTCGTTTTTAACAATGCTTCCATAGGTTTTTCGGATTTTTCTAGCTTCTATTAGGAGGGCTTTATCCATTTCTTATCACCTCTATTGGATTGAGTTTTTGGGAGTTTCTGGATGGGACTAATGCTGATAAAAAGCTTGCCGCCGTTGTTATGGCTACTATGGCTGCCAAATTCAATGGGAGTATAATTATAGCGAAGCCCGCTCCTGCAAATTTGTTAAAGGAAAAGGTAAGAAGGACTCCCAAAATACAACCTATAATGGAACCGACAAATCCAAGCGCGGCGCCCTGCATCAGAAATATTCTGCTTGCGCTTATGTCACGAGCTCCCATTGCCTTAAGAATACCGATTTCTCTCGATTTTTGAACTACTGAAATACCTAAAACACTTGAAATGCCAAGCAGTATTGCGAGAAGTACAAAAACTTGAATTGTAAGACTGGAGCTTCCTTGGCTATTTAGAGCTGAAAGAAGAGACGCATTTTCATCCTTCCAGTTTGTTACGTCAATATTTTGGAGGCGACTTTCAAAATATGCACCAACTGTGTCTGCAGTAAATACATCATCCACCTGAGTTTCAATTTTTGTAATCGAATCATTTTTTGTTATAATCTTTTGAGCCTTGTCAAGATCAAGTAGCAGCCATGAGTTATTGATAAACTTGTTTTCCAAATCAAATATTCCCTTTATCAAAAGTGATTCAGTGCTTCCGTTTGGCAAAAGTACTTTAATAAAGCTTCCGACATCCAGGTTGTAGGTTTCTTGAAGATCTGTTCCGATTAATACTTCATTTCCACTGATAGAAAAAGTTCCGCTTTGCATACGGGAAGAAATATTATATATCTTATCGGCTTCCTCTGGCTCAATTCCCTTAATAACAACCGGTGCGCTGTTTCGACCGATTGAAAGGAATCCGTTGCTTTCGACTACTGGTGAAACTGCTTTAAGCATGCCGCTATCTCTTAGCAAAATGGTTAGATTTCTCCAATCGCCCAGCTCGTCCTTTTTAGTTTCCGGTGAGTTTTCTATGAAAACATCATTTGATTTTTCAATAACATCCTCAAAATTGAATGGTTTTGAAGAAAATGTTATATGCGAGCTGTTGCCTACAGTGCTTTCTACAAGATTGTCCTGAAGGCTTATTATTAGGCTGCTTAAAAATATTTGCACGGAAACACCTATGGCTATACCTGCCAAGATAAAGAGTGTCTGTACCCTGCTCTCCTTTAAAAATCTGAAGGCTATTTTCCATTCGAATCTCATGGGCCGTCAACTCCGGAAAGTCTTACTGAATCGCCATCCTTTAGTCCATTTGGTAAAAGGATTGTCTCTCCATCAAAAAGTCCTTCGGTAATTCTTACTCTTGCGGTGTTGTTTAGAGCCGGAAGAACATTTCTTTTCACAGCTTTTCCGTTTTCAAAGACGAAAACAAAATTCGATCCGTTTTCTTTAAAAAGAAATTTTTCGGGAATTGCAATTGAGTTTTCGAAAATTCCAGTTATAATTTCGCATCTGACAGTAAGGTTTTTTATTAGATATGGCCGGTTTTCATTCAAACGAACCTTCAAAAGAATTGTTCCTGTATCGATATCTACTGAAGGCGATATCGAAGCGATTACTCCCTCTAGTTTTTCGGATGCATATGCATCTGAAGAAACCAGTACCTTTTGGCCTTTTTCAATAGATGAAATGTACCGTTCATCCAAAGGGACTTCGACTAAAGCAGTCTCATCACGTATTATGGTCAAAAGAGGAGTAGACCTTTCTTCGATTTCTCCAACAGCGGAAAAGATTTCAATAATGGTGCCTTTTATAGGTGAAACTATTGTATACTTGCTTCGTTCGTTTTCAAGAGATAGTATCTGAGTCGAAAGCCTGTTGATTTCAGCAGATAGCTGAGATTTTGAAGACCCATTGTTTGAAAGCGCGTTTGAGTTGTTTTTTGCAATTGCAGTTTCCGATTTTACTAGATTATAACGATTTTCAATTTCGATGTATTGATTTTTTGAAATGGCCCCTGCATCGTAAAGCAGCTTTGCATTTTCAAAATTTTTTAAAGCTTCAGCCTCGTTTAACTTAGCCTGTGATAAAAGTTGAAGAGCATTTGGATAAAGCTTGGAAGACAATTCGGATAATTGTGCATCCAAAACAGCTTTTCCTGCAAGAAGTTCCTTGATTTGAAGATTGATGTCTTTGGTATCTAATAAAACAAGCTCTTGACCTGCTTCAATAGAATCGCCTTCCTCAATCTTTATTGAAGTTACAAGCCCTCTTACCGGTGCTCTAAGCTCGACAGTATCACTGAGAGTCAATGTTCCGGAAGCTAAGATCTTTTCTTCATATGATTCGGATTTGATTTCAAAAAAATCGGCTTTTGAGCCCATGCTCGCCATATAAATAGCAAACAATACAATTATAACTAGAAATATTAAAAAAAGTTTTTTAGGTTTGGTAAGTTTCATGTCGACCTCCCGAAAATTTTAGCATCAATAATTTCGTTGAAAATAGGCAAATTGATTTAATCAAAATTAGAACATTGTCTTTTTAATATTACCACTTTGTCTATAAGTTTAATCACAAAGAAGAATGGATTATGGACATATGTTCAAAATGGTGGCATAATATTAAGGAACATTATTTTTAAAGAAGTATTTACAAGCATCGAAAAGGATGGTAAAATTGTCTATATACAATGATAATGATTATCAATATCAAAATAGAATGGAGGGCAGACTTATGGTTATTGCAGAAGCGGAGGCCAATTCATTTGTGATAATTGATCGTATAAATTCGGGGAGAAATCTTAAGATGAGGCTTTATAACATGGGTTTGACACCAGGGGTTAAAGTGAAGGTTCTTTCCAGCGAGATGAACAACGCAATTGTAATTAGCGTAAGAGGATCAAGATTGGTTCTTGGAAGAGGAATAAGCGAAAAAGTAGAAGTGAGAAATTTGGGGAAATAGGGGTAAGTAAATGGATAAGCAGATAAAGGTTGCGCTTGCAGGCAATCCTAACAGTGGCAAAACAACTCTTTTCAATGAATTGACAGGTGCACGCCATTATGTTGGCAATTGGCCGGGAGTTACTGTTGAAAAGAAGGAAGGCCGGTTTAGACACGGGGAAGAAGATATTCTTTTAACCGACCTGCCTGGAATTTACAGCATATCTCCGTATACAATGGAAGAGATAGTAACAAGGAAGTACATCATTGACGAAAAACCCGATGTAATACTCAATATTGTGGATGCGTCAAATCTTGAGAGGAATCTTTATCTCACTATACAACTCATAGAAATGGGAAGGCCAGTAGTAATTGCCCTTAACATGATGGATGTGGTTGAGAAAAAAGGGATAGGAATAGATCTTGATGCACTTTCAAAAATGCTTAATGCACCCGTTATTCCGATAACAGCTTCTAAGTTGGGGGACAAGGGCAGGCTGCTTGATACACTTGTAGAAACGGCTAAGAATGCCTACATGTATTTGCCCATAGAAGTAGACTATGGAGAGGA
>CAZTZB010000017.1:18279-25529 GCA_964617505.1 uncultured Peptostreptococcaceae bacterium | reverse complement strand
AAGCTCACATATAATTAGAGGAGGCACACAACTATGAGTTCAGAATTTGTAAAAAAGGAAATCAACAAGGTCAGTTTGAAGATAACGGTTTCAGACGAAGCTTTCAAGGAAGCAATAAAGAAAGCTTACTTGAAAAACAGAGGCCGATTCAATATACCCGGTTTTCGAAAAGGCAAGGCTCCGCAGAAGGTCATAGAGCTTCAATATGGAGTTGGAGTGTTTTACGACGACGCAATCAATGAGGCTTTTCCCGTGGAATACGAGAAGGCTGTAGAGGAACTCGGCTTGGAACCTGTTGGAAGACCTGATGTTGACATCGAGACTTTGGAAATAGGCCAACCTGTTATTTTTACGGTTGATGTTATAGTTAAGCCTGAGGTTGTTCTTGGTGCGTACGATTCTATGGAAGTGGAAAAAGTATCCTCAGAGGTTACAGATGAAGAAGTTGACGCTGAGATGGAAAAGTCGAGAGAGATGAATGCCCGTATGGTAAGCACAGAAGAGGAAGCAAAAAATGGTGATACTGCCATGATAGATTATGAAGGATTCGTAGGCGATAAAGCTTTCGAAGGCGGAAAAGGAGAGAACCATCCCTTGGAATTGGGATCAAACCAATTCATCCCTGGATTCGAGGAACAGCTTGTAGGATGCAAAGCTGGTGAAGAAAAGGAAATTAAAGTGACTTTCCCGGATGATTATCATTCTGACGAACTTGCAGGTGCGGAAGCAACATTCAATGTTCTTGTTAAGGAAGTAAAGCGTAAAGAATTGCCAGAGTTTGACGATGAATTTGCAAAGGATATAAGTGAATTTGACACATTGGAAGAACTTAAGGCAGACACCAGAATCAAAATGGAAGGCGAAGCTGAAAAGCGGGCAAAATCCGAAATAAGAAACAAGGTTATTGAAAAAGCTGTTTCAATGGCTGAAATAGATCTTCCCGAAGTTATGGTAGAAAATGAAATAGATTCTATGATAAAGGATTTTGGATATCAATTAAGATACCAGGGCTTGGATTTGGACAAGTACTACGAAATTACCCAGTCTGAAGAAAAGGACCTCAGAGAGCAGATGAAAGAGGACGCTGAGAAGAAAGCCAGAACGGGTCTTACTATTGAAGCTATTTCTAAGAAAGAGGCTATTGAAGCTTCTGAAGAGGACCTGGAAGCTGAAATGGAAAAGATAGCCGAGCAGTACAAAATGGAATTGGATAAAGTTAAAATGACCTATGGCGGGGAAAACTTGGATTACCTTAAGGAATCCATTGTTTCCAGAAAAACAATCGATCTTTTGGTCGAGAAGACAAAACTTGTTTAGAATTTAAGCCATAAAAGGTATAATTGAAATAGGAGGTGTTTGATATGGCGTTAGTTCCTATAGTTGTTGAACAAACAAACAGAGGCGAAAGGTCGTATGACATATTTTCAAGATTGCTCAAAGACAGAATTATTTTTCTTGGAGAAGAAGTAAATGATGTGACAGCCAGCTTGGTTGTGGCACAAATGCTTTTTCTTGAAGCAGAAGATCCAGATAAAGACATTTCGCTATATATAAACAGTCCGGGTGGTTCCATTACTTCGGGCATGGCTATTTATGACACTATGCAGTTTATAAAGCCTGATGTTTCAACCATATGCGTGGGGATGGCAGCTTCAATGGGCGCTTTTTTGTTGGCGGCTGGAGAAAAAGGAAAACGATATGCTCTTCCGAATGCTGAAATTATGATTCATCAGCCCTTGGGAGGAACCCAGGGTCAGGCTGAAGACATAAGAATACATGCCGAAAGAATCATTAAAATAAGAGAAAAACTCAATACAATTCTAAGCGAAAGAACCGGACAGAATTTGGAAAAAGTATCAAAAGATACTGACAGAGACAATTTCATGAGTTCGGATGAAGCTATGGAATATGGGATAATTGACAAGGTTATTAGTGCAAGGTAACAGGCGAAAGAGGGGTTATAATGGCTAAAAGCGATGAAAAAAAACAGCTGAGATGCTCATTTTGCGGAAAGACCCAAGACCAAGTCAGGCGGCTTATTGCCGGACCGAATGTCTATATTTGCGATGAGTGCGTTGAGCTTTGTATGGAAATAATCAAAGAAGAATTAAATGATACCTTTGATGTGGAAATGTCAGGGATATTGAAACCTGCAAAAATAAAAGAGATTTTGGATCAATATGTAATAGGCCAGGAAGGCGCTAAAAAAACATTGGCGGTTGCTGTTTACAATCATTATAAGAGAATCAACAAAGAAAAAAAGGATGATGATGTAGAACTGCAGAAGAGCAACATCTTGCTGATAGGCCCTACGGGTTGTGGAAAAACACTTTTGGCCCAAACTTTGGCCAAGCTTCTCAAGGTGCCATTTGCCATCGCCGATGCAACATCCCTTACTGAAGCGGGTTATGTGGGTGAGGATGTTGAAAATATTCTTCTAAGGCTTATACAGGCTGCAGATTATGATGTGGAAAGAGCCCAAAAGGGAATAATATATATCGACGAAATCGATAAGATTTCCCGAAAATCAGACAACCCGTCAATTACAAGAGATGTAAGTGGCGAGGGTGTTCAGCAGGCCCTTCTAAAAATAATAGAAGGAACTGTTGCAAGTGTTCCGCCACAGGGTGGAAGGAAGCATCCCCAGCAGGAATTCATTCAGATCGATACAAGCAACATTTTGTTCATATGTGGAGGAGCATTCGACGGCATAGACAAGATTATACAGCGTAGAATCGGAGAAAAGAATATTGGTTTTGTTGCGGATATAATAGGAAAAGAAGAATTGGAAATAGGCAAGCTTCTAGAAAAAATGTTGCCGATGGACCTATTGAAATACGGCTTGATTCCGGAATTCATAGGCAGGGTGCCTGTTTATGCGGGCTTGCATGAATTGAAGGAAGAGGCTCTCAAACGGATACTATTAGAGCCAAAGAATGCTTTGGTTAAACAATACAAGAAGCTTTTCGAGCTCGATGGAGTTGAACTTGAGTTTGAAGATGCGGCGATTGATGAAATTGTGAAAGAGGCTGTAAAACGAAACACCGGTGCCAGGGGCCTTAGAAGCATCATCGAAAGCATCATGAGGGATATTATGTACGAAATTCCGTCAAGGGACGATATCAAGAAGTGCATCGTTACAAGGGAAGCAATCAGCGAAGGAATTCAGCCAAAATTGGTTTTCGGAGAAAGTAAACGCAAGCGCATTAAAAAAGAAGAAAATGCGTCTTAGAAACGACTGGATAAGAAAGCGAGTTTCTCGCTTTCTTATTTAATTAAAAGGAGAGTGGCAACATGGATGAAATTAAAAAGAACCTTATCGAACTTCCGATGATTCCGCTCAGAGGACTTACGGTTTTTCCAAACATGGTCTTGCATTTCGATATAGGCAGGGAAAAATCAATCAAGGCGCTTGAAGAAGCTATGATGATGGATCAAATGATTTTTTTGTCTTCTCAGATGGAAGTTGAGGTTGATTTGCCGACCGGTTCTGATTTTTATAAAATAGGAACAGTTTCAAAGATTAAGCAAATGCTCAAGTTGCCGGGAGATGCAATCAGAGTTTTGGTCGAGGGTGTAGACAGAGGCAAGATAGTGAAAATAATAGAAGAAACACCTTTTTTCAGGGTGGAAATCGAAGAGTATGTCGATGAAGACAAGATGGAAGTAACAAAGGAATGCGAGGCATTGATGCGTACAGTAATCAATGCATTTGAGGAATATATAAGCGCAAGCAACAAGATTTCTCCGGAAGTTTTTATAACTGTTTCATCTATAGAGGAACCGGGACGCCTAGCTGATGCAGCGGCTTCACATATGCTGCTAAAAACGAGCCAAAAGCAAGAAATTTTAGAGGCGCTAAATCCTAAGGATCGTCTGGAAGTGCTTTATCAGATACTCCTTAAGGAAATTGAAATTCTTGAGATAGAGAACGAAATTGACAAAAAGGTTAGGGGTCGTCTTAGCAAGATTCAGAAGGATTACTACCTCAAGGAGCAAATGAAGGCTATTCAAGATGAACTGGGTGAAGGCCCTGGATATGACGATGAAATTGAAGAACTTTATCAAAAGCTTGAAAAAGCCAAGATACCAAAGACTGTAAGAGAAAAAGTTGAGAAGGAAATAAAGCGATTGAGCATGATGGCACCGGGTTCGGCTGAGAGTAATGTCATAAGGTCATATGCTTCGTGGCTCCTGGATTTGCCGTGGAATAAGCAGACTAAAGATAGTATAGATATCAAGAAGGCAAAGAAAATTCTTGATGAGGACCATTACGGTCTTAAGGATGTAAAGGAAAGAATACTCGAATATCTTGCAATAAGAAAGCTTGTAAAGAGTATGAAGGGTCCGATAATTTGCCTTGTGGGGCCTCCAGGGGTAGGAAAGACTTCAATAGCAAAATCGATAGCCAGATCACTTAATCGGAAATTTGTAAGAATGTCTTTGGGTGGTGTTAGGGACGAGGCGGAAATCAGGGGTCATAGAAGAACCTATATTGGAGCGATACCTGGAAGGATAATTACGGCTATAAAGGATGCTGACAGCAAGAATCCCGTTTTTCTTTTCGATGAAATTGACAAGATCAGCAGCGATTTTAGAGGAGATCCGGCTTCTGCATTGCTTGAGGTTCTCGATCCTGAGCAAAATAAGGAGTTTACGGACAATTATCTTGAAGTTCCCTTTGATTTATCTAAGGTAATGTTCATAACAACAGCCAATTCATTGATGGATGTCCCAAGCCCTCTAATAGATAGAATGGAAATAATCGAGGTTTCGGGGTATACTGAACCCGAAAAGACAAAGATAGCAGTCCGTTATCTATTGCCAAAGCAATTGAAGGAACATGGCTTGAAAATGGAAAACATTTCGATGTCTGATAGCACAATTAAGGATATTGTCGATTATTATACAAGGGAATCTGGAGTTCGGGAGCTTGAGAGACAGATTGCTAAAATCTGCAGGAAAGCGGCAGTCAAAATTGTTGAGGAAAAAATCGATACAGTGCGTATTACTAAATCGAATCTGGACAAATACCTTGGCAGCAAGAAATATAGATATGATATCTTGAATCAGAAAAGTGAATTGGGACTTGCTACGGGATTGGCTTGGACGACTGTGGGCGGTGTGACCTTGACCATAGAGGCAACACTGATGAGCGGGAAGGGTGAAATTATTCTTACCGGACAATTGGGCGATGTCATGAAGGAGTCAGCGCAGGCAGGAATAAGCTATATAAGAAGCAAGGCTGAAGAACTTGGAATAGACAAGGATTTTCATGAAAAAATGGATGTTCATATCCATATACCGGAAGGTGCAATACCAAAGGATGGTCCTTCGGCTGGAATAACAATGGCTACGGCAGTTATATCCGCCTTGACTGGGAAACCAATAAACAGAGAAGTTGCAATGACTGGTGAAATAACACTTAGGGGAAGAGTGCTTCCAATAGGAGGACTTAAGGAAAAATCCCTTGCCGCAGCAAGAGCAGGCATTACAACGATTCTCATCCCTAAGGAAAATGAAATAGATCTCGACGATATTCCTGCAATCATCAAACGGAAAGTCAAATTTATTCCGGTTGAAAGCATGGATGAGGTTCTCGAACATGCCCTTATGGATGGTGAACAAAAATGAAAATTAAAAGTGCCGATTTTGTAATCAGCGCAGTCAGTCCGGCGCAGTATCCGGAAGACAATTTACCAGAAATAGCCTTTGCTGGCCGTTCAAATGTGGGGAAGTCGTCTTTAATTAATATGTTGGTTAACAGAAAAAAAATGGCAAGAACAAGCTCTACACCAGGAAAGACACAGACTATAAATTTCTATCGAATAAATGAATTGTTATACTTTGTTGATTTGCAGGGATATGGATATGCCAAGGTGTCTAAAAAAAGCAGGACTAGCTGGGGCAAAAGCATTATGCAATATTTGGCTGAGAGACAGATGCTTATGAATGTTTTTCTTTTGGTGGATATGCGGCATAAGCCGTCTGAACTCGACAAGACAATGTTTGACTGGATAAAAGGCAACGGATACAGAGGAGTTGTTATTGCTACAAAGACCGATAAGATACCAAGAAGCAGGAAAGCGGCTCATATAAAAGACATTAAACTGACACTCGGGATGGAGGATGATGATATCATCATACCGGTTTCAACAAAGACAAAAGAGGGTCTTGAAGATGTCTGGAATATAATAGAGGATAAAATGGCGGAATTCGGTATTTTTGAAGAATAAACTATGCAAAAAAAAGCGGCTGATAATTCAGCCGCTTTTTTATTTCGATAAAATCTAAGCGGAAACATGTCCGCTGCGCCTTTTTCTGAATGGATTCAGCTCTGATATAACAACTCCTGTTAGAATGAGAAAGGCTCCGAAAAGACCTTGATTTGAAAGCATAGTTCCGTATATGAAGAATTCGCAAATTGCTGCGAATACAGGTTCACCTGAATAAATGAGGGCAGTATGCGATGCCGAAGTGTACTTTTGAGCTGCGTTCTGTGCTATGAATGCCAATGCTGTGCAAATGACGGCGAGGAAAAGCATAGATAATAAGTTCGAAGCGGTTGAAGGGAATGCGTGTTTTTCAAAAGATAGCGCTGCGATCATGCTAAAGAATCCAACGCCAAAAATTTGGATTATGGCCAAGAGTATGGCATTGCCCTTTCTTGCAAAAATCCCTACTGAGATTATATGCATTGCAAAACAGATTGCTGATAGGAATGTGAGAAAATCACCGAAGTTTATGTTTAAAAATCCGTATGTAGCTCTAAGTGTAAGCAAGGAAAGTCCAGCTAGGGCCATTAGCGCTCCCAAAACAGCCGAAACAGACGGTTTACTTTTAAAGAAAGCAATGCTTAATATAGGAACTAATACAACAGCAAAACCGGTTATGAAGGCCGAATTTGATATGCTAGTGTAAAGAAGACCCATTGTTTGTAGAGCATATCCCCCAAAAAGTATGAATCCTATAAGCATGCCGGTGAAAAAGATTTTTGGAGTCATCTCTCTAAATTGTTTTTTGAAGAAGAGAGAGGCAATTAAGGCGGCCAACAAAAATCTTTGTGAAAGAAAATTAAAAACACCTATGTCTTCAATGAGCAGCTTGGTTAATATGAAAGAAATGCCCCATGACATCGTTACTAAAACGAGGGTGGCATCTGCCTTGTGCTGTTTTGTCATTGCTATGTACCTCCAGATTGAAACTGTGCACCTAAACCATTATATTTAAACTAAAAGAAAGTGTCAAAC
>CAZTZB010000017.1:0-18179 GCA_964617505.1 uncultured Peptostreptococcaceae bacterium | reverse complement strand
GGAAGTGGGAAGTGGAAAGAGAAAGAGAAAGAAAAAAGAAGAAAGAAAAAAGAGAAAGCAGAAAGTTGGAAAGTTGGAAGGTTGGAAAGTAGAAAGTGGGAAGTGGAAAGAGAAAGAGAAAGAGAAAGAGAAAGAAAAAAGAAGAGAGAAAAAGGAAGAAAGAAAAAAGAGAAAGCATAAAGTTGGAAAGTAGAAAGAGAAAACTGGTGAAAGAAGTGGGCAGCGGGCAGTAAGCAGAAAAAGACAAAAGAAGAAAGACGGTGGAAAGAGAAAAATAGGGAAAGAAGCGGCATTATGCAAAAAAAACAAAGCCCCTAGGAATCAGGGGCTTTAGGTGCAGTTTCTATTCGACAGGTTCGAACATGTCTTTTGTAACGCCACACATTGGACAAGTCCAATCGTCTGGAATATCTTCGAAAGCTGTTCCCGGTTCGATTCCACCATCAGAATCGCCGATTTCCGGGTCATATACGTAGCCACAAGGTATGCATCTAAATTTTTTCATTTGAACCTCCTGAATTTTTTGGTTTGTTTACATCTTTATATATACCTATTATAACAAAATCTAAACAAAAAACTATGATTTCCTTTTAATTGAACAGCTTTTAAATAGTGGTATAATTAATAAGTGAAAAATACGATTGGAGGAAAACTTTTATGGACCCAAGAATTAAAAAGCTTGCGAATAATTTAATAAAATATTCTTGTAGATTAAAAAAGGGTGAAAAGGTATTAATTGAATATAAGGGAGAGGCTACAAAACTGCTGGCACAGGCTCTGGTGAGGGCTGCTTACGAGGCTGGAGGTCGTCCGTTTATATGGCAAAGGGACGACAGCGTGCTTAGAGAAGTGTTGAAGTATTCGGACAACGAGCAATTGGACATCATGGCCGAAGTGGATCTTGCACTCATGAAAAAGATGGATGCCTACATAGGTGTAAGAGGATCGGACAATGTAAGTGAACTTGGAGATTTGGGCTCTGAAAATATGAAAAGATATATTGAGAGGTATCAGAAACCTGTTCACAGTATTGAAAGGGTTAACAATACAAAGTGGGTTATATTAAGATACCCGAATTATTCAATGGCCCAACTTGCGGATATGAGCCTTGAAGCATTCGAAGATTTCTATTTTAAGGTTTGCAATCTCGATTATGGAAAGATGTCAAAGGCAATGGACAGCCTTGTTAAACTCATGGAAAGAACGGACAGGGTCCATATAAAGGGGAAAGGTACTGACCTAAGCTTTTCAATTAAGGACATCCCAGCAATTAAATGTGCGGGCGAAATGAACATACCCGATGGAGAGGTGTTCACGGCTCCGGTGAGGGATAGCGTCAACGGAAGGATTTCATACAATTGTCCGGCTGTTTATCAGGGCGCAACATATGAAAACATAGTGCTTGATTTTGAAAAAGGTAAAATAGTTAATGCAAAGGCTAATGATACGAAGCGGATAAACGATGTTTTTGATACCGACGATGGAGCAAGATTTATAGGGGAATTCGCCATAGGGGTAAATCCCTATATAGAGAATGCGATGAAGGACACACTTTTTGATGAAAAAATTAAGGGAAGCTTCCATTTTACTCCTGGGAAATGCTACGAAGAGGCTTCAAATGGTAATAATTCGGCCATACATTGGGACCTTGTATGTATTCAAAGACCAGAATTTGGTGGGGGAGAAATTTATTTCGACGATGTACTTATAAGGAAAGACGGACGATTTGTCATTGAAGAATTATATTCACTCAATCCTGAAAACCTTTCAGACTGACGAAAAGCCTTAACTTCTGCGTTGCAATTTTGAAATCGTTTCGTCACGTATTAGGAATACGCTCCTGCACCGAATTCCAAACAGCGCCTTGAATTAAAGGCTTTTCGTCAGTCTGAGATTGAGGCAAGCCTTAACTTCTGCGTTGCAATTTTGAAATCGTTTCGTCACGTATTAGGAATACGCTCCTGCACCGAATTCCAAACAGCGCCTTGAATTAAAGGCTTTTCGTCAGTCTGAGATTGAGGCAAGCCTTAACTTCTGCGTTGCATAAAAGCAGTTGAAAGTTAAAAGATGAAAGTTGAAAGTTGAAAGATGAAAGTTGAAAGATGAAAGTTGAAAGTTGAAAGATGAAAGATGAAAGTTGAAAGTTAAAAGTTAAAAGGAAAAACAAAGGAAAAGACAAAAGGCGGAAAACTAGAACTTCAAAATTGCTGTTGAATGTGCAAAAGTGAAGGATTGAATTATCAAATTTCTAGGTAATACGCTCCTGCACCGAATTCAAGCAGCGCCTTGAATTTACAGTAATGTTTTACATTTGTGTTTATGGTTAATTTGAAACCGCCGTTTTGGCGGTTTTTTTATATGAAAGGTATTTTTATCTTTTGGGTATAAATATAATCATATTTATGTAATTTTGCAGTTGGCAATCCTTATGATAGTATTAAGTTGTCAGAAGCGTTGACAATATATTGTAAGCAGCAATAAATGGAGGGAATAAAATGGATTCGATTGATGGGGATTTACCGAATAAAGACGAGAATATTGATTATTATAGGCCGGATATTCTTGGAATCAGAGTGAAAAAAGCTGACAAAAGCGATGTGCAAGGAATTTTCAATGTGGCTGCAAGTGTAGGGACCTGTGAAAAAGATTCATACAGCGGATTTTTGATGGACGACTATAAGTCTGATCCTGATCATTTTATGAAACTTTTTGGCAAAAGGGTGGATGAACTCGATTATTTTTATGTGGCCAAGGAAGGCGAAACATTGGGTTTTCTAATGGCTTATACGAAAGATCAATGGCTTGAGGAACATCCAAATTGGATTAAAAAGATTCATTGGTCACCTGAATTCGACTTGAAAAAAATCGGCAGTTTTGCTTTTGTAGACAAGATAGCCATTATGAAGGGTTGTGGAGGAAAGGGAATAGGGAGTGCTTTGTACAAAAGTTTTATAGCCGATTTAAAGACGGCTGGAATTGAGGGCATATTATCTGAAACCATCATTTATCCAACCCCGAATTTCGCATCGCTTTCATTTAGAAAAAAGCAGAAGCATCTGCTTGCCGGAATCCGGTATGAAGAATTCAATGGTAAAATCTTGGCTGATGGAATCTACTATAAGCCTGTAAAATAATATTTTAACGGAATCTGTTAGGGATTCCGTTTTTTTGATTTAGTTTTTAAAATTATGGTAGTATATGAATATGTATAACTTTAACCTAAAAGGATTTTTGCGCCTGTGTCGAAGTAAGCACTTAAAGGGAGCGTAGCCATATGACCAGCAAAAAAATACTAATTAAAGCGGAAAACATAAGCAAATATTATCAAATGGGAGAGGTAGAGGTCAGAGCGCTTGAAGACGCTTCTTTTGAAATATACGAGGGCGAGTTCGTAGTAATTTTGGGGCCGAGCGGCTCTGGTAAAAGCACGCTTTTGAACATAATAGGAGGCATGGATGTTCCTACGGGTGGAAATGTGTTTTTTAGAGATGACGAAATAACCGGGTATGATGATAAACTTCTTACGATGTATCGTAGGAACAAGGTTGGATTTGTGTTTCAATTCTACAATCTTATGGCAAATCTTACGGCTCGGGAAAATGTTGAGCTTGCATCGGAAATATGCGAGAATCCGCTGGAAGTGGATTTGGTAATGGCTGAAGTAAATCTTAATGACCGAATGGACCATTTTCCTTCGCAAATGAGTGGCGGAGAGCAACAGCGGGTAGCTATTGCCAGAGCTGTTGCGAAAAATCCGGATATACTTTTATGTGATGAACCTACGGGCGCTCTTGATTTTAAAACAGGTATTTCAATACTTTCCTTGCTCAACAAGGTCAACAAGAACCACTACAAAACAGTTGTGATAATAACACACAATGCTGCAATTGCTGACATGGCAGATCGGGTTATAAAGATGAGAAGCGGCCGCATAGTGTCAGATATATACAATGACAAGCCAATATCTCCGGAAAGGATTGAATGGTAATGAAAAAATTCAATTTGCGCCTCTTCCGTCATATTTGGGAAGCAAAGGGACAGTTTGTCGCCGTATCTATGGTGGTGGCTGTTGGGATAATGACTTATGTTGCTATTTCTCTGGCGGTTTTGGACCTTGACATGGGTACAAAGCAATATTACGAACTTAACAATTTTCAAGATGTGAGCGTGGAGCTCGTGAGGATAAATGAATCGGGTATTGAGCGTATTCGGCGCATGCCGAGAGTGGAATCTGTTCAAGGCAGGGTTTTCTTTAGGACGCCTCTCGCGGTTGAGGATAAGGATGAAAAGGTTAATGTAGGCATATCATCCATACCGAATGCGGAAAACAGAATCAACGATTTGTTTGTTGTTGAAGGGGGATGGATACAGGACGAACGCAGGGACGTGCTTGTTTTGGAACAATTTGCTGAGGCAAGAGGCATCGAAGTGGGGGATGTGGTCCATCCGCAAATAGGGGGTAAGGAGTACGAACTCGAGGTAAAGGGACTTGTTGGCAGCCCGGAACATATATATCTTATGGAGGATGAGCAGAATCTTCTTCCCCAACCCTCGAAATATGGAATCTTCTATGTTTCGGAGGAATTCGCACAGCAGGCGTTCGGCTATTCGAAATCATATAATGAAGTGCTTATAAAATTAAAGAATCCCGAAGAAGATGGCATTTTCAAGGACGAGCTTGAAAAGGTGCTGGAAAGATACGGCATTCGCCGCATAATCAGACGCGAAGATCATGTAAGCAACCGTATAGTCTCTGAGGAAATTAGGGGAGCCAAGCAGATGGCAAATGCCATACCGGTAATTTTTCTTGGCGTTGCCGCTGCCATAATAGCCATAATGATTTCAAGGATGGTCAAGAACGATCGGACTTCAATAGGCGTTTTAAAAGCCATGGGTTATTCCAACAGGAATATTTTGATTCACTACACGGAGCACGCTTTCATAATAGGAGCCATAGGGTCTGTCATAGGTGTATTGGCGGGATATTTGTTATCAGGTCCGATGGCGAATATATATCAGGAATTTTATAGGATACCATTCAAGGTGAGGATTTTTTCGTGGTCATATCTTTTGATGGGATTCGTTTTAAGCGCTATCTACTGCATAGGTGCCGGATTGTGGGGTGCCCGAAGCGTTCTTAAAATTGCCCCGGCAGAATCAATGAGACCGGAAGCACCCAAGAAAATTGGAAAGACCTATATTCAAAGAGCCACTTTCATTTGGAAACATATTAGTTTCAGCTGGAAGGTTGTCTGGAGGAATGTATTTAGAAGCAAAAAGAGGTTTGCATTCTTGTCGGTTGGCATTGCTGTTACCTTTTCTATAGCGCTTATGCCGGCACATATGCTGAATGTCTTCGAGTCCATGTTTTTTGACCAATACGGTGAGTTTATGCGAATGGACTATGAGATAGCCTACACGCAGCCCCTTTCAGAACGATCAATAATGGAAATCAGCGAATTGGTAGACACTACTGATATCGAAGGAAAGATAGAGTTTCCGTTTGAGATTGAAAACGGATGGAAAAGCAAGGTTGTGAGTGTAATTGGATTGAAACCGGATACAAAATTCTTTAACCTTACTGATTCAGGTGGCACAGAGCTTCGGCTTTTACCGAATAGTATACTCATAAGCGAAACGATGGCCTATATTCTTGACGCAGAAAAGGGGGATTATGTCAATGTAAAGAATTTCATACCCTTTAAGGATGATGTGAGGCTTAGGGTTGACGGGATAGTCAAGCAGAGTATGGGGCTTAATGCGTACATGGATATAGGCTTCATGCAGAAAGCTCTCCTCGATGATGAAATGATTACAGGGGTTATGCTGGATTCTACAGACAAGGTTAAGGAAAAGATGGAAGACGCGCCGAATGTTTCATCTGTGAATTCGCTAGAGGATCTCAGGAATATTTTCAAGGAGTTTACGAAATTGACTAATGCAAGCCTTTCGATATATGCTTTTTTCGCAGGTGTATTGGGGTTTGCAATAGTCTACAACTCTACCATGATGAGTATAAACGAGAGAAGGCTTGAATTCTCGTCACTTAGAATCATGGGATTTTCCAAGAAGGAAATCAATCGAATTGTACTTAAGGAGAATCTTATAATGACGGCATTCGGTATTGTGCTTGGGATTCCACTTGGCAGATGGCTAATGGATCTTCTTGAAACAACCTTTCAGACTGAATTTTACAATATGACGGCGCCGATTGAAACTAATTCATATATATATGCAGCTATTTTGACCGTATTTTACGTATTGCTGGCACAATACTTCAGTTCACATAAAATAAAGAAGCTTGATTTCATCGAAGCACTAAAGAATAGAATAACCTAAAAGGGAGGCCCTTATGAAAACTGCACAGCATAAGAAGTTTACAGAATGGTTCAAAAGCAGCAACAATCAAAAGAAGAAAAAAATCAAGAAATGGGTAATGATAGCAGTAGTCTTGCTAGTAGCCTCTTCCGGAGGATATTATGTCATGTCTTCGCAAGACAAAGGCCTGCCTGTGGAGGTTTATGCCGTTAAAAAGGGGGAGGTTTTGGAATATGTCGAAGAAACTGCATATGCTAAATCCGACAATGAGCATGTTGTTTACTCGGATGTCAGCGGCATCGTTAAAGCGGTCAATGTTAAGGAGGGAGACTTAATAAAAGCAGGTGATGTGCTTGCTACTATAGAAGGCGACGATATTGAGATTCAAATCAAGAGCCTAGCTTCTCAATTAGACGGCTCAAAGGCTTCGGCTTCCTATGCATACGTTGAATCTGCCAGGTTGGCAAGAGACGAGGCATTACGAACACTCGAAAATATGAAAAAGCTTTTCGAAGAGGGAGCAGTTAGCCAGGATGATTACCTGAGGACTCAGACGGCCTATAATGTAGCCAGGCAAAGCTACAGTCAGTCGCTTAGCCAGTATAGCAGCGCTAAAGCGCAGAGTCAGACCATAGGATACGAGATTGACCTTTTGGAAAATAGCCGGAATAAATTATCGATAACATCAAAAGAGGATACAATGGTTACTCTTCTCCATGTAAAGGATGGGCAATATATAAACCCGGGAACGCCTCTTTTCGAAATGGGCAGCATGGATGAGCTTTTCATAGAAGCGGACATACTAGTAAGTGATATAGGAGATGTAAAGAAGGGCCAAAGGGTTTTGATAGAGAACGAGGACATAGGACTTGAGGAAGTCGAGGGTCATGTGGAAAGAATATCGCCCAAAGCCTTTAGCAAGGTGTCGGAGCTTGGTATAGAGCAGAAGCGTGTTAAGGTAGAGATGCTTTCGAAAGCGCTTGCAGGCAATATTCGTCTTGGATACGAGGTGGATGTAAAAATCATAACAAATGAAGTAAATGATGTTCTAAGGGTTCCGGACAATGCCGTCTTCGAAATAGGCAAAGAGCCCTATGTGTTTACGGTTGAAGGCAGCAAGACTGTACTGAAGCCTTTGAAGATAATTTTCGAAGGGAACGATTTCTTTGCTGTAGAAAATGGCATATCGGAAGGGGAAGTGGTAGTTCTTTCTCCTGGAAATGAATTAGAGGAAGGGATTAAGGTTTATGTTCTTGGCAATGAATAAACGAAAATAAAAATGGTTATAAAGAAATAAAATTTAAATGGGAGGCAATATATGAGTGTTGAAACATGGATTGTAGTGAAAACTTTTATAATGGCCGCAGGCATGAAGCTTATTGGAGCTTTAGCGGTATGGTTTATAGGAATTTATCTGATTAAATGGGGAATGAAGCTAATTGAAAGAGTTTTGAAGAGAAGCCATTCGGACGAGACTCTTTCAAAGTTCGTCAAGTCATTTGCTGGTATGGCGCTTAAGATACTTCTTGTCGTAACGGTTGTTACCATACTTGGGCTTCCTACAACAAGTTTTGTTGCCATTTTAGGGGCTGCCGGTCTGGCTATTGGGCTTGCCTTGCAGGGAAGCTTGTCAAATTTCGCAGGCGGTGTTCTGATACTAATTTTCAGGCCTTTCAACATAGGCGATTATATTGAAGCGGCAGGTCACGGAGGAACGGTTCAGGCTATACAGATTCTTTACACGGTGCTTTTAACTATTGACAATAAAACAATAATAATACCAAATGGAAATCTTTCAAATAACAGCGTGATCAATTATTCGGCGCAGGAAAGGCGAAGGGTAGATTTGAAATTTGGAGTTTCATACGATTCGGATATAACTAAGGTAAAAACGGTTATAGGGAAGCTTTGTGACAATCATGAATTGATTTTGAAGGATCCGGTTCCCTTTGCGAGGGTTGTTGGACACGGAGACAGTTCAATTGACTTTGCAGTAAGGGTTTGGGTGGAAAAAGAAGATTATTGGACAGTATTTTATGATATGCAAGAACAAGTCAAGGAAGCATTCGACAAAAATGGAATCGAAATCCCATATCCGCATATGGATGTCACTATGCTGGGGAAATAATATAAGTGAACAGATAAGAAATCCCCTTTATGTTAGATTAATAGAGTGTAATATTGGGCATAAATCAATATTAAGACTATTTTAAAAATATAAAGGAGGAATTTTTATGAATTATGAAATTGTGGCGGTAATTAGTACTTTCCTGGCAGCCCTGGGAATGAAGCTTTTAGGCGCGTTAGTAATATGGTTTATTGGATCTTATGCGATTAAAGTAGTAATGAAGATTATCGACAAGGCCTTAGGAAAAGGCAAGTATGATGAGACACTTACAAAGTTTATACATTCATTACTTAGCATGGCATTAAAAATTCTTTTATTCATAACCGTAGTAACAGTTATAGGAATACCAATGACTGGTTTTATTGCTATTATTGGTGCTGCTGGTTTGGCTATTGGCTTTGCTCTGCAGGGCAGTTTATCCAATTTCGCTGGAGGAGTTTTGCTTCTCGTTTTCAGACCATTTAACGTAGGAGATTTTATTGAAGCGGCAGGCTATAGTGGGACTGTACGGGAGATAAAGATTCTCTATACAATTATGGTGACGCCCGATAACAAGACCGTCGTGATTCCAAATGGCAATTTATCTAACAATAGCGTGGTAAATTATTCTGCTGAGGAAACTAGAAGGGTAGATTTAACTTTTGGAGTTTCTTACGATACTGACATTAGCAAGGTCAAAACGGTTATTGCGAAAATTTGCGATGGTCATGACTTGATTATGAAAGATCCGGCTCCCTTTGCAAGGGTTGTTGAGCATGGAGACAGTTCGGTTAACTTTGCGGTTAGAGTATGGGTTGAAAAAGAAGACTATTGGACAGTATTCTTTGACATGCAGGAAAGAGTAAAAGAAGCGTTCGACAAAAGTGGAATTGAGATTCCATATCCGCATATGGATGTTAACATGATGGGAAAAGAATAAAGGAACTTGATAAAATATACATTTTATGCTAAACTGACCGCAGGTGGTATCATTCTTGAGCCATACTGCGGTTATTTTTTGTTTTACAATTTAATATTCTATGAAATTCTGCTCTGAGCCAATGGACCGAGACAGAGGTGACAAGATTTATTTGATAAATTCGCCTTTCTATGCAATCGCTTAGGAAGGCTTTTGTTATTTTGTTTTTGTGTACCCGTCAGCTTGTAGCCGGCGGGTATTTTTATGTAAGGGGGGATAGTAATGAAGATAGGATTTATCGGAGGAGGAAGAGTCGGAAAAGCGTATGGAAGATTCTTAAAAAGCTATGGGTATGATGTTTGTGGATATTATAGTCGTACGCAGGCTTCCGCTATTGCAGCCGCATCTTTTTCGGGAACCGAATGCTACGATGATGTAAAAGAATTGGCAGAAGAGGTTGATATGCTTTTTTTTACAGTTAATGATGATCAAATAAGTATTGCGGCCGAGAAACTCGCCGAGATGGATGTCTCTTTGAATGGTAAAATAGCTGTACATATGAGTGGAGCCTTGGGTTCGGGTGAGCTGGAATCGCTAAAAAAAAGAGGCTGCAATATATATTCGATTCATCCGCTTCTTTCCTTTGCTGAGCCTGAAAAGGCATGGAAGAGAGTAAAGGATGCTGTTTTTTCCATAGAGGGAGACAGCGAAAAAATGAAGACCATGACTAGTTTTATTGAAAATACGGGCTGCTCGTATTTTGAAATAGAAACTGAAAAAAAGGCCTTATACCATGCAGCAGCTTGTGTTGCTTCGAATTATGTGACAGTTTTGTTGGACTATGCATTTTCCATATATTACGATATGGGCCTTACAAAGGAAGATGCAGCAAGAGCTCTCTTGCCTCTTGTTAGGGGAACAGTTCAAAATGCAGAGGAAGGTGGGCCTGACAAGACTCTTACTGGACCAATATCGAGGGGAGACGCAGGTGTTATTAGGCGTCATATGGAGGCTTTCGATAAATCTGCAAAAGACAAAGAGGATTTTTATCGGTTTATGGGACTTCAGACGGCCGATTATGTAAGCCGCTACGGTCTTCAGCCGGAGGAAAAAATAAACGAAATAAAAAAAATACTAAAAAGGAGTGAGATTAATGGCTAAAAGGTTTACGGTTAACGATTTTATTGAATCAAAAGCAAATGGAAGAAAGGTTTCAATGCTTACGGCTTATGATTATTCAATGGCTAAATTGCTAGACGAGGCCGGTGTTGATAGTCTTTTAGTTGGAGATTCGTTGGGTATGGTTGTGCTTGGATATGAAGACACTTTGCAGGTGACCATGGAGGATATGATTCATCATTGCCGAGCTGTTTCAAGAGGGGTAAAAGGGGCAATGGTTATCGGAGACATGCCATTTATGAGTTATCATGTCAGTATAGAGGAAACCGTCAGAAATGCGGGAAGGCTTATAAAAGAGGGATTGGCCCAATCTGTAAAGCTTGAAGGCGGCAGTGAGATTGCCGACAAGATACGCGCAGTTATAAACGCTCAGATTCCTGTAGTTGGACATTTGGGCTTAACACCGCAATCAGTCAATATGTTTGGAGGTTTCAAGGTTCAAGGAAAATCTGAGGATGCGGCAAAAAAGATAATTAATGACGCTTTGCTGCTTGAAGAAATAGGGGTATTTGCAATAGTTCTCGAATGTGTTCCGGCTGATTTGGCCACGATTATCTCAGAAAAGCTTACAATTCCAACAATAGGAATAGGCGCTGGCGCAGGTTGTGACGGACAGGTGCTTGTTACTCAGGATATGCTTGGGATGTATAGCGATTTTGTACCGAAGTTTGCCAAGCAATATGCACAGGTCGGGCAGACTATAAAAGAGGCTGTTGTTTCATATGGTGAAGAAACAAGGAGTGGAGCATTTCCTGAAAAGAAGCATACATTTAAAATAGATGCTTCAATACTGGAAAAGCTTTAATAGGAGGCATATAGTGGATACAATTAAAGAAATAGATATTCTTCGTAGCCGCCTAAAAATTGCAGTAAGAAATGGCCTTAGCGTAGGTTTGGTTCCGACTATGGGCTACCTTCATGAGGGACATCAGTCGCTAATCAAGCGAGCCCGAAAAGAAAATGACTTGGTTGTTGTCAGCCTCTTCGTTAATCCTACGCAATTCGCTCCGGGAGAGGATTTAGATAGCTATCCAAAAGATTTAGAAAAGGATGCATGGCTTTGCGAAAGCGAAGGGGCGGATATTTTGTTTGCTCCTGATGCGGATGAAATGTATCATAAAGATTACGGAACATTTGTGGAGGTTACTGGAGAAATGACAAAAGGCCTTTGCGGCAAAGCAAGACCTACTCATTTTAGGGGGGTTACTTCGGTTGTAAGCAAGCTTTTTAACATTGTAAGCCCCGATAGGGCGTATTTTGGGCAAAAGGATGCTCAACAGGTGGCTGTGATAAAGAGAATGGTTAGAGATTTGAATTTTGGTCTTGAAATAGTTGTTTGCCCTATTGTCAGGGAAGCGGATGGCCTAGCGAAGAGCTCACGAAATATATATCTTACCAAAGAAGAGAGAAAAGCCGCACTTGTTTTGAATAAATCCCTTAAGGAAGCAAAAGCTCTAGTTCTATCCGGAGAAAGGGATGGCGGCAAGATAAAATTAATGATTGAAGATAAAATAAGCAAAGAGTTTCTGGCGGAAATTGATTATGTAGAAGTTGTAGATGCGGATACCGTTGAACCCGTTGACATAATTAAGGGCAACGTTCTAATTGCATTGGCCGTGAGGTTTGGAAAGGCAAGACTGATTGATAATATGAGTTTGGAGGTAGAGTGATTTGTTGCTTAATATGTACAAAGGAAAGATACACAAGGCTGTTGTTACAGAGGCTAATCTGCATTACGTGGGGAGCATAACAATTGACAGAGACTTGATGGACGGTGCAGGAATGCTTGAGGGTGAAAGGGTTCAGATTGTAAACAACTTTAATGGCGAACGCATTGAAACCTATGTCATTGAGGGCGAAAGGGGCAGTGGAGTAATCTGTCTTAATGGAGCGGCAGCGAGAAGGGTTCAGCCTGGTGACGAGGTAATAATAATTTCCTATTGCTGGATTGATGAAAAAGAGGCCAAGAAATTAGTTCCCAAAATAGTGTTTGTAGACAAAGACAACAAAATTGTTGAAACTGCTTGCAAGGAAATACATGGAGAAAACAAATAATTTGAAATTTAAACATGATGAGGATTCTTGATAAGTTAAATATAAAGCGTAAACAAACGAGAATTCTTTGTAATATATTCAATGTATAGGATCAGGCACCTTTAGGGTGCTTTTTTTTTGTTCTGTGTTATAATAAGTGAAATATTCATTTTTTGAAGTGGAATTTAATAGTTTTAATAATGATGACTGAGTCGCATTAAAATTGGCAATAAAGGGGAGGATAAGACTATGCGAAGCGATGAAGTGAAAAAAGGTGATGTAAGGGCGCCGCACCGTTCCCTTATGTATGCAATGGGTTATACAAAAGAAGACCTGGAACGACCGCTTATTGCGGTGGTCAACGCGCAAAATGAAATTATTCCAGGACACTTTCATTTGGATGAAATAGCTTCTGCTGTAAAAATGGGAGTTTATTCATCAGGTGGAACGCCTATGGAATTTCCGGCAATAGGTATTTGTGACGGAATAGCGATGAACCATTCCGGAATGAAATATCCATTGTCTACAAGGGAACTAATAGCCGATTCAATCGAAGCAGTGACGATGGGACACAAGTTCGATGGTATGGTACTTGTCGGCAATTGCGATAAAATTGTTCCGGGTATGCTTATGGCTGCTGCCAGGATGAACATCCCTGCGGTTTATGTTAGCGGTGGGCCAATGCTTCCTGGGGATTCTGCTGGAAAGAAAATTGATTTGGCAAAGGGAGCTTTTGAAGCAGTTTCAACGTATAGCGAAGGAAAAATAAGCAAGGATGAATTTTATGATATAGAGATCAATTCATGCCCTACATGTGGAAGTTGCGCTGGGCTGTTTACAGCCAATACAATGAATTCCCTTTCTGAAGTTTTGGGCCTTGCTCTCCCTGGAAACGGTACGATACCTGCTCCTTACGGAAGAAGGAAACAATTGGCTAAGCATGCAGGAATGCAGATTATGGAAGCAGTTAAAAACGACTTAAAGCCAAGGGATATAATGACTAAATCGGCATTTAGAAATGCCATTACAGTTGATATGGCAATAGGCGGTTCGACAAACACGGCTTTGCATTTGCTTGCAATAGCAAATGAGGCCGAAGTGGAAATAACCTTGGAAGATTTTGATGAAATCAGCAGAACGGTTCCAAATATTACAAAGCTTAGCCCCGGAGGCTTTCATACAATGGATGACTTGGACAAGGCAGGGGGCATATCAGCGGTCATAAAAATGCTTTTGGATGCCGGTAAGATTGATGGGACATGCATGACCATCTCAGGAAAGCCGATATCGGCTGTTGTTGAAAATGCCTATATAAAGGATTCATCCGTAATACGTTCTATGGAGAATCCTTATATAAAAGAAGGCGGAATAGCAGTGCTAAAAGGGAATTTAGCTTTAGATGGAAGCGTTGTAAAACAATCTGCTGTTGGCCCTGAAATGATGAAGCATAGTGGTCCGGCACGTGTCTATAATTCGGAAGAGGATGCATATGAATCAATACTCAAAAAAGAAATCAAGTCTGGTGATGTTGTTGTTATTAGATACGAAGGACCTAAGGGTGGCCCTGGAATGAGAGAGATGTTAAGTCCTACTGCTGCAATTGCAGGAATGGGTCTTGAAAAATCAGTTGCTCTTATTACTGATGGAAGGTTTTCAGGTGGGACAAGAGGCCCATGCATCGGGCATGTTTCTCCGGAAGCAATGGAAGGCGGAAACCTTGCACTAGTTGAAGAAGGGGATATAATCAATATTGACATACCAAATCGTTTGCTTGAAGTTGATTTAAGCGACGAGGTTCTTAATGAAAGACGCAAGGCTTGGATTAAACCGCCTACTAAGGCTAAACCCGGCACCTACCTATCAAGATACAGTAAATTGGTAACATCAGCTAGTACGGGAGCCGTATTTGAAAGATAGATATTGTCATCTAAAAAATTTGGGCAGGCATATGCCGGGCCGGAATTTTTAGCTTCTATGCCTAAGTTGATTTCGGATTTGTTTTAATATAAAATGTAAGCATTCGGAAGAAAGAGGGGAAAGACTAGTGCAGAAGGTACTCGCTATAGGTATCGGTGGATTCATAGGAAGCAATCTCAGATATTGGATTTCATATTTGGTGAATTCTAATTTCAAGACGCATCATTTTTGGGGAACGCTGTCTGTAAATATGATGGGGTGTATTATTATTGGGGCATTAATGTCATATCACTTAAATATTTCGGAAATCGACTCGAATATGAAGTTGCTTGTAATTACCGGTCTTTTGGGAGCGCTTACAACTTTTTCAACCTTTTCGTTTGAGACTGTTGAACTTTTACAGAATGCACGTTTTAATCTTGCAATTATAAATGTTCTTATGAATGTTTTCTTAGGACTGGGAGCGGTTGCAATTGGCTTTGAAGCCGTGAAGAGATTGGCATAGAAGAGCAGAGAAAAGCTAAAAGTGGAAAGTGGAAAGTGGAAAGAAAAAATAAAGATTAAAAAATAAAGATTAAAAAATAAAAGCAAAAGAATTAATTAACAAAGAGTTAAAAACCCGATGATGAAAGCTATTTAACAAGCTTTTATCACCGGGTTTTATTTAATGTTTTGATTATTTCGTTTTGTATCTTTTTTTCTACTTTCTGCTTTTACTGCTTCTCAGTCTTACGTTTTTTCTGATGACTGACAACTGATATCTGAAAACTGCTTTTTAAACTTGTTACTTACTACTTTTTTCTATATTTACCGATGCATCCAAATGGTAAATTAGATCTTTTCTTTCAACGATAATCTCCATGCGTTCACTAAGGTCTTTTCTGGCTTTTATTCCTAAAAGAAGTTCTTTAGTCGGGTTGATGGCTACGGGATGAGCAACCATTTCAAACATGGACAAATCTCCTGTGGTATCTCCATATGCATAGCTGTTGGATAAATCGATTGTATAATTCTTTACAAAGTCATCCATTGCCTTTTTTTTATTTTCAGAATCCCACATTTGACGAATTTCGCCTGTAAATAGATTGAATGAATCGACCTCGTAGAATGAGGCTTTGTAATCGTCGACCCCATATTTTTCAGCCATTTTTTTAACCAAAAAAGAGGGACTTCCTGATATGAACAGAATCTTATGGTTCTGTTCCTTGTGCCAACGAATTCTCTCCCGGGTATAGACATAGACATTGTCTCCCTTGCGATCGATGACCTGAGTAGTTATGAATTCGAGCATATTTTTGTCAAGACCCTTTAGGGCGTTGATATATACATCCGCTAATTCAAGTAGATAGTCATCATAGTTGCCACGTCTTTTTTCCCAATTCTCGTATGTCTTTTTTACCTTTGTATGCCAAAGGGAAGGATCTATTACTTCATATTTCATCAGTTTTTTAAAATGCTCAATCATCAAAGAGTTTCGGTATAGAGTGCCGTCAATATCAAAAAATGCGCCAATGGAAGACATAAAAAAACCTCCTTAATCAATGCCTTTTAGTATGTTTGTGAAATTGTGAATCATTCGGGCGGTCATGCCCCAGATGACATGGCCTTTATATTCATAGAAATGGACTGGATAACGTCCGTTTCTCCAGTTGTAGCCTTTTCCATCTTGAATCTTGTCAAAGGGAAAGTCGCTTGGAATATCTAATTTCATGTTTAAGTAGTGGATTTTTGGAGTATTTTCCATGAAGAATTCGAGTGGAACTACAAAAATGCTTTCAACCTCGTCAAGGCTGTAGGATATGTCTTCTATTTTTATTATATCCAATATTCCAACATAGCAATATATGAAGAGATTGAAAGGGGTATTGATACGATCAATCGCTCCTATCAGTCGTATCTGCTTCTCGGTTAGGTTCAATTCTTCCATTGTTTCCCGTATGGCAGACTGGCTTGGCGCTTCGTTTTTTTCGATGCCGCCGCCAGGAAAACATATCTCGTTAGGCTGAGTATTAAGCCGGTCGGAACGGATTTCGAAAAGAAGGTTTATGCGTCCATCTACTTCTATAAGAGGGAGGAGAACGGAAGCCAATTTATTATTTCCTTCAGGAATAGGAAAATGGTCATACAGTTTTTTCCTTATGAGATTGAAGTCCATGTGTAATGCTCCTTATCATATTTAGTTTTATTATACCACTTTTAAATAGCGTTAAAAATGTTTAGAATTGATATGATAGGGTAACATAATAATATAACAAAACTGTATCAAGCTCCTGCAAAAGGGGCTTTATATAGAGGCAGTGTAAGGACTTAATAAACAGGCTCTGCAGTCTGTAAAAGAAAAAACGCGATTAATAAGTTGAAGAAGTACAGCATTTTCTTAAGTAGAACCCATAGAACAACTTAGGAGGTATGTGAGATAGAAAATAAAATTTCAACGAATACAACTGAATATATGAAACATTTAAAAAGTGCTTACAACTGCTGAATCAAGCTATCCGAAAAGACGATGGATGGCTTGATTTTATGTGTGCAATACTTGTTGCGAAAATGGCGTACACACGCTGATTAGGTTGTTTGGCATTTTTTAGAATTATAATGCCAAAGTTTATGATAAACTATATAAAAGTTTTAAGGAGGATTTACAAGTGAAAATATTGATTAGCAATTTTAAGCCACATATGGTGATGCCGGAGAGCTTTGTAGAGGAAATGAGAAAAGATTATCCCAATGATTTTGTTGTCGTTTGTGATAATAAAACGGAAATGATGAGAGAATTGCCGGATGCGGATGTTTTATTCGGCTTATTTTTCACTCAGGACATGCTGGATGAGGCCCCAAAAATCAAATGGATTCAAAGCCTAAGTGCAGGTGTGGATCAAATGCCACTTAAGAGCATGGCAAAGCGTGGCATTTTGCTGACAAACGGCAGAGGGATTCACAAAATTCATATGACGGAATACGCCATTGCTTCCATGATAATGATGGCTAGAAACTTTCATGTCATGTCAAAAAATCAATTTAATAAGAGCTACGACAGAAATGTTTCACAGGGTCAAATTCATGGGTCGACCGTGGGCATAATAGGACTTGGAAGCATAGGGACCGAAATAGCTAGGATTTCAAAATTTTTGGGAATGAAGGTTTTGACAATCAAAAGCAGCAAAGTTGATACTCCTGATTTTATAGATCATGCATACTCAAGAGAAGATATGGTTAAGGTTTTCGAGGAAAGCGATTATGTCATAAATCTTCTCCCTTCTACAAAAGGGACGATCAAGCTTATAGATAAAAAATACTTTTCTGCAATGAAGGATACAGCGGTGTTCATAAATATGGGAAGAGGAAACACTGTAAACGAGGAAGATATGATCAAGGTTTTGCAGTCAAAATCAATAAAAGGTGTTGTTACTGATGTATACAACAATGAACCACTTGCGGATGATAGCCCTTTGTGGGATATGGACAATATAATCATGACGCCTCACATATGTGGTGAAAACCCGAATTACATGAAGATGGCCTATGAAATATTTAAGAAAAATCTTAAGGTATTTGCTTCGGGTGAAGGCGAAATGATAAACAAGGTGGACCTGAATGCGGGGTATTAACGTAGAACGTAGAACGTAGAAGGTAGAAGGTAGAAGGTAGAAGGTAGAACGTAGAACGTAGAACGTAGAACGTAGAACGTAGAACGTAGAACGTAGA
>CAZTZB010000016.1:19156-25771 GCA_964617505.1 uncultured Peptostreptococcaceae bacterium | reverse complement strand
AATGATTATCGCAACAATGGCTACAAGCGGCATTATGCTTGGAATAATGAATACCACAGGGATATCATCAAAATTTAGCTCAGTTCTTATATCCATGTCGGGCCAATCCCTTTTCATGACACTTGTGCTTGTTATGTTTCTAGCCATGTTTCTCGGACTGGCAATGAACATAACATCAGCCTACCTGCTTACGGCAGTTATGACTGTTCCCATAATGATAAGGCTTGGTGTGGAACCACTTGCAGCTCATATGTTTATTCTGTTTTTCTCTGCAATGGCAACAATAACGCCTCCCGTAGCCATAACAGCCTTTACCGCCGCAGCCATTGCAGGGGCATCGCCGATGATAGTGGGTTTTCAATCAATGCGAATGGCTTTAGTAGCATACATTCTTCCATTCATATTCGTTTACAATCCCTCAATCCTATTGATAGGGGATGTCCGGACTATTATCATTACTCTTCTTCTTTCTGTTTTATCGGTACTCATTCTCACAATAAGCATAGAGGGAAAATATCCAAACAATACCCTCTCAAAAATCAAACGGCTCTTATTGTTTGTTTCAAGCATCATGATCCTTTCAAATGTATTTGCATTTGTCATACTAGGATTTGTCGGCGTTTTAACAATTTTCTTATTATCATTAAAAAAACATATATTCAAGGAGGAAATCAATGAAGTTCAGTAAAACAAGTATACTTTTTCTACTTTTGCTAACACTTTTGGTCGGTTGCGGAAATCAGGAAACCATTAAAACCGAATCAGAAAACGAGCCAATCGATATAACAATTTTCGGTGGCTCCCCCACAGGCGTTTGGTTCATGATAAGTAATGGAATCAGCGAATGCATTAATTCGTCTTATCCCGGATCAGTTTCAATGATTACGCCAGGAAACGATGTTTCCAATGTCATTCGAATTGGAAATAACGAAGCCGATGTCGGTATGATGAACGACTATATAGTACTATCCGCTGAAAAAGGCTATGAACCTTTCGAAGAAAAGGTTGATAATTTGGTATCCATTGCCGGATTTTACTCAAGCAAATTTCAAATGGTTGTAAATAAAGACCTGGGCTTTACAACCTTCGATGAAATCATCGACAATAAAATAAAACTCCGCATCTCTATCGGTCAAAAGGGTTCTTCTCCCAATGTTATTTTCGAACGAATAATCAATGAATATGGAGTAACCATTGAGGACATGGAAGCCTGGGGTGCAAAAATCTACTACAAAAACTTTGCCGATACTTCAAGCATGTTTTCTGACGGCTCAATAGACGCTTACGGCATATTGACTCTCGTTCCTGCCCCACCCATTGTTGAATGTTCGCTAAACAATAATCTATCCATGCTTGAACTCAATCCCCAAGTCATTGATAGTCTTGCTGAAAAATACTACTATAACATCGACACTATAGCTGCAGGCTCTTACGATTTTCAGTCCGAAGATTACTCAACTGTTTCAAATAGAGCAATGTTATGCGCATCAACAGACCTAGATGATGAAACAGCCTATAAAATTGCGCGTTCCATTGTTGAGAATATCGAAAGCATGCGAAACGTCCACTCAGCGCTCAAAGATATTACCCCAGAATTCCTCTCTCAAAGCTTTGGTGTGAAGCTGCACCCGGGAGCCCTGAAGTATTACAAAGAAATAGGCGTCATTGAATAGAAAGAATGTTTAAAGATTCGGAGGCTTATAATGATTTTACTTAAAATAATCGAGAATTCCGCATCAAAAACGCCTGATTCTATCGCGCTAATACCAAATTCTAAAGGCCCTATTTCCTATAGAGCCTTTAGAAATACCATATGGGGAAACATGAAGCAGCTGATGAACGAAAACATAAACAGTCAAACTCGTATCGGCTTAATCACAGCGGACCCATTTGAAATGGCCCTTTGGCTGTACAGTGTCAGCGCGCTTTGCATAGCAGTTCCCATGGACCATAATATGAGTATAAGCCAATACGATGCCCGCTTTAAGCTATTTAATCTTGATTATATCCTTTTAGGTAAAGGCCTCGACCCTAGCATACTATCATCTATCGACAAGGCTCAAATACCAATTCTACATATTGATAAAAGCCCCGCTGATTCAATCTCCTATCCGGAGAGGTCAAACAGGGATATAGCCCTGCTTCTAACGACCTCCGGAACAACCAGCAATCCAAAGATTGTTCCACTTACTCACCTAAACTTCATTGTTTCTGTAAAAGACAGATGCCAGCTCTATACATTAACTGAAAAAGACTGCGTACCGCTTCCTACTTATCTTACACGACTGATAAGCATACATCTAATGTTCCAAGCCCATATGTCAGGCGGAAGCGCCGTATTGATGAACGGCTTCAATCATATGGACTTTTTTAGAATATATGAAAAACATCCTATAAGTTGGTTCATGGCCTTCCCGGCCGTATTAGAATCAATAGTCGGATACGCTAATGAAAAACAGCTTCATTTTCCCAAATCCACGATTCGCTTCATTAGTTCAGTCGGAGCGCCTCTTTCAAATGACCTAAAAGAAAAACTTAAAAATCTATTCTCAACTCAAATTATAAGGAATTATGGTATGACAGAAGCCTCGACCATAGCTTCTTCATTTGGCACGGACACTTCAAACAAACCAGGCAGCGTGGGCATTTGCCTTAACAATGTAATAGAGATGAAAATACATCAAGGCGAGATATTGGTCAAAGGGGAGGTTGTTTTTCCCGGCTATCTCGATGACCCCGAAGCGAATAAAGAAGCCTTTATCGATGGATGGTTCAGGACAGGCGACCTTGGAAAAATTGATGAAGACGGATTCGTTTATATCCTTGGCCGCATAAAAGAAATGATCAATCGCGGAGGGGAAAAGGTCTCCCCATATGAAGTGGAATACTACCTTGAAAAACACCCACTCGTAAAGCAGGCGGTTGTTTTCCCTAAAATAAATGAAAATAATAAAGAAGAAGTCGCAGCGGCTATCGTTCTCGAGGAGAATGATTCAATCGATGTTTCAGCCTTGAGAAATTTTTTAGGAACTTACATATCCGCATACAAAATTCCAACAGTGTATTATGTCACTGACCATATACCGGTTGGGAAAAGCAACAAGCTACAACGCAAAAAACTGTCCGATTATTTTTCAAGATTTCAGCCATTGGCAGATAGCGCCATAAAATCGATAAAAGAACTGTCACCCACAGAAATACTCGTAAAAAAATACTACGAAAAAATACTAAACAAAGATAATTTAAACATAAGTCAAAATTTTTTTGATGCAGGTGGAGACAGCCTTTTGGCTTCCATTCTTCACTCTGAACTAGTTGACGCCTTTGAAACTGACATTCCAATTCACGCATTTTTCGACTATCCGGAAATAGGAAAGCTTTCGGAATTCATAGACGCCCTTGAACGCAAAAAAGGGGATCTAAAATTTGTTTTGCCTCTTATAAAATCAGGATTCAAAGAGCCATTATTTTTCATTCATTCACTTGATGGGGACGCTTTGGGATACTACAATATTGCTGTCCTTCTTGATCCCGACCGCCCCGTTTATGGAATCCAATTCAAATATGACGATTGTTGGACATCTCCGTTGAGCATTTCTCAAATAGCCAAAAAGTATATCGAAGAAATCAAGCTTCTTCAGTCAAATGGGCCTTACCACTTGGCAGGAATCTGCTTGGGAGGACAAATAGCCTATGAAATAGCTCAGCAATTAACCTCCGGCAATGATGAGGTTTCTTTTCTAGCCATGTTTGACGTCCTCATCTTTTCAAATAACTATGCCTCCACTATTCCCAAAAGCAATATAATGAAAAAATCAATCCGCGCCATTAGACAATTCAACAAAATTCAAATGAAGGATTATGGCAGTCTTTTTATGCGAAAAACAAAATCACTATGCCAAACACTGTCAACCAGATGCGTTCTAAGGGTAAATGGCAATAAAGATTTTCGATTGAAAAACAGAAGAGCCATATTGACACAAGCCGTTATTAATTCAAGTCATAAAGCTTATGATGGACCAGTAGTCTATTATCAGGCTCAAGACAGCAGGCACGTATCGGAATTCTCCGCAAACAAGTGGAGCGAGCTGATTCCAAACATTAAAATAATCCAGGTAGATATGAAGCATAATGATTTCAATAATCCATCTATGGCCCCCAAAATGGCCGTTTTGCTAAATTCAGAGTTAAAAAACACAACTTCCGAATTTACTATAAAGGTCTAAGTAAGACGGATCGACAGCCGCCAATTCTTCAAGGCTGTCGATTTCAATCAAGTCTCCGCTGTTTATTTCTCTAATCCCCAACCTGTATTCATCGGGATGGCAAAACATAGCGATGTCATCCCAATAGAGCTCCGTATTCCGATTGTCGATAAATTCTTGCTCCAAATGTCCCTTTAGCCTCCGCCCATCCTCCTTCGACCAGAACGAAACACCGCAAAGCCTGTATCCATTTTGCCCTCCGGTTCTACTGCATGAAACTATTTCGCCATCCTCTACAGTAAGCAGCCATTCTGGTGTTTTTTCCACAAATGCGGCGCAGTAACAGGATTTTTCAAACCGGGGATTTAGTATCTCCCTATTGTATATCACCTGGTCTCCATCTAGTATGATTGCATCATTGATATAGTCTCTAGCGATATACAATGAAGATATATTATTACACGAATCGAAATAAGGATTCTCCAACACTTCAATTCCCAAGTGTTTTTCTTTTAGATAATCGAACTTTTCCTTCATGTATCCCGCCACTATGTATATTTCATTAATCCCGTTATGATGAAGAGCCGCTATTATAGAGTCTATCATTGGCACCCCGTTAACCGATATCAACGGCTTCGGCATCTCAAGCGTAGCGGGACGCATTCGGCTTCCCATTCCCGCAGCCATTATTATAGCACGCTTCGCTATATTCATAGCATTGCATCCTTTGCAATTTTATAGTAGTCCCGCGCATATCCATATTGTCTTATTGAGTATTCTCCAACGTCAACTCCGCAAAGCCTCTTATATTCGCACCAATTACTCCATAACAAACCGCATGCCGCAACATAGCAATATATCTTAATCCTAACCGCAGTCCCGCAACCATCCATAAAATACAAGTCAATAAGCTTGTCGAGCTCCTCCCTGTCGTATAAGGAATAGATTGCAAACATGGCAATGTCCACATGGGGATCATGCATGCCAGCGTATTCCCAGTCAATCATCTTAACATCATCACCAATCAGCAGAAAATTATCCGAAATCGCATCGATATGGCTTAGAACAGATTTCTTGGGCTGGGCATCTATATAATGCTTAAGTTCATACACCTTGTCTTTCGTATCCGTATAATCACCAAATATCGAGGCCTCTCCACTTCTGAGTTTCTCATAATGCTCTATTCTTTCAAACAGGTCAAATATATGATTGACTGAAATTTTGGATTCATGCACATCCCTCAGCCTTCTCATGCATTTTCCCACATCTCCTGGCATCGCCGCATCGCAAACCCTGGCTTCCTGCCAGAACTCCGTAATTTTGCATCCGGTTTTCGGGTTTAGATAAATGACGCTTTCGCTAAAGCCCCTTCCAATCAATGATTTGTAAACTTCATACTCCTGTCCTCTGTCAATAATCTTTTCCGTGCCCGCTCCAGGAATACGAATAATGCAATGCCTACCTTCAAATCGAAAACGAAAGGAATCATTTGTCATGCCTTTATCAAGCACCGTTACATCTTTTATTGCGTCTTTATCCGTTCCCAACACTTCCGCTATGAGAGATATGACGTTCGTATACTTTTTTTCATTATACATTTCATTCATTCTTTCCATAAACGCTTCCGTTTCCTTTTCTCTCAGCCAGTCGGCAAAAATCACTTTCAATCCATTGAGTTTAAATAGAATTATTCCAATTTCTATATTATATTATATTTCATCTTTATATGTATCTTCTCCATCTAAAAATAAAATTGCTCCTTTTCCATCATAGCATTTTAGTTGTTTTTTCCATAAAGTTAAATGCCGGAAGAAAATATGACTCGAATTTATCGCAACAGCTCTCGCCTTCCAATCTTTTTATCCAGATGAATATTTGCATGAATGCAAAATAGAATTTTGCTATCTTTTCATCTACTTTGTCGTCAAACTTAATTTTATCTATGTAGCTTTCTTTTATTTCATCAAACTCAAATTCAAAATCACCAAAATAATAATTCATATCCCATCCACGAATAGCAACGCAATAACTGTTCCAGTCTATAACAAAACACCGCTTCAAATCTTTATCGGTAATTATGTTAGGTCTATGAAAATCGTTATGGCAAAACGAATAATGTACCTTGGCTTTATTTTCTTATATAATTGCTTTTCAAATATAATATTTTAAAATTTAATATTTTATAAATCAAATACATAAGCATAGATCCTTTCCTTATTATTTATGAATTCGATTATCGGATATTACCGTAAAACCCCTTGTCATCTAGCAAAATTTTCTGAGTATCAAAAGGCCAATTAGTCCCGTTCAGCCATCGCTTAACCATCGTTCAGCCATCGTTAAGCCATCGTTTAACTACTGTTTCGCTACTGTTTCGCTACTGTTTCGCTACTGTTTCGCTACTGTTTCG
>CAZTZB010000016.1:9651-19056 GCA_964617505.1 uncultured Peptostreptococcaceae bacterium | reverse complement strand
CTGTTTCGCTACTGTTTCGCTACTGTTTCGCTACTGTTTCGCTACTGTTTCGCTATTGTTTCACCATCGTTAAGCCATCGTTTAACTATTGTTTCGCTACTGTTTCGCTACTGTTTCGCTACTGTTTCGCTACTGTTTCGCTATTGTTTCACCATCGTTAAGCCATCGTTTAACTATTGTTTCACCATCGTTCATCCATCGTTAACCTATTGTTCATAAATTTTAATTAAATTGCCTGTCTAATTAACAGGGGGCCGTTCATGTTGCCGGCGCCTTTTCCTTCAAAAAAATTTTGACCATTTTACCTATTCCCCTCTGAAATGTCGCAAGATGGCTCTCGGATGCATTCTTCAGTTCTTCGAAAACTTCACATAAGTCCTCAACAAGATTCTCTGCAAGGCAAATATCGCTTATTTATTATATTTTTATCGTAATTATTACATATGCTGGTCAACAATTGGGTATAATTATGCAAATTGATTTCAATCTGAACATGCCTGTATATCACAGGCCCGAAAGGTGTGAAAAAATGAAAAAATATTGGAGAAAACCCCTAGCCCTTTTCCTATCCCTTGCAATGTTAATGTCCTCAGGATCTGGCGCCATGTCCTATGGGGATACTTCCACCGGAGGTCCAACCTACGACGGCACCCAGAGCCAGTGGGCAGAGCCGGAAATTGACGAAGCCTACTCCTACGGTCTTACATATCCGGATGTCATGGAAAACTTTACGCAAAACATAACCAGGGAAGAATTCTGCACACTGGCCATTAAGCTCTACGAAAGTCTCACGGGACAAACCGTTAAGCCAGACAACAATCCCTTTAGCGACACGGATAATCCCGAAATACTCAAGGCCTACAAGCTTGGCATCGTAAACGGAATAAGCGCAACGTCCTTCGCGCCGGAAAACAACATAACCCGGCAGGAAATCTGTACAATGATATACAGGACATTGGTAAACGGCCTGCCTTCCCTTGATAAAAGCACAGATGGAGACTTCCCCTTCGATGACCAAGGCTCTATTGCATCATGGGCATCCGAGGCCGTGCGTTTTGCCTACAAGAACAAAATCATGAAGGGCATGGGAAACAATCTCATTGCTCCCCTCTCAAACACCACCCGCGAACAGGCAATAGTGCTCATTAAGAGGACCTTCGCAGCCAATAGCAATGGAGAAGCAGATCAAGAGGCAACTATTCCGGTCTTCAAGCCGGTCTTCCGCAAGATAGATGAACTCACAAAGTTCCGAATTGCGGAAAAGGATAAAAACGACCTGGTATTTCCGGAATTCGACGAAAGACTTTCCCTCTACGTTTCTACAAGCTCGGAAAAACCATCGGTCAAGCCTTGGACGTCAATGACCCTTCAGCTAAAGCCGCTGGCCTCTCAGCTCGCCTATAGCATCGGACCAAAAGCCATCTATACCAAATCGGGTTTTTCCTCCTTTGTGGATAAAAGTGACGCTAGCCGTTGGTTTGCATACACGCTTTCAGGCGCCTTGGGCGCTCAGAAAATCGTCTGGCAAGTATCTTCATCCCCCTTTAGCGGACTCGAGGATTCATGGCAATCCCCCCTAGGGCTAATAGGCAGCGGCGAGGTGGCTCTTTCGGCCGGAGAATTCGAGATAGACTTCAGCAAGCTCAAGCCGAAAACAAGCATCAGCTTCATAAAGCCGATTTTATTTTCATCCGCCTATGCTCCGATTACTCAGAAGCGATCGCTTTATTATGTCCGCGCCATTCCTATAAACTCGATTGGCAATCCGCTAGGCGACCCCGGTAAGGGCCTCGCAATTCTCTACGGAGAACCAGTGGCGCAGGGCACTGCCTCTGATGTCATAGAAAGCTCCTTCGAGCTTTGGACGCCAATATCAAGCACAGGCTTCTACACAGGCGAAAACCAAGACCGGCCATTTTACCGAAGCCTGATAAGCATCGATCCCAGAAATAATGAAAATAGGATCTTCCACTTCAAGGGATTCGACCAGACAAGCGAAAAGATAGCCGTTCAGGTTTCGACCGAACCCTTCCCCTTAAAAGGAGGAGCTTGGCCCGAAACACCCAACCTGATTTACGAGAAAATCCATGACAGGCCGATGGACGCCTACGCAAGCGATTACCCCGATAGCGTATTTGTCGATTTTTCATCCTTCGCAAAGCCTTCGGGAGAGATGTCCCCAGGCAACTACATCAAGTACTACCTGAGAGGCGTTTCAATAAAATCAGGTCAAAGCCCCGGCACCTTGGAAACGGCCTATTCCAAACCGATTACAGTTAACTACGGATACGCCGAGCCACTTATATGGTACAGCGATTCGCCATACAAGAGAACGCAAACAATAGGATATTCGAAACCGGATATTGAAATAAAAAAATATATTCCAACCGACTGGCCCGAAAGTGATTACCTACAGCACTACTACGTTTTCCAAAAGCCTACTGCAAGCGATATAACATGCAATTGGAAAAACAGCAACACAGGCGAAGTTCTCTATCCCTATTACACAAATATTCAGTACTATCAGCAAAATGGCATAAACAGCGCAGGGGAATACGAAAATACAATGATTCCAAAAGTGCTTCCGCTAAATGCCAAGGTCTATTTCCCTAAGCCCGAGGAAGAGAATAAATCGTGGTACCAACAGCTCTATGACGGCATCGTAGACTTTTTCGATACACTCAGCGATGTGGTCAAATCAATTACAAATCAGGTAAAACAGGCCTATGACGACCTTCAAGACAAGCTCATAGCCTATGTGGTCGATTTATGCCCTGTCGATTCACTCAAGGGACCATTCAAATTAGCACTCGAGGGCATGGTAACAACTGGCCTAATGTCAATCGGAATACCTCCCACCCTTCCAAACTTCGACCAACTATCTGATATGAGTGTCAGCTATCTTACGGAGGTGGCATTAACGGAAGCCGGCATTCCCCAAAACGAATATACGGAAAAAATGCTTCAGGACATCGCAGGCGAGGTGCAGACACAATTGCAAGACGCCGCATCCCACCCGGATATGAATCCTGTGGACGTGCCGTTCCTCAAGCTTGACCCGGAATATCTTTATAGACCGGCCTATCTTGATATTGATATTTCAAATAGTACGAGTGTGGAATCGATACCGGGAAGCTTCGACATATATACGACATTCGAAATGGGCTACTACGACATAATTGATGGTATAAACGGACTCAACCTCAACGTTCCAAGCAACTACTCCTACAGCTCCGATGCAGGCTTCGTAACAACCTTGCAGTACCAAGAGCACTTCGTATATGGGCTAAACGATGATTCAGTCGACTATGCCCACAGAGGCGAAATAGCTGTTTACGATGTCTTCAATCCTAAAATCGGAATCAAGGTTCCCTCAATGAAACCAGGTACAAGCAGAACTGTAAGGATTTATCTTGAGCCTTATTCAAGCGTGACCATGTCGAGATACCCTGAAGGCGATGCCCTTCTTTCCATAGACTGGGAAAACATCTACTTCAACAATGGAAACAGAGATTTCACATACTTCAGTCTTTGGGGACAATTCCCAACGGCCAGAGATTATTTAACCGAAAACAGCAACGCAGTGTATCTTGATCCCGAAACCGAATACGTATTCACCGACGAGCACAAAACCGGCTCAAGCGAAAAAGTTCAGAAGCCCGTAAGCGCCGGATGGTCTAAATAGAGTATAAATAAAAAGACCCCTGCATTCGATGAAATAAATCATCTAATGCAGGGGTTTTTCATAAAATTTTATTTATCTGCCTCTTCCGGCTCTTACCATTCCATTTCTAAGTCCGTATCCATTTCCATTTCCGAAGCCTTCGCCTTGTCCATATTCATTTCCTGCAACCGGTCCGTTTCCTTGGCCATTACCATATGCGAACGCATTGCCCAAACCTTCTTTACTCCCATTACCGCTCCCTCTCAGCTCAGCCATGTTACCGGTGCCCTTACCGTCAAAAGAATTTTGTCCGTTTCCCTTTGCTCCGTAGCCTTCACCGCTTCCGCCGTTTCTACCGCTTCCCCTTTGAAATGCAGTAAGGTGGCTCTCGGATGCCTTTTTAAGATCTTCAAACACTTCTCTTACGTCATCTGGAAGGTCTCCTGCGAGAAACTTTTCATACATCGCAATATTATCTATTTCAGCTTGCACACCAACCTCAAGCGCTTCCTCAACGCTATCCGGAATCATCGTATGCTCGCTTGCAGTATCAAGAGGCACGTCTATTCCGTATGCCTCGAAGAGCGGAAGAAGAAGCTCAACATGGGTTTTCTCAGCCTCTATAATGTTTGAAAAAGGCCTCTGCTCTCCATATGTCTCCATTATCTTCTCGTACTCCGCCTTTGCAAGGTACTCATCTTCTATTGCGTAATCCAGCATTTCTTCAAGAGTAAATTCATCTCCGTATGATGCCCCGGCAGCGCCGTAGTCATCCTCACTTGCAAAAGCCGAAATTCCCGAAGTTCCAACAGCCCCTACAATCATCAAGAGTCCTAGTCCAAGTACCATTGTCTTTTTCAATCTATCTTTTAAATTTGTTTTCATTTTTAATCCATCCTTTCAATGCGTTTTTTGTTTTGTTTTTCTTGCTTAAATACATATTAACCCGCAATTGTGATGGATTTGTGATGGATTATGGCAATAACTTTTAATAAAAAATAACCTTCCCTGGTGATTAAAACCTTTTTAAAACAAATAGTCCCATTAATCCCACGAGTAAAGTCATGGGTGTTCTGGCAACAAACCATAAATATTTTCTAGAATCCCCATTAACTCATCAAAACTTGTATTGCTTAATCCCAAATTTTTCAAATCTGGTCTATCTTCATTAATCATCTCAGTGAATTGTCTTATGTCATACTCAATCTCTTCTGCTATTTCCAACCGACTTGAAGGATCCACATTAGCTAAAAGTCTAAATATATCATTTTTATGTTTCTTGATGTTTTTAGAGTCGACATTTTCCCCATTTTCTTTCTTTTCTTTCACATCAAGCCAAGCTTTGATTTTAAATAAAACGACCGTTTCAATATCAACAAAAGAGTAACCATCTATAGTTCTCTTCCCTTTCATTAGAATTTCATAGTAAAGATCATTTAACAAAATAGCTGAAAGACTTATAATACTTTCATCAATATGAATCGGTGTAAAACCTGTATCAAAATTTAAATAAAAATCAACAGTTTTACGACTAAAAAGTTCAATCATCTTTGGATAGTCAGCTCTATTCGGTTTCTTAAAACGATAAAACTGATTTTCTCCGCTACTCTTTTCACGATACTCATAACCACCCTCTTCAATAAACTGCCAAAACAGCTCTCCAAAGGATATATCTAGCGCCTCTATGATTAAAACAATATCTAAGTCTTTTGTTGCTCTAAAAGGAGCACCTAATTCATTCATGAGAATATCACAGGCGGTCCCTCCAATGAAAACATATTGATTTGTGTGGTCACTAAAATATTCTTTGAATTTTTCTAGTCCGTGTACCATATTTCACCTCTCAAGACATCTTCTAACGCCTGCTCTATCCTTTCGTCTTTTTCTTCTTTTAAAGATGCATACAAAGACATAAGATCCACATGTTTCTTATCTGCGAATAATTTGGGGTCATAATTCCATATTTCCAGCTCCACAAATTTCTGATCTTTTACAATATCCTTGTTCTTAATAATTTTGATATCCTCTTTGTTAAGCCGCTCACGGCTTATGGCTCTTACAAGATGTCCAGACGGATTAAGCATGGATAAATCTGCTAACGCCTCAAGTCCAGCAAGCAAAGCTCCATCAGGCGCTCTTTTTACATAAACCACTTTCTTCACTGGATTTTTCATATATGCACGGCCTTTTTTAAAATACTCCGGATCTTGAATCCTTCGGTACTCTTTGCTTCGTCCTGTTTTTCCCCCAATTTTATATGTAATTAAATTAGCGTCATACAGTTCATTTAGTGCCCTGGAAGCAGTCATAACTGTAAATCCAATCTTTTGGGCAAACTCAGTTGTATTAACCAACGCATCTTTGTTGTATAAAAAGTACAGATACGCGAGCTGTGAAGATGTAGAAAAGGTATTTGCCTCATCATTCACATATTGAGGTGCCTTTTTCAAAACAAGCCCTAAAAACGGTAAATATATCTGCCCATCTTCAATAACGAATGGGATACGATTTACAATCAAACTTTTTCTTCTGTACCGAGTAATTTCTTTATAATAAAGTATTATCTGCCGACTCGTTAATTCTTCAATTCTCTTGATATGCTTTTTTATCAAATCAACACTAGGAGCTTCCTCTATAATTTCAAGCAAAATACATGGCATATCAAGAATTGTTATTTCGTAAAAACTATAAAAATTTCTTAAAAAAATCGGAAGTTTATTTTTATCTTTCCATGCTTTTATAACGACATGGTCATCAATATTCTCTTTCAAATACGGTTCTACAGCCATTAGCACCTTTACCACCTCCTAATATAACATATTTCGCTTGTAATATAACATATTTAATGTTATATTACAAGTTATTCTTGTTACATTAGGTTTATTTCGTTGATTATTAAAAGCTGATTTGCGACATCATCATGGCTTTTTCAAGTTTTTCGTCTTGTTCCATTTCGGCGCCGTCCTTTATCTGCATCTTCCTGCTCTACCCATTCCATTTCCAAGGCCGTTTCCATTTAACTGCCTCTTTACTTCTCTTTCTTCATTGGCAAATCCACTTTAGTTTCCATTATTTGTATGAAGTCGAAAATGTCTGTCCCTTTTCGGTTCTTTTTTTTGCTCGACCTACAATATGGGCATGCCGGAGAGGTTGGAGAGCTTTTTCACCTGGTCCATCCCCTGTATCATGCGGTCGCTAATTACGTTGAATTCCTTACGGAGGGCCGACGGCAGCATGTCAACGAAGAGCATGTCTGCTCCCGTGGCTAGCGCCTCTAGGTTTCCCTCGACATCCGCAAGACCGTTTTTCGGGTTCTTGCCCGGTTGCTGGGCCGTTATGTGTACATTCGGCATCATGAGCCTGAGAATAGCTATCTCCTTCATCGTAGTTTCTAGGCTCCCCCTGCCACCCTCCTCTGCTAGAGGCGTTCCCGGAACAGGCATATAAGGAATTATAGGCGCCCAGCTTATTCCAAGCTCCTTCATCAGCATTATGTCGTCGGCAACCTGCCCGAGGCTCTGCCCAGGAAGCCCTATAATGTTCCCGGAGCCGAGAGACATGCCTGTCTCCCTTATCGTCTCTATGCACCTCATCCTATTATCAAATGTCGTGGATGGCTTTATCCTTTTGAACATATCCCTATCGGATGTCTCAAACTTAAGCACGTACTCATCCAGGCCTGCGTTCATTAGGGCGATATACTGCTCATCCTCAAACTCACCGGCCGCAAGGCTCATGAAGAGTCCCATTTCTTTACCATACTCGACCATGGATACTATATCCCCAAAATTATACTTGGGGTCCTCCCCTGAAATGAGGAAAATTCTCTCAAGGTCCAGCTCCTTCACCGAATCAATTGTCTTTCTGGCGTCTTCCAAACCTATCCTATACCTCTTCACGTCGGAGTTTCCTGCCCTCATTCCACAATAGCTACATTGATTCCTGCATATATTGTCGTATCCAAAGAGCGCGGTCACCGTTATTTGGTCCCCGCCGATTTCCCTATGTAGCGCCTTTGCCTCGCTCTTTATTGTCTTTTCAAATTCATCTCTAGGCATCTCGAGTATCTCAAGAAGCTCCGTCCTGCTTTCTATTGCCATTTCTGCTCCTCCTCTTCCATCCCAATACTATTAAACAGCCCTGGCTATTCTGCTTCTTTTCATGACCTCTATCGCTATAACGGCTACCGCGCCGCCAAGGAGCGATATAATGATCTGTGGAGTCGTAAACGCCATTCCAATCATCTTAGCGCTAGCCTCCGGTATTCCAAGGTTCAGCATGAATATAAGCTTGGTTGCGGAGAAGCTGAGGAAAAGCACCTTGAGCAAGGTCCCGAATGCAACTCCCGCGTATATGCCTAGCTTCCCCTTCTTCATCGTTGCAGCAAAGCCGACCGCAAAAAAGATATTGCCGACTACGATAAAGGGTACGAAGGGTATCAGCGGGGTCGCAAGCGCACCAAGCGGAACAGCCGTTGCCGGAATGAGAATGCTGATTATGATTCCATGCTTAATCCCGCATACATATGTAGTAAGTAAAATAACGGTTGAGATAAGCGGACCTATCAAGAGCGGATTTATGTTTACGAAATTCCTCCCAATAAGTTGAAGCACTATTGCAAAAGCCAAAAATATTGATGTTAAAACCATTCTCCTTGTATTACTGCTGTTTTCCATTTCTATTCCTCCCATTTTTTTTGACAACAAAAAAACTCTCCGCGACAAAGGAAAGCTATATTTTTTACCCATACATATATCTCCACTCCCTTTACAAATCAGACCGATCTTTTTTGTCAGGTTGCTGCTTTTAACGGACAGACAATCCAAGAAAACTCTCGGAAAGCCTGAACCCTTCAATTGTATATTGCCTTTGCTACACTTTAGATTATACTCCAATTGACATTTATTTGTCAATTAAACAATGTCCGTCTCATCAAACCGCTGTCCCTTGCTTTTAATCTTGCCTCTTAATAAAACTTGGCAATTTCTTCAATGGTTTTTCTCTTGATATCGGGAAGCTCGTAGCTGGAATCCGCTTTTCCAACGGCTAAAAGCATGACAGGACTTTCGCCCTCGGGTCTTTTAAACATATCCTTTAAGAATGTCATAGGTGCCGGCGTATAGGTCAGACTATGATAGCCGGAATCCCTAATGGCATTTATTAATAGTCCAATAGCCAGTCCAGCGCTTTCATTCACATAATAATTCTTTTCCTTTTCTCCACTTTCCATGGTCTTATAAAACTCTTTGAATATTACTATCAAACAGGGTGCTTCGGTTAAAAACGGTTTACTCCAATTTGTTTTCAATGCCTTTAAGTCGCTCCGCCATTCTTCACTGATTTTTTCCCTATAGAAAATTTCTTCGACCTTTTCAGCCTCTTCTCTAATTTTCTTCTTCATTTCTTCATCTGTGACAACGCAGAAAAACCAGGGCTGCTTATTTGCTCCGCTGGGCACAGTGGATGCAGTCATAAGCCAATCTTCAATTGTTTCCCTATCAATATTTTCAGGCAAGAATTTTCTGTATGTTCTTCTCAACTCGCTTTCTTTTCTCAGTGCTCTCGATCTTTCAGACATTTTTTACTCCTTTTTAATCTCAAATAAAAAAATAGATGATATATATTTTATTGATTATATCACTTATTTCTATAAATTCATCTATGTCTTTATTCCTTTTGTCCGCTTATTTCAACGATATAGCCACTGTACCATGCATTGTTTCGCCATTGTTTCGCCATTG
>CAZTZB010000016.1:0-9551 GCA_964617505.1 uncultured Peptostreptococcaceae bacterium | reverse complement strand
TCGCCATTGTTTCGCCATTGTTTCGCCATTGTTTCGCCATTGTTTCGCCATTGCTTAACTATTGTTTCGCCATTGTTTAACCATTGTTTCGCCATTGTTTCGCCATTGTTTCGCCATTGTTTCGCCATTGTTTCGCCATTGCTCAACCATTGTTCTGCCTGGCCTCCAAACAAGATTAGCCTATACCCCCGTCACCTTGCATTTCTAACCATCCCGTTTCCATTATTTGTATGAAGTCGAAAATGTCTGTCCCTTTTTGGTTCTTTTTTTAGCATTCACTCAAAGTCGAAATGGTAGGAATCAAGATGCATCTCTTCTTTAACCTGCAGGATCTCCCTTTGCAGGGCTTCCCCTAAGGGTATGCCACTTTCTTTCTTTTCCTGCCAAGCCATAAATTCCTTCTCCCCGGCGGTGTATATTCTGTCTTGCCCTGGCATCTTCTCTGAGGCCCTAAGGGAGCGCAGTATTTCCCCGGAAATACTTTTAAATATCCCTAAATCTATGAAGCTCTCTACATTTATAGCAATGAAAAAGTGCCCCAAGCTGTATGGAACTTTTTCACCATTTTCATTAATGCCGGAGATTCCCTTCATGAAATTGCCGTTTTGAAGAGCGGACGAAAGTATCTCGACTGCCACAGCGTATCCATAGCCCTTGTGGCCTGCCGATTCCTCTCCTATGCCCCCAAGAGGGGTCATAGCCGCCTTTCCAGAGACCAGGTCAAGTAGTATGCCTTTAGAGTCTGTTCTGGCCTTTCCGTCCCTTCCTATTACCCAGCCCTTGGGCGTAGGCATGCCCTCCCTCGAGAGCTTCTCAATCTTGCCCCTTTGCGCAAGCGATGTAGCGCAGTCTAGCACAAACGGAAATTCCTCGTCCGTAGGGATACCTATAGTCAAAGGATTGGTACCCAGCATATTCTCCACCCCAAAGGTGGGTGCAATGGAGGGTCTGGCGTTCGTCCCTGTTATTCCTATCATTCCTCTATCCGCCGCCATTAGGGCATAATATCCTGCTATGCCGTAGTGTGATGAGCGACGCGCCGCTACCATGCCCATGCCATGCAAGGAAGCCTTTTCTATTGCCATCTCCATGGCCCGCTTTGCTATTACGTGTCCCATTCCGTCATGCCCGTCAAGCACAGCCGTAGTCTCTGTTTCCTTTATACGCTCAATTAGAGTAACAGGGGTCAAAATGCCCTCACGAATCCTGTCGTAATATATACTCTTAAAGCGGCCTATACCGTGGGTATCTATCCCCCGCCTGTCGGCCGTTATTAAAACATCGGCGCAGATAGCCGCGTCTGTATCCGGAACCCCAACGCCTATGAATGCATCCCTCATGAAATCCTCAAGCACCTTTGAATCTATGTATGCTATTTCCATTGCCTATACCCCCTTCCTCGTGGCAACTCTTTAAAGATATACTCCATATATACCCAATTCCTATTTGCCTTGAAATATTTTAAAAGAAGCTATTAATATTCATAATGATGTATACTAATTTCATTGCCGTTTTTACTAAACCAGCCGTTTCAAATTTCCCAATTGCCCCCAATGCACATAGAATAAAAAGAAAAGCTATCGTATTATCTTCAAATTTTCTGTTTAACTTCTTTATGCTATTCATCATAGATTCATCTTTTAAATATATCAGGAAGAATATTAAAACAAATTCACAAATGATTATTGCAGCTAACCATCTGCCCCAATCAATTGTTAGGATAAACAAAGGCAGTGTCCACAAGAATTGCAGAGACATTGCAATGTAGATATTTTTCATCCACCTATTCTTAGCGCCTTTAATAGTGTCCATCCATATCATCCTAAGCATATATATGAGCGGCGAAATTAATATCAGCGTTACCCCTAACCTTAGAATCAATTCAAGAAACGATGGCAAAAGCAGTTGTTTTAGGTGCTCTGAAATCGGCAAAAAGTATTCAAACTCCAACATTTTAATGGAAAGCTTTGCATCGGTTCTATTAGATAAAATATTAAACACGGTATCCAAGCTAAAAGAGGAAATCTTTCCGAATAATTGCATATACAAAAACAGTATACTTGTCGAAACAGATGTAGTTACAATAATAAATAGAAGCTTTTGGGGTTTATTATTCCTAGCATATTGATATGCCAGCAAAACTAAAACCATAGGGAAATACAAGAATATGTAAGCCTGGTGAATCAATACACCAACAAGCGTTAAAAATGGAATAAAGACAAATCTTTCTTTTACTATTAATATACATATTAACAAGCTTATAATAATCAGCAATGCATCCAATCTGCCGTAATTTTCATATTGAAACAAAAATGAAATTGAGCCTGGATTTATGCAGAATATTAATGACAAATATACTATTATATTTCTATTATTATAATCTGAAGAAACTATTATTTTTCCTAATAGCATAGATGTTAAAACAAAAAGAACTATCAAATTAGAAGCGACAATCGTATATAAGATTTCATTCGATAAAAAAGGAAAAGCCTTTGCTATTATGCTTCCAGTCAAGCCGCGCGATATGAAACCAAGATCATATGTAAGTATATACGGGGTTGTGCACCAATCATGCATTTTATCAGGCTTAGGAATATAGTACAAAAAATATATCGAAAACAAAGTCAAAAACATCATTTCATATTTGATTTTTTTAAATATATTTTTAATCTTATCCATAACCGACCCCCCCTCTAGATCATTTTTATCATACTCACTACTCAACCCAAAACGGAAAACTCTGAATTGAATAAAAATCTAGGCAATATCTAATCCTTACTATCAAAAAAACAGTTTTGCCAACCTTAATATCCCCTGCTTCCATGGAACTCTATGCGAAACCCCTGAGCAAGAACTGAAGTCATCCAAATTGTCTATGTACCATTGATAGTTTCTTCGCAGGGCATCCTTGTTTGAATATTTAGGTTGAAAACCAAGTATCTTCTTTGCCTTATCAATTGAAACGAAGGAATCCTTGGAAGCCGTTTCATAAACCCATTTGTAAAGTGGAGATAGGCGAAGCATGTCCAAGAACCTAAGAGTCCATATCATTGGCCTTGCGGGAAAGGCAATAATCCTTTTCCCAAAACCAGCTAGGTCTAAAACCGCTTGGTAGTCTTCCTTCATGCTTGTAAACTCCTCTGCCCCAATATTAAATGTATCGTTCGCTAGTTCTTCATCTAAAACCGCGCATAGATATATTGCAACACACAAATCGTAGACATCCAGTAGCTGATACCTGTTGTTTCCGCTCCCTATCATCGGAAAGTTTTTACCATCCTTAGCCCAATCATAAAAAAGAGCAAATACCCCCAGCCTTTCCGGGCCAACAAAAGACTTAGGCCTAAGTATAGAAACGCACATGTTATCCTCTCTATACTCAAGACATACTTTCTCAGCCAAAATCTTCGCCTCGCCATAAGGACCTACGCCAATTAGCTCATCATTTTCAAACAAAGGGTGATGGTTGGGTATGCCGTAAACGGCAGTAGAAGATATCATTACCACTCTTCTTATGCCATTGTCTTTGGCCGCCTCAAGTACATTTCTTGTGCCATCTATATCGGTTGTATAGATATCTTCTTTAGAATATAGGGGTAAAGCCGCCGCCGTATGTATTACAACATCGTTGCCCTTCATGGCTTTATTTAAATTCTCATGATCGCGTATATCCCCAACAATTACTTCTATTGTATCTAAAGATTTTTCCGGATAATTGTACTCTTGTGAGATATCATAGGATACCACCCTGTGCCCCTTTTCAACAAGGAATCTAGTAAAGTTAATCCCAAGGAAACCCGCACCTCCGGTTATGAAATATTTCGCCATTTGTTAGCCCCTTTTTTCCCAAAAGCAAAAACCCTTACCAATATATATGTAACCGGAATTCCAAGCAAGCCAGCAAGAGAGTAGACAAGAAGCTTGTTCCAATGAAATAGATTAAGGAACACAAACACAAATGTAAACAAAATTGCGAAATTCGGTATATAAGAGACCACAAATTTTATAAAAACATCCAATCTATATTTTTCTTTAAATATGAGGCTTGCATTAAGTGTGTAGCTTACAAATAGACTAATCGCATAGCCCAAAATATACGCAATTGCAGGGTTTATCATCTCAGAAATAGCTAGTGAGCAGATAATATTAGTCAGGGTTCCAATGCCGCCGCAAAATATAAATAGCAAGAAATCCTTCGTTAGATATATGTTCCAAAGCCTTTCAAGAAAAGTCGGTTGGTAATCCGACCAAGGAATGATGCTGCCTGCTTTGACCATATACGCCTTATCTGCAATATTAGCCAATGGGGCATCTACCATTGAATCCGAATAAAACTCAGAAATTACCACTTCCGGCATCTGTTCCTTAAGCCGTCTTACCTTTTCCTTTCCCTTGCAGTTTATACCCATAAACAAACCATTGTTTTTATCCACCCTGGAGGCTATTAAATTAGAAATTTCCAATTTGCTACATATAGGCTCTAGCAAAAACTCAGGCGATGCGCTTATTATTACATCATCCTTTTTATGAAGCTTAGGGTAGTAGCCTGCAATTTTCGCACTATTTTTATCCCAGAATTCATCTAGCAAATCATCCACAGAAACTAAGTATTTTAGAAAACCAAAAAATTTTTCTTTATATATAGTAAACGTTTTCACTCCAAACATATATAAAATAAAATATATTGCGGTCTTTGGCAAGGCCTTCAATACTCCCGGATGCTTTTTGACACAAAACAGATAGAAATCTAATGAGGAATCTCCTAAATATATAGTTTTGTCAAAATCATATACATTTCTTTTCATTTTTTCACCACAGCGCTTTAAGTATAGGTTCACTATAAATGAGTCCCATTAATAATACTCCATAAAAACTAACTAGCAACAAGAGAGGCCTGTCTCCAAGCAATATTTCAGCAGGATCTCCATCGTTTTCTTCTTCTACATTCATACAATATCTAATTAAGATTATCAAAACTATTGGTATCGTCCAGAGCAGCTTACGACTTTCGTTAGTGATTTCATTTGGGGTTATACACCATAATGAATAAAATGTTATTGCCAAACCCAATGAAATATACATCATCTTATCAAGAAATTCTTTTGTATAATATTTAAGTACAATCCTTGCATGATTGTCATACATTAATATTTCATTTCTTCTTTTGCCAAATGCCAGGTAAAATGAAAGCATCATAATCGTCAAGTACATTAGATTAGAAATAGAAACACCTATTACTGCCCCACCATAAGTAACCCTTAGTACAAACCCAGCCACGATTATTGACACATCGAGTATGGGTATGTTTTTTAGCCATATGCTATAGGCAATATTTATTATTACATATGTAAATAAAATGATCCAAGAAAGCAGATTATTTCCCCGGCCAATATTAAGTAACATGACCATAATAAACAACACAAACAATATTTCAACTGCCCTTTTTTTACTAATCTCTCCTGAGGCTATAGGCCTGTCTTTTTTCTTATAATTCTTCCTGTCATAATCCACATCATAAATATCATTTATTATATATATAATTGAAGCCGCCAAAGAAAATGATATAAAACCCATTAAGACCTTTGATATCATTTCAATATTTATTGCTTTTCCAGAAACAATAAGAGGCAAAAACACAAGCAGGTTTTTAATATAATGTTTAATGCGCATTAGCCTCAAGTATTTACCCATTGGAAAACCTCCAAATATTCCGCATCCATTGATTTACTACTATAATTATATAATTATTTTAAACTTATTGTAACACAACACTAAGCTTGCCATGGTCTAAAAATCCGCGCATGAGTATGTCAATCATCCATACATATCAAAGAAAAATGACGCCCCAAAGCTGAACGTCAATTAATAAGCACTTGATTAATTTTGATTCTAATTTAAAGCAATAACACCGTCCCCCTGCATTATTCGTTCTTTCCATATCATATGGTTTAGCGCTGTTTCCATTATTTGTATGAAGTCGAAAATGTCTGTCCCTTTTTGGTTCTTTTCGCATTCTCCCGAAATCAAGCGGGAATTTCCTTTAATTCTTTATGCTTACCTTGCTCATAAAGCCTTCCCCCGCAGATGTTACAAAAGATATTTTCCCATCAATCAAGTTCAATCTTTCTTTTATCCCATTCAAACCATTCCCCAAAATTAATTTATCGCAGCCCTTTCCGTTGTCCATAACAAGAAGCGAAATCTCATCCCTGTTTATATTTACCGATATGAATATTTCTTTTGTTTTCGCATGCTTCAGTGAATTTGTAACAAGCTCACTACATATCCTATTTATTATGTCAAAAGTCTTTTCTTCAAGATTATAATATAAACCTTTAAAACTAAGCCTGGTCTCTATGCCTGTTGTTTTTATTCTGTTAAACATCTTGATAATTTCTTTTTCAAGTCTTTTCCCAGTGTAATTATCGTCTTTCGAAGCGACATTTTTCATGCTATCTATTCCCGCTTCCAGGGATGATACCCCATCGGCCAATGCCGACGAGCTAAGGTTCTTGTCCTTGCCAATATAAATTCTTGCCACTTCCAGCAATTTAATGGTAACTACAAGCGAATGTCCTATTATGTCATGGAGCTCACGCGCCACATAATTTCTAGCCCCTATCTTTGATAGTTTTCTCAGTTTTCCAATTGTTGCTTCCAGCTCATCGTTTGTTCTAACGAGCAGCTCTTGCTCGGATAAAATTTTGCCCTCAATGATTTTATAGTCCGTTATCCTATGAAGCGTCGCCAAGTATTGTTTTTCCTTCAATGTCCCAACTTCATGAATCATAACAGTGAATATTTGATCCTCGATTATAATCTCTTTTTTCACATTTATCATTTTAAGCACATCTAATTTTTTAAAGTTTTGCGCAATTGCCTCCAGAGCGTTTTCTCCCAAGCTTTCTTCCAACTTCTCATTGATATAAATAACATCAAAGGCGGAATCAATAACGCATATTGGCGTATCTATCCGGTGGACTATTTCATGCCGCATCATTGGATTAAGCTTGATGAACTCATGATTAAATGTCGCATATACAAATACAAGAATAGAGAACACAAAGACAATCGGTGTTACATCGAACATAATCGATATGCCAATAGAACCAGCAAATTTATGCAATGTTTTCGTTATATATAGAAGGTTGATAATCAATGGCAAAATTATTGTACTGGCAATAAGAAATTTATACCACAGCTTTTCACCTCTAAATTTTCTTTTAAAGCTTAGACAGCCATAAAAAAATCCTACAGATATAAAGCCATATACAATAATAATATAAACATAAAATAGAGGCCCAAAACTATCTCCCCAGAAATCAAATCTTGAATAAAACAGATGATGCAAGGGATTGCTTATGATAATCGCAAACTGCAGAACAGGTATAACATAAATGGCGCCTCTGATTGAGTTTTTTATGGGCTTCCCGTAATAGTATGAGTAGGCAAACTCTAAAAAGGCGACCTCGACTAGGCAAGCGCAAAAATAGTAGCTCACAATAAACCACCATCTATAGGTCTCTGTAATGGATACCGTCTTGCATATCTTGAATACCAGCCAGCCGATTATGCTAATTTGCAAAACAAGAAAGGCTCTTGTAGAATAATCCTTATTGGCTTTCATATAAAATATCATGAAGAAAACTATTGCGAGTATAATTGCAATTATATGAACGACACAAATAGCTTCAATTAGCAATTTCAAATCTTCGCTCATCATTCTATTCCATTTTCCACTGCGTAAACTGCCAATTGCAAGCGATCTGATATGCCAAGTTTTTCATATATTCTGCTCACTTTATTCTTTACTGTTCCTTCAGTGTAATTGAAGCTTTTCGCGATTTCCTTATTGCTTTTGCCATCTACAATCAACTTGGTCATATCTATTTCTTCAACATTCAACAAAGCTACGTAATTTTTTCTTTTAGACGCCATTTTTCCGAGCCTATTTGTCATTATTTCTTTCACGCTTTTATGTATTACAGTCAATCCATAATTTACACATTTTATCGTTGTTATAAGTTCTTGCGGTTCTATATCTTTTGTTATATATCCATCCGCCTGAGCCAAAAATGATAATATGATATTTTCTTTATTATCAAAGGTTGTCAGCATTATCACTTTTATATCCGGATATTTTTCTTTGATTATTCTAAGGGCCGTAATACCGTTCATTTTAGGCATTTCAATGTCCATAATTACAATATCGGGATTTACTCTTTCACACTCGTCAATAGCCTCTCTACCCGTAGATGCCATAGCTACTACGCTTATTTCTTCATCTATGCTAATGATTTGACTCAGCGATTTTCGTAGCAACATTTGATCATCCGCAATTATTATTCTAATCATAACGTCCCCCTTAGTCATAGTAGCTTACATATGCAGTCACAATATCCCTAACATCTTTCAGATCAGCTTTTGCCTCAACAATCAATTCATCTATCTTAGATACAAACTTTTCATCGTATATATCCAGATTTTCAATTTCGTCTTTAAGTTCAAGCATCGCCCTTTGCTGCGTACCTGCAATTTCATCCATTAGAGTGCCAATCTCTTTTTCTCTTTCAATGGCATAAACGATATCCTTATACTTCATAAGTTCCGCATTTTTTGCAGATATTTCTTCCCGCTTGTTGCTTAACTCATCAAGCATGGCAATAAGGTCTGTTATATCTGTAAAAGTCAATATATAGCCAAGGACCTTCCCTTTGTCCTTAATTTCTTTTATTTGATATTGAAAATAAAATAATTTTTCGCCATCCAATTTAATGAACTGTTTACCAAATGCCTTTCGGATAATCACCTTATCATAAAAAGCACTTTCTATATTATCAACATCGATTTTACTCATTTTTTTAAAAAGTGAAGAAGAGCCAACCTTATCGCTGCTGAAAATAAGGTCCCCATTGATTCCTATTATAAAAACATAATCCAGTACTAGCTCTTTAGCATAGGAGAATACCGATGAACTCACTCTGTACATTGCAAATCGCTTTAACAATACAATGGAATTCGCTACAAGCGGTATGTAAATTATATTTACAAACTCAGGCTTCAATAAATAAATAATCGAAGGCAAACAAAACAGAATAAACGTAATCGCCATATGAGGCTTCTCTTTACTCTTCATAAAATAATAAATATAAAAGCCCAGGGATATGACTATATAGGAAAACAAGAAAAGGCCGCCCATCACATGCAATCGATCAACAACATTTTCTTTATATGCCACTTCAGCAATAAAAGCAGCCAGCAAGGAAAGGTCCAAAAAGCCAAATACTGTAAGTATCCATTTTTTATATCGGTCAACCGTATAAAAACACAGCATAAAAACAATGGTCATAATAATGATAAGCACGGTGAATAATACAACATTAAAAAACTGCTCGGGTGTATAATAGCGTCCATCGCCCATCATGCGCCTACCTCCATTGATTTTACTTATTCATTCTTCAATTTACCTGTAAAAGGTACTTACATCATATAATGGATTCTTTAAAGAATAAACACCTGAATCCACCAAAATACCAATAACTTTAATTTTT
>CAZTZB010000015.1:0-27535 GCA_964617505.1 uncultured Peptostreptococcaceae bacterium | reverse complement strand
AGACACCTCTAAATAGATAAACTGATTTAAATCAGTTTATCTATTTAGAGGTGTCATATCACAATGAATAAGTTTTAACGTTTTTTCTTATTTTCTCTTTTGACATGAAAATCATTCTCTGAGATTCCGCATATTGGGCAACGTTTGATTCCAAGGTATTTGTCCTTTACGAACATTACCTTTTGCTTGCAATAGGGACACCAAAACATACCTTTTTCAAGAACTAGTCCCGAAGGTTTTTCGATCGGGCAGGAAACGACTAGGTGTTTTATGTATGGCTTGAAGACCGTCTTCTCGAAGCTGTTTTCAAAAAACTGCTTCGTGTCGCTTTTAAAGTCCCAAAGTGCGATTTGATTGTCAAGAATCTTGCCTTTCACGTTATACACCTCCCAGGCTCCTTCTTTAATATTATAACATAGCCCGCGAGAGTGCAAAGCGCATTTAACGGCTTAATCTTCCGAGTCTAGGCGAGCAAATTCAGCATGCTCAACTGTTCTTTCCGGTTTTTTGATAAATTCAATTATGTTTTCTATGAGAGTTTTGTGCTTGATCTCTTGATCTGCCAAAAATCTGAAGGCTTTTTTTGCTTTCGGATCATCGGTTTCAGAGAAGGCATCCTCATAAATGCGTATGCTTTCGTGTTCCATTTCGATTGCTTTTTCATATACATCAATATTTTCGGAATTACAAAGCGATTCCCTATTGGTTTTTAAAGAGGACATAAGCAATTCTGTAGCATTTTCAAGTAAACCGGTTTCCTTTTCCATGCCTTCATATTTGCCTATATTCCTTAGAATATCGCAATGCTTTTGCTCTTCTTCGGCCAGCATGTTAAAAATTTTCTTAATTCCGGGATTTTTCGAGCATCCGGAAAGATTTTCATAGTATTTTTGGGCCGCCTCTTCTTTTTTAATTGCATAGTCTTGAATTTTCATTTAATTTCCTCCTTTTCATATGTATTCGTTCAATTGATACCCGACATTATTTTTTTAAAACAGGCATAAAAAATGTATGAGAAGCGATGTAAAGTGTATAATGTAGGAGGGGTATTAAAATGAAAAAACTTTACGAATTAAACATGGTTGACAACATAGTATTGACAAAAAAGTTTGTTATACTTTATTTTTCATCAAAAGAATGTGCCGTGTGCGAAGTTTTTGGAATGAAACTTGATGAACTCTTAAATAAATATCCGGAAATCGATTGCTACAGAATCGATATGAACTTGCGGCCTGAGGCTGCAGGGAAGTTTGGTATTTTTGCATTGCCGGGAATCATAGGCTATGTACACGGAAAAGAAACAATAAGAGAGTCGAGGTATATAAGCATAAAGGAACTTGCAGGCAAGCTTGACCGATATTACGAAATTATATTCTGAGACACCGGAAGAAAAGAACTTTGTGCTTTTAATCCTAAGGGAGAAGTAAACCCCGGAATAGCTATCCGGGGTTTACTTCTAACATATTCAAAACAATTCATTCTCCAGTATTAATGGCTAACGTCCGAAAAGACGCATTATGAATGCGGCAATCAGAAATACCGGTATTGCGTAAAGCAGGAATGTCAAAGTGAACCCGAGAAGAGAGAACAGAACAGGCAGAACTATGAATATGAATATAGCAATTTTTGCGATAGACCAAAGGGAAGCAAATAAAACGTTTCTCTCCGGACTCCCTGTTTGTTTTCGGCTCCGTCTTTGTTTCTTTTGCATATCCTCAATTTCTTCTATTTTTTTCTCCACATCGGGATCTATTTCAATTGTTTCGAATTCAACGTCTTTAAAATCGCCTTTGTAGTCATTTTCGTCAAAAGTATTCACAATCAATCACCTCTCTAAAAGACTTTTTATCATTATACCAAAAAACTATTGCTTTTGTTTGAACAAGCATGGGATATATTATAAAATCAATTTAGAAGAATCGAAGGGAGCAACATTATGGATTTGACCAAGTTGAACGAAAAGCAACTGGAGGCAGTAAAGCAAACCGAGGGGCCCATATTGGTAGTGGCTGGAGCTGGGAGCGGAAAGACGCGGGTTCTTACATATAAAATAGCCTATCTTATAGATGAACTTGGCATATACCCTTCTTCCATCCTTGCTATAACATTTACCAACAAGGCGGCAAATGAGATGAAAAATAGGGTGAGGGAACTCGTTGGTGATGTATCGCGAAACATGTGGGTTAGCACCTTCCATTCGGCCTGCGTGAGAATACTCAGAAGCAACATAGACAAGTTGGGATATACAAGGGATTTCGTCATTTACGATACCGCAGACCAGAAAACGGTTATAAAGGACATAATGAAGGCCCTTAACATGATGGAAGATTATGAGCCGAAATACATGATAAATCAAATAAGCCGCGCAAAGGACCAATTGATGACCCCTGATAAGTATAGGGAAAAGAACCACAGCAGCCTAGACCATAAGAAGGTTTGGGAGGTATACGATCGTTATCAGAGGCGCCTAAAGGCAAATAACGCTCTCGATTTCGACGACCTCATAAACAAGACAATAGAACTGTTTAGAAAAGAACCGGATATCTTGGAAAAATATCAGGACAGATTTCAATATGTAATGGTAGATGAGTACCAGGACACTAACATGGCTCAATATCAGCTTATAAAGATGTTGGCTAAAAAAAATGGAAACCTATGCGTTGTTGGAGATGCGGACCAATCCATTTACAAGTTCAGGGGTGCAGACATTAGGAATATTCTTGATTTTGAGAAGGATTATCCTAATTCCAAGATAATCAAGCTTGAGCAGAACTACCGATCCACAAAGAGGATCCTTAAGGCGGCTAATGAGGTAATAAAGGGCAATTTGAGTCGTAAAAAGAAGAATCTCTGGACGGATAACGAAGAAGGGGAAAGAATACGCTACTACAAGGCTTACAATGAATACAAGGAAGCGGAATATATAGTAAAGACGATAGAGGACCTAAGGTACCGAGAATCATTGGATAACCGAGATTTCGCCATTCTTTACAGAATGAACGCACAGTCAAGGGTAATAGAGGAGTCTCTCATGCGAAGCGGCATCACATACAAGGTTGTGGGGGGAAGGAAATTCTACGACCGCATGGAGATAAAGGACCTTATGGCCTACATGAAGCTTGCGCAGAACCAAAAGGACGATGTAAGCCTTTTCAGGGTGATCAATGTTCCTAAAAGGGGCATAGGTTCTAGGACGGTCGAAAAGATACGCCAAGCGGCTGAAGAAGCCGATACCGATGTATTTAATATTTTGCTTGATGTTGAATCATTGGGCCTTTCAGCAAAGGCTGCTAAAAGTCTTAGATCATTTGTAGATTTCATAGTTAGCCTTATTGACAAGAAGAACGAATGCTCCGTTTCGGAAGTTCTCAGTGCAATAGTAGAAGGAACCGGATATGTTGAGGATCTTGTATTAAAAGACACGGTTGAGGCAAGGACCCGAATAGAAAACATAGAGGAACTTGTCTCTTCAATAGAGGAATTCGAAAGCAAAACCCCTGATGTAACGCTAGAACTTTATCTTCAGGGCATATCGCTCATGAGCGACCTCGATAATTATGTTGAAGAAGAAGACCAGGTGGTGTTGATGACCCTCCACAGCGCAAAGGGTCTCGAATTTCCATGCGTATTCATGGTTGGCATGGAAGACGGAATCTTCCCGGGATTCCGGTCCCTTACGGACAACAAGGAACTTGAGGAGGAACGCAGGCTTTGTTATGTGGGCATAACAAGGGCACAGAAGCATCTTTACATGTCCCATGCTTCAAGAAGGACGCAGCATGGAAAAAGCATGAGTAATCCAATGTCCTGTTTTTTGGAAGAAATACCCAAAGAACTCATAAAGGGTCGCATAGAGGATGAATTGGAAAACAAGCGTAAATCAGGTTCATTCGACACTATGGTGAACCTTGGACGAGAAGTTTTTGAGCCTATGAAGGTTGACGAATTCATTTCAGGAGAGCTAAAACCTGGAACAAAGGTTAGGCACAAGATATTTGGTGATGGCATGGTAATAAGTTCACAGGGTTCTGGAGAAAAAACATTGCTTACAATAGCTTTTGATCAGAAGGGTGTAAAGAAACTAATGCTTGGATTTGCGCCGCTTGAAATTATTGGGTAGGGGGGATAAATATGGGAAAAACCCCAGAAGCAAAACGCATAAAAGAGCTTGTCGATTCCATAAGGCATCATGAATATTTGTATTACTCTCAGGATTCTCCTGAGATTACAGACCACGAATATGACCTCTTGATGCAAGAACTTATAGATCTCGAAGAGAAGAATCCACATCTGCTTCCTCAAGATTCGCCGACCCAAAGGGTTGGTGGCGAGCCGATAGATTCTTTCGGGCAGGTAAACCACAGTGTTCCTTTGCTTAGTCTGGACAACGCTTTCGGTCCGGAAGACCTGAGAGCCTTCGATTTAAGAACGAGGAAGGAATTGGGAAATTCGTCTGACTTGAGATATGCCGTGGAATTTAAAATTGACGGGCTTACTGTTGCCTTAAGGTATGAAAATGGAAGGTTTGTTCAGGGAGCAACCAGAGGAAACGGACTCATAGGTGAGGACATAACGGAAAACCTTAAAACGATTAGAAGCCTTCCGCTCGTTCTAAAAGAGCCTTTAGACCTCCAGGTGAGGGGAGAGGCATATATATCGAAAAAAACATTTGCAGGGCTAAACCTTAAACAGGAAGAAAACGGATTATCGCCGTTCGCAAATCCTAGGAACGCTGCGGCTGGCTCCCTTAGGCAGCTTGATTCAAAAGTGACAGCTTCAAGGGGCTTGGATTTGTTTGTATTTGCGGCACTCCAAATAGATTCGGATAATCTTTCGTATCATACGGAGTCACTGGATTTTTTGCGAGAGATGGGCTTTACAGTTACAAAATACAATACATTTGAAAGCATAGAGTCTGTAATTGAATTCACTAGGGAATGGACAGAGAAACGCCACGGACTTGATTACGACATAGACGGACTTGTAGTAAAGGTTGACAATCTGGAAATGCAGAAGCGACTCGGAGAAAAAGCCAAGAGCCCAAGATGGTCAATAGCATACAAGTTTCCCGCAGAAGAAAAAGAAACAGAGGTTTTGGATATAATTGTGCAGGTAGGCCGCACCGGTGCAATAACGCCTGCAGCGGTTCTTGAGCCTGTTCTTGTTGCCGGATCTGTCGTAGGCAGGGCAACCCTTCACAATGAGGATTTTATAAAAGAAAAGGACATACGAATAAATGACCGCATCATAATACACAAGGCGGGTGACATAATACCCGAGGTGGTTCGTGTTCTTAAAGAAAAGAGGACCGGCAATGAAAAGCCTTTTGCTTTTCCATCGGTCTGTCCCTCATGCGGAGAGAAGACGGTACGCTTCGAGGGAGAAGCAGCCTTAAGATGCATCAATGCGGGCTGTCCGGCGCAGCTTAAAAGGGGAATAATACACTTCGTATCAAAGGGAGCCATGGACATAGATGGCCTGGGAGAATCTATAGTCGCCCAACTTTTGGAGAGCAAGCTCATTTGCGACCCATCGGACCTTTATAATCTAAAAAAAGAAGACCTGCTTGAGCTCGAACGCATGGCTGGCAAATCTGCTGACAATCTTCTAAATGCTATAGAGGATTCGAAAAAGAGGGACATGTCGAGGCTCTTATTTGCTCTTGGAATAAGGCACATAGGGAGCCGCGCGGCGAGTGTTTTGTCAGACCGGTTCAAGTCCTTTGACGCCTTGATGGAAGCAGGATATGAGGAGTGGACTCTGGTACCTGAAATTGGACCAAAGATGGCGGAAAGCCTCGAAGCGTTTTTTAAGGATGAAAGCAATCTTTCAATAATTGAAAGGCTAAAATCGTCTGGGCTTAAACTGACGAAGGACGACTCAAAACAAGATGTCAAAAAAAGCTTTGACGGAAAGACCTTTGTTCTTACGGGAACGCTAAGCGGCTTCTCTCGTACTGAAGCCAAAGCGCTCATAGAGCAAGGAGGAGGAAAGGTTTCTTCGAGCGTAAGCAAAAAAACGGATTACGTTCTTGCCGGGGAGGCCCCCGGTTCAAAATACGACAAGGCCATAAAGCTGGGAGTCGAAATAATCGACGAGGCGGTTTTTGGAAGAATGATAGAAGAATAGGAGGAATTAAATATGGCAATAACCGTAAAAGATGTAGAACATGTCGCTAGGCTTGCACATCTTGAGTTTGAAGAAAAAGAAAAACTGGGATTTACAGAAAAATTGGGAGCAGTAATAGGATACATCGAGCAATTAAAAGAAGTCGATGTTGAAGGGGTGGAACCCACGAACCACGCACTCGATATAAAAAATGTATTTCGCGAGGACATTTCAGAGCCCTCGATGGATCGCGTAAAAATTCTTCAAAATGCTCCTGCTAAAAGAAGCGGCTGTTTTGAAGTGCCAAGAATGGTAGATTAGGAGGCGACAATGAAAATATACGATTTGACAGCCCACGAAGTGCGGGACAAACTAAGGAATAGAGAGCTTTCCTCTGTGGAGCTTACGCAGGAAAGCTATAAAAGAATAGATGAAGTAGAAAGCAAGGTGGATTCCTTTATCACACTTACTAAGAAAGAAGCACTCTTGCAGGCTAAGGCCTTTGACGAGGCTATGAAAAAGGGAGAGCTTCTCGGCGATTTGGCCGGTATACCGATGGCGCTTAAGGACAACATGTGCACAGACGGTATACTCACTACCTGCGCTTCAAAGATACTCGGCAATTTTATTCCTCCCTATGACGCTACGGTAACCCAAAAGCTCAAAAGTGCTGGAGCTGTCATAATTGGAAAAACAAATATGGATGAGTTTGCAATGGGCTCGTCGACAGAGAATTCGGCCTATAAGACAACAAAGAATCCATGGGATACAGACAGGGTTCCAGGCGGTTCGAGCGGTGGCTCGGCGGCTTCGGTTGCTTCAGGGGAGGTTTTTTATTCGCTAGGATCGGATACGGGAGGTTCAATCAGACAACCCGCTGCTTTCACAGGACTTGTAGGATTAAAACCAACCTACGGACGCGTCTCCAGATACGGACTTGTCGCTTTTGCATCCTCACTTGACCAGATAGGGCCATTAGGAAAGGATGTAGAGGACTGCGCACTGGTAATGAATACAATCAGCGGGCATGACAGCAAGGATTCGACATCTGTTGACTGCCCTGCTCCGGATCTCACAAAGGGAATGAAGAATGGAGTAAAGGGTATGCGCATAGGTATTCCCAAAGAATTCTTCAGAGAAGGAATAGATGAAGATGTAAAGGCCATGGTGCTTGAAGCCGCTAGGCTCTACGAATCCATGGGTGCCGTATGCGAGGAGATTTCTCTTCCATCGGCCAAGCATGCCTTGTCGGTGTATTACATACTGGCAACCAGCGAATGTTCTTCAAATCTGGCCCGCTTCGATGGGGCAAGGTTCGGATACAGGGCTAAAAACTATGAAGGCTTCAAGGATATGTTTATAAAGACGAGGAGTCAGGGATTCGGAGAGGAAGTCAAGCGGAGGATAATGCTTGGGACATATTCTCTAAGCTCGGGCTACTATGATGCATACTACAACAGGGGACTCAAGGTAAGAACCCTAATCAAACAGGAATTCGAGAAAGCCTTTGAAACATACGACTTCATACTGACGCCTACCGCGCCTTCTACGGCATTTAAAATAGGCGAAAAATCGGATGATCCTTTAGAGATGTACATGAGTGACATATGCACGGTTCCGGTTAACATAGCTGGCGTTCCAGCTCTTTCCTTGCCGTGCGGCTTCAAGGACGGATTGCCTGTGGGAATGCAGCTGATAGGAAAATTCTTCGATGAAGCTACGCTTATTAGGGCCGCCTACAGCTTCGAACAAGCATCAGGGGTATATAGACAGAGAGCTGCAATCATGGGGGGCGATGCAAATGAACTATAGAACATTAGTGGGTCTTGAAATTCACGCGGAGCTTTTGACGGAATCTAAGATGTTTTGCACATGTTCGACGGCATTCGGAGGCGAGGTCAACACGCATTGTTGCCCAATATGCATAGGACTCCCGGGAACGCTGCCTGTAATAAACAAGAGAGCCATCGAATTTGCCATAATGGCTGGGCTTTCGGCAAACTGTAAAATTGCACAAACCTGCAAAATGGACAGGAAAAACTATTTTTATCCCGATCTTCCAAAGGCATACCAAATTTCACAATACGACATGCCTATTTGCACGGATGGATATATTGAAATAGAAACAGAGGAAGGCACTAAGAAAATTGGAATAGAGAGAATACACATGGAGGAAGACACTGGGAAATCGCTCCATACCGAAGACGGATCATCCCTTTTAAACTACAACCGCTGCGGTGTTCCGCTTATAGAGGTTGTTTCAAGGCCCGACATGGCAAGCGCGGCAGAGGCAACAGCATTTTTGGAGAAGCTAAAGGCCATACTGGAATACATCGAGGTTTCCGATGTAAAGATGGAGCAGGGCTCGCTCAGATGCGACGTTAATGTAAATGTTGTCGCGGACGATGGAAGAAAAACTGAAATTGCGGAGATCAAGAACCTTAATTCATTCAAGGCTGCCGCAAAAGCCATAGAGTACGAAACTGCTCGGCATATAGAGGCGCTCGAGAATGGGGGAAACACGCTAAAGGATACCCGCAGATGGGATGATTCAAAAGGCCTTACATTATCCATGAGAAGCAAGGAATATGCAAACGACTACAGGTACTTCCCGGAGCCCGATTTGGTGGAGATGGAAATAAGCGAAGAATGGATTGCGCGCGTAAGAAAAGAACTTCCCGAGCTTCCGGAGGCAAAGAAGGAAAGGCTCGTTAAGCTATACGGAATACCGGTCTACGATGCAGACGTTATTGTTTCGTCCAAGGCCTTGGCGGCATTCTATGAGGATGCGGTGAGTCAGGCAGGGGACGCGAAGCTTGCCAGCAACTTTATAATGACCGAGGTCCTACGAAGGCTTAAGGACACGGATGCGGACATTACTGACATGCCTTTTAATTCCACTGACTTTGCCAATCTTCTTAAATTCGTGATTGATGGAACCATAAGCAACAACATGGCCAAGAAGGTTTTTAGGGAAATGGCAGAGACAGGCAAAAAACCTGAAAAGGTAATAGAGGAAAAAGGAATGAAACAGATAACGGATGAATCGGCTATCGAGGAAATAGTTGTCAGAATAATTTCAGAGAATCCACAATCAATAGAGGATTATAGAAACGGAAAAGATAGAGCTCTTGGATTCCTTGTCGGACAGGTTATGAAGGCGTCAAAAGGCAAGGCGGCTCCCCAAACAGTAAACCGTTTAATCAAGGATAAGCTTGGCAATTTATAAAAATCAGAGGCAAGAACAGAAGCCCCGGAATTCGTGGAAATTTCGGGGCTTCTGTCTTATTGGCAGAAGGAAGGATTTTAAATTGTTATTGAAGACGGATACAAGATGTAATGCATTGTATAAGTGTTTTTCTTAATGTAATATAAAGGTAATAATGCGTTCCGGTGCGGTGCATTGTATTCGACAAGGGCAAGGAGGGGAATTGATTTGGTCAGATATCTGGCAGGAAGACTTGTTTCAATGGCGATTGCCATGTTTCTAATAATAACAATTACTTTTTTCCTTCTGCATGCCCTTCCAAGTGGACCGTTTTCGAGTGACAGGCCCTTGCCCGAACCGGTTCTAAATGCATTGAATGAAAAATATCATTTAAATGATCCCTTGCTGACGCAGTATATCGATTATCTTAAAGATATAATGGCTTTTGATTTGGGACCGAGTTACAGAAAAACCGGTGCAAGCGTCAATCAAATCATCAAAGAAAGTTTCCCGATATCTGCGAAAATAGGAGGGGTTTCAATCGCTTTGGTATTTCTGCTTGGAATACCCATGGGTGTTTTGTCTGCGGTCAAGAGAAATTTATGGCCGGATCGTGCCGTTATGCTTCTCGCAACACTGGGGATAACGATTCCAAGCTTTTTACTTGCAACGGCCTTTATATATATTTTTAGCGCAAAACTTGGATGGCTTCCAACATTTGGTTTGGGGACATGGAAGCACATGGTTGGACCCGTAATAGCACTTTCAGGTTTTTCTCTTGCATTCGTGGCTAGGCTTACAAGGTCGTCAATGATTGAAGTTCTTGGGCAGGATTACATAAGGACAGCGAGGGCAAAGGGGCTTTCTCGCAACTCCATTCTATACAAGCATGCACTTAAAAACGCATTGGCCCCTGTCGTTTCATCAATAGCTCCAATGATTGCAACAATACTGACAGGTTCATTTGTAGTAGAAAGAATCTTTGCGATATCCGGAATGGGAAAGTACTTCGTGGAGAGTGTCGTTAACAGAGACTATACCGTTATAATGGGAGCAACGATTTTCTATGCGGTATTGCTGATTGCAATGACTTTTCTTGCCGATATGATATATGCCTTGATGGATCCAAGAATCAAGCTTAACGAATAGGGGGGCTTGGGATGGCCGGTAAAATCAGAAGGGATCAATCCTTATGGGAACCCCTTGAAAGAGAAGCATGCGAAATGGAAAAAATATACAGAAAACCTTCAGGCTTCTGGTTAGATGCATGGAAGAGCCTTATGCAAAATAAGCTTGCAATGGCGGGGCTTTTTACAATAGCAATCATATTGGCAATGGCAATTTTGGGTCCCGAGATGTCACAATATAAATACTCGGATCAAAATCTCAGGTTTTCCAATTTGCCTCCAAGATTTGAAATCTATTCAATTGACGAAAATACCTATGTTTATGTACATAAGGAATACAAGCTATATCTTGTTTCTCGAAATGGAGAATTTTTGGAACGCATAGATCCTATGAGTGAAAATATCGTTGGCAAATCAAAAGTATACAGTATAGGAGAAAAAAGACTAGTATTGGATTATTCCCAGGCGGGCAATGACACCAGCTTGTTTTCAGCGGAAAAAAAATTCATATTGACATCTGACGGACAGGAAGTCAATCCATTAAAGAAAGTGTTCAACAAAACTTATTGGTTTGGCAGCGATGCTTCAGGAAGAGACTTGTTTGTAAGGGTTCTTAGCGGGGCAAGAATATCCCTTTTGATAGCATTCCTAGCAAGCGCAGTCAATCTAATAATAGGTGTTTCCTACGGATTCATTTCTGGGCTTGCAGGCGGCCACATAGACGAGGCAATGATGAGGTTTGTGGATATAATAAGCACAATACCCCTCATTCTATATGTGATACTTTTGACCGTTTTAATCGGTTCGGGAATAAAATCGATAATACTGACAATAGGATTGATATATTGGGTTGGTATGGCGAGAATTGCGAGGGGGCAAATTTTATCACTTAAAAAAAGAGATTATGTTTTGGCGGCAAGAGTTTCAGGAGCCGGACCTCTTCGGATAATGACAAGGCATATTTTGCCAAATGCAGCCGGACCAATCATTGCCGCTATGACAATGATGATACCTGCAGCCATTTTTACCGAGGCTTTCCTTAGCTTCATAGGGCTTGGAGTATCGCCTCCCATGGCTTCCTGGGGAACCCTTGCAAATGATGCAATGGGAGGGATGAGGCTTTATGGATATGAATTATTTTTTCCGTCAATGGCCATTTGCATCACAATTTTGGCCTTCAATTTCCTTGGAGACGGCTTGAGAGACGCCTTGGATCCTAAAACAAGAAGATAGGCGTGGGGGTGGGCATTTTGCCTAAAAAATTACTTGAAATAAAAAATCTAAAGACATCCTTCTTTACAGGTTTAGGAGAAGTGCGTGCTGTGAGGGGAGTTTACCTTGAAATAGAAAAGGGGGAGGCCGTTGGGATTGTTGGGGAAAGTGGAAGTGGAAAAACTGCAACTGCCCTTTCAATAATGAAACTGATTGATAAGCCGGGAAGAATACTCGATGGCGAAATTTTTTTCAACAAAGAAAATCTAATGGATAAAAATGAAAAGGAAATGATGGATGTCAGGGGCGGCAAGATTGCAATGATTTTCCAAGACCCTTCAGCATCCTTAAATCCGGTTTTTACTATAGGAAATCAAATAATTGAAACCTTAATGAAACATAAAAAACTATCCCCAAAAGAAGCTCGTGAAAGGGCGGCTAAAGCGCTCTTGGAGGTTGGGATATTGCATCCATATAGCAGAATGTCCCAATACCCACACGAATTTTCTGGAGGAATGCAGCAAAGGGTAATGATAGCAATGGCCCTTTGCTGTGAACCCGACTTGATAATAGCCGATGAAGCTACAAGCTCTCTCGATGCTACGGTTCAGGCGCAAATCCTGCAACTTCTAAAAGAAATAAGAAAAAAAACCGAGATGTCCATGCTTGTCATAACACATGACTTGGGTGTCGTAGCAGAACTATGCAGCAGGGTGGCTGTAATGTACGGAGGCTTAATAATGGAAAGCGGAAAGGCCACAGATGTTTTAAAAAACCCAATGCATCCCTATACTAGAGGATTGATAAAATCAATTCCGGGGTTTAATACATTAAGCAATAAGAGGCTTTATTCAATCGAAGGCTCGCCGCCTGACATGTATAATGATAGCTTGGGATGTCCATTTTCGCCAAGATGCCCCCATGCCATGAAAATATGCAAAGCAGAAAAACCCGGATACTATGAAACAGAAAGCGGAAGCAAAGCTATGTGCTGGCTTCTTGACAAAGATGTTCCGCTTAGCATTAAAGAGACTTTCTTGAAGGGGGCAGGCAATGATTGAAGAGGCTAATAAAGAAATTTTACTGGATGTAAGGAAGCTAAAAAAGATATTTCCTGCTAAAAGAGGAGCCGAAAGCATTCGAGCCATAGATGGCCTTTCATTTAAAATAAATAAAGGAGAAACCTATGGCCTTGTGGGAGAATCGGGATGCGGAAAAACAACAACGGGAAGGACTATAGCCCGGCTTTACAAGCCTACAGAAGGTGAAATATGGTTTGGAGGAAGAGAAATAGGAAAACTGAACAAAAAAGATTTGAAACCGTTCAGAAAAAAGATCCAGATGATATTTCAAGATCCATATGGGTCGCTAAATCCTAGAATGACAATAGGCGAGATAGTGGGAGAACCCATTGAAATTTTAGGCATGGAAACGAAAAAAAACCAAAGGGAAATGGTTTGCCATCTGCTCCGCTCTGTTGGGCTTTCTGAAAGCCACGCAAATAGATATCCCCATGAATTTTCCGGAGGGCAGAGGCAGAGAATAGGAATAGCAAGAGCCATAGCTGTCAATCCTGAAATGATAATCTGTGATGAACCAGTATCTGCTCTGGACCTCTCTATTCAGGCCCAGGTTATTAATATGCTAAAGGAATTGCAGGAAAAAAACGGATTAACCTACCTTTTCATCGCGCACGATCTTTCGATAGTTAAGCACATTTCCAACACAATAGGGGTAATGCACCGGGGGAAAATAGTTGAGCAGGCAAGGGCCCAAGAGCTTTATAGCAATCCGGCCCATCCATATACAAGGGCTTTGCTTTTAGCAGTTCCTTCAATTAAATTGGATGAAAGCATAAATAAAAATACTAAGCTTATTAAGATTGAAAAGAAAAATGACTCTGAATCATCAGTCGGTTGTAGTTACCACAACATGTGTCCCATTGCCAAAAAGATTTGCGAACTAGAGATTCCGGAGATAAAAGATATTGGAGGGGGTCACCTATGCGCATGTCATGCGCTTGACTAATCGACATTTGTCGACATTCTTGTTAAATCTCTTGTGAATTGGAATCAATTCATATAGAATGGTCATATAATCAACCGATTAACTTGACAGGAGGGAACAAATTTGTTAAAAAAATACGCACGAATTTTTATTGCTACAGTATTGGTTTTATCGGTTACTTCCGGATGTGCCCATAATGTCGAGAAACCGGCAAAGGAAGTGACAGCAAAAGAGGTTGTAAAAGATGAAAGAGTTAGAAAGGCGCTATCTTTAGCAATAGATAGAAAAACAATTGTTGAAGAAGTTACAAAGGGTGGAGAATTGCCCGCAGCCGGCTTTGTGCCGCCAGGAGTCAATGACTCAAAAGGCAAGGATTTCAGAGCTGTTGGTGGAGAGTTTGGAATTAACCCAAATGGGGCGATGATTGAAGAGGCACAAAGTCTTTTAGCCGAAGCAGGTTTCCCAAATGGGGAAGGATTCCCAATAATAGATATACTATACAACACAAACGAACAGCAAAAGGCCATCGCTGAAGCCATTCAGGAAATGTGGAAGCAAAATCTTAACATAGAGTCTACAATCTCCAATCAGGAGTGGGGAGTGTTCATGGACAACAGATTCCAGGGCAACTTCACAATGGCCACAGGGGCATGGTTTGGAGACTATCCGGACCCAATGACATTCCTTGAAATGTTCACATCATATTCAGGTAATAATGTGGCATTTTGGCAGAATGAAGAATTTGACAAGGCAATAGAAGAATCGAAAATCGTCATCGGTCCAGAGCGGGACGAAAAACTTTACAGGGCCGAAAAGCTTATGATGGATGACTCGATAATAATGCCGATTTTCTATTACACGAGTCCTATAATGGTTCAAAATAGAGTTTCAGGCTGGGAATACACGAGTCTGGGACAATGGTACTTTGGTGAAGCGTCAACTGATGATTCCTCACTTATTTGGAATCTTTCGGCCGATCCGAATACGCTTGATCCGGGTTATGTAAGCTCAAAGGATGGCGGTCATATAGTAAACAATACATTTGAAGGCCTCATGAGAGAAATAGGAGGCGAGTATGTCCCCGCCATGGCTGAAAGCTATGAGGTTTCAGAAGATCAGACAACATATACCTTCCATTTGAGAGATGCTGCTTGGTCGGATGGAGAGCCTGTAACGGCTTCTGACTTTGAGTATGCATGGAAAAGAGTCATGAGTCCCGAGGTGGCATCGTGGTACGGATATGAGATGTTTTACATCAAGGGAGCCATGGAATACTATGATGGTATGGGAACGGCCGATGATGTCGGTATAGAGGTTCTTGACGAAAAAACACTCAAGGTTGAGCTGACAGGCCCTACACCGTACTTCCTAGAGCTTACGGCATTGTTCACTTACATGCCTCTAAGAGAGGATATTGTTGAGCAGGACCCGGAAGGATGGTCCATGAATCCTGAATTGGCAGTATCGAACGGACCATTTGTAGTCTCTGACTATAAAATGGGGAATATACTGTTAACGCCCAACGAGAATTATTGGAACAGAGATGCTGTAGAGCTTAATCAAATAGAAGTATTGATGATAGTAGATGAATTTACACAGCTTACAGCAATGGAGGCTGGAGAAATAGATGTTATAGAGACTGTGCCGAACCAGGAAATACCAAGATTGTCAGTAGAAGATGACAGATTCCAGATAAGACCGGCACTTGGAACATACTTCTATGTATTTAATCTAAAAGAATAGCAAAACTCTAATAAAGGCGCTTTGGCGCCTTTATTTTATGAAACCGGGCAAAGGGGGATACTCCTGCCCGATTTTTTTATACTCGGACAAGGGGACAGGGACCTGTCCGATTTAGCATTTGAGAATTAGTTAATTTTTAGTGACAATGTATTCCTCTCGATTGACTGTGCACCCTGCGAATGGTATAAATGATATGAACGTTTAACATAAAAAGAGTCGGGGAGGAACACATGAAGAAGCATACCCTATTGATTATAGCAATGATTGTTCTTATTATGGCGCTGCCGTCCTATGGAGCCAGAAATTACGAAAGCGATACTATCTCGCTAACAGATGCGGTGACAGGCGAAGAATTCGAGGTCGGCACAGTTAATATAATGATGAGTGGCAAGGACGTAATTTCAGATGTTCCAGCAGTTAATTTCAAGGGAAGGACCCTCGTTCCGGTAAGATTTATAACCGAGAGTCTTGGGGCCGATGTTTCATGGAATCAGGGGAAAAAAGAAGCTACAGTGACAACTGAAGAAAAAACAATTGTCATTGGAATAGATAGCTCGACAGTTACCGTAAATGGCGTTAAGAAAACCCTGCCTGACGGGATACCCGCCAAGCTTTTAAATTACGGAGGCAGCGCTAGAACAATGGTTCCGATAAGGTTCATGTCGGAGGAATTGGGAATGGATGTGGGATGGATAGCTGATACTGTTACAGCGACAATTAACAAACCTGTTCAGTCGATAACAGGAATTTCTTTTGACGGAAGCGGCAAATTTTCGGAGATTCACATAAAATCAACGGGTGAGATAGAAACTAATAGCTACATACTCGAAGGAAGTGCGGTTGGAGATAGAGACAAGCTTGTAATCGATATACCAAACGCTAAATTTGCAATAACCGATTCAAAGCTTCTTGTAGGCTCAAACCAAGCCGAACTTGATATTTACGAGGACGGCATAATAAGGGTTAGGGCTTCCCAATTTGACACAAATCCACTCGTCACGAGACTGGTAGTGGATATGAATGATAAAAGGGGATACGAAACGGAGTATAATGCATCAAGCAAGACTACTATATTCAGGTTTGTGAATTCCATAGAGGATATACGGGTCGAGAAAATATATAGCGCCGAGGCTGTTATAATAGAGACAGGGGAAGAGCCTGCAATTGCAAACATTATGCCGCTTGAAAATCCAAAGCGATATGTAATAGACATAATTAATTGTCTTCTTCCTCAGGGCTCAGAGAGCATAACGGTTGATGCGAAAGGTATAAGAAGTATACGGGCATCCCAGTATGATGCTACTGCCGATTACGGCCCAGATGAATCGGTTTCGCGTATCGTAGTGGATTTAGACGAGAGCATAGCCTTTGAGAATATCTATTTTGAAATAGTTGATAGTGACCTCTATGTGTATGTTTCGGGTAATCCTCTTGAGGGGATAGACTACATGAAAGAAGACATAAACCTTGCGACCCTTACAATAAATACCCAGGAAAGAGGCTCTCACAGCACAAGCTACAACAGCTCAAAGCGAATGATTACTGTGAAGGTTCCAAAGAGCATACTTAGTCTTGACAGCCTTGTGCTTCCGATAGAGGACACCTTGATTGAAACGATAGACATAGATGCCTCAAGGAGCGACTACAATTATTTCTACATCAAGATTGCAAAGAATGTCGAGTACAAGGATGAGTCGGCATCGGGATTGACCGATAAAATTATCCTGGCTTTTGAGAATACGGCAATAAAGAACTCAATACACAAGAATACACTTATAGTTTTAGACGCAGGTCACGGGGGCAAGGATCCTGGAGCAATCAGCCCGACCTATGGCTTGATGGAGAAGGATGTCGTGCTTGATGTAACCAATAGACTCGCAAAATTGCTTGAACGAGAGGGTTTCAAAGTTTATCTCACAAGGGACAACGACAATTATGTAGGCCTTTACAACAGGGCCGAGATAGCCAATGAGCTGAACGCAGACGCATTCGTGAGCATACATGCCAACGCAATCGGCCGAGCTGCAGTTTCAGGCGTAGAGGTTCTTTACTGCCCGGATAGTACAGGAAGAGATAGCATGAGCTTCGCTAGGGCAATGCAGGATGCCCTTGTCTCGGAACTAGGAGCTATAAACCGCGGAATAGTAAGCAGACCCAACCTTGTAGTTATACGTGAAACAAAAATGCCTGCGGTACTCGCCGAAATTGGATTCCTTACCAATGTCGGAAATGAAGAAGAACTTCTTAAGACCTCGGCTTATAGAGATAAATGCGCCGAAGCACTTTACGAGGGACTCATGGATTACTTCAAATAGAAAAGAACTAGAAAGGGACAGACATTTTTGACTTCGCACTTGAATACAAACATTAAAGGCCCCGGTTTTCCGGGGCCAATTATTATGATAGAATATTAATGCGGAATCGATATGGGAAAGCTAGGGTTTTGTAGTTGGCGGGTGTAAGGTTTTGACGATTTAATACTTCAATGTTGAATCCAAAAACTTCTATAAAAATTATCGTATAATATTGCCGGGAGCAATTGCCATTGCCATTCTAATGTATGTAATAAAGAGAGGATTGATATAATGGAAAGAAGTGGAGAAAGAAATTTCGAGGATTTGAGAAAAGTTAAGATAACGAGGAACTATCTAATGCATCCTGACGGATCCGTCCTGATGGAAGCTGGAAACACTAAGGTAATTTGTACAGCTATGGTAGAAAATGGAGTTCCCAGGTTCCTTAAAGGAAAGGGACAGGGTTGGGTAACCTCTGAATATGGAATGCTTCCGGGCTCTACAAACCAAAGGAAACAAAGGAGCGCGTCAAAAGGCAAGGTGGATGGAAGAGCCAGCGAAATACAGAGGCTAATAGGAAGGACACTCAGGACAGTAGTTGATATGGACAAGCTGGGGGAGAGAACCATATGGATTGACTGCGATGTAATACAGGCCGACGGTGGAACGCGCACGGCTTCAATAACCGGGGCTTTTGTGGCGCTTTCAGATGCCATAGCCAAGCTTATGGAGAATGGAGAACTAGAAGAGAATCCTATCAAGTCTATGGTAGCTGCTGTTAGCGTTGGAATAGTTAAGGGAATACCTATGCTGGACCTTTGCTATGAGGAGGACTCTCAAGCAGATGTAGACATGAATGTGGTAATGACCGATAAAAATGAATTCATAGAGATTCAGGGTACTGGCGAGGCGGCACCGTTTTCACAAAGTGTTCTTGACGAACTCCTCAGACTCGCAAAAAAAGGCATAGACGAGCTGAATGAATTTCAAAGACAGGCTTTAGAGGTCTAAGGAGGCCACAACGATGAAAATGGTTTTGGCATCGCAAAATAAGCACAAGCTTAAAGAAATAGAAAAAATAACAGAGGATTTTGGTATAAGCCTCATTACAATGGAGGAAGCCGGCCTCGGAAATTTAGATGTAGTTGAGGACGCTGATACCTTTGAGGGCAATTCTGAGAAGAAGGCGAGAGAGGTCATGGAGGCCTCCGGACTCTCGGCGATAGCAGACGACTCAGGCCTAATGGTTGATGCCATTGGAGGAGACCCTGGGGTTTATTCAGCTCGTTTTTCGGGGCCAGGTGCAACATACGACAGCAATAACAAGAAGCTTCTCGAGCTGATGAAGGACATTCCAATTGAGAAACGGACGGCGCGCTTCGTATCGGTTGTCACAGCTGTTTTCGCTGACGGAAGAAAAATAGTCGCAAGAGGAGAAATAGAAGGCCTAATAGCATTTGAAGAAAGTGGAAAAGGCGGATTCGGATACGACCCTCTTTTCTATGTGCCGGAAAAGGGGAAAACCTTTGCCGAACTTTCGGAAAATGAGAAAAATTCAATAAGCCATAGGGCGAACGCTCTTGTTCTTTTTAGAGAATTGCTGAAGGCCGAGGAGGATGGCGGTAAGTGAAAATTCTCATAATCGGAGATACCCATGGGCATCCCTATGCAGTAAAAAAAGCCCTTGAAATGACCATGCCGGTGGATATGCTTATTCACACGGGAGACGGCTGGAATGACATGGATGACATTCCAAGCAGCGTAGATCTTGTAAGGGTTACCGGCAATTGCGACAGAAGCGTAAAGGGTGAGTCGGAGCGAATACTCAATATTAGTGGACATAGGATATTCATAACCCATGGGCATAAATGCAATGTAAAGTATGACCTAAACCGTCTAAATTACAAGGCGCTTGAGGCAAAGGCTGACATTGTGATATTCGGCCATTCCCACAAAAGAGTTTCAGAGCAGGTTGGAAAAGTGCTGTTCATAAATCCAGGCAGTGCGTGGAGACCTAGAGACTGCGAACCCCCGGGCTTTGTATTGATGAATATAACCGAGGAGGATACCATTTTTAGATTTATTGATCTTGCCAAGCCGGGATGTTAGCCGGACAAGGGGACAGGGACCTGTCCGATTTTGTCTGTTATCAGACGATTAAAAAATTATATCTTGTCTGTTATCAGACATCAAGATGATAAAAAAATAAACGCCCCGCTTTTTCCAACGAAAAAGCGGGGCGTTTATTGGCATAAATATTGCAATAAACAGTAAACATAAAAATATTGGGAGGATTACAATGAAAATCATGAATTGGATTAAACAAAAGAAACCAAAAAGTAAAAAAGGGATGGCAATATTAGCAGGTATAGTAATCTTAGCTATAGTATCGGTGTTTACCCTCCTTAATGGAGATGGAAACGAATCAGAGCAAGAAGAGATAGTATATTCTCTGACAAGGGGAGATATCGAGATAGCCATCACCGGGAATGGAACTGTTTTTTCTTCAGAAAGCCAGGAGCTTGATCCGGATGGTTTCGAAGCCGATGTAAAAGAGATTTATTTCAATGAGGGAGATAGCGTAAAGGAAGGGGACCTTCTTTACGAGCTTGAAAGCAGTAGCCTCCTAGCGGAATGGACAAGGGCGAAGATTGCCTATGACAATACTGCACTTGAATACAAAACATCAAGCGGGGATGTTGCGGATTTGACGGTTCGGGCACCAATTTCGGGCGTAATCGATTCCATGGATTTGGATGTTGGTGAGACCTTGTCTAAGGGCGAAGTCGTCGCGACTGTTTGGGATAAGAGCGAGGCCTATATAAAAACTCCATACAATTTGGCGCATGATGGAAAAATAAAGGTTGGACAATCGGCAATGATTACATTTCCATCTAGTTTTTTTGTGACAGAAGGTGAGGTCGCAAGGGTAGAAAGAACCCCTACCTCCAATGAAATAGGAGGCCTTTACCAGTATGTTTATGTTGCTATTGACAATCCGGGGGGATTCACGGAAGGTTTGAAAGCCTCCGTTGAGATTAATACAGGAACTGAAACAATAAGGGGAATTACGGAAGGCGTATTGGAATACAAAGAGGCTGAAGTTATTGAAACACCGGGAGAGGCTATTGTTGTCAAGCTACTCAAGCAGGAAAAGGATTATGTCAATGCAGGAGAAATCATTGCTGTGCTTGAAAGCGATTCACTTATAGTCCAGAAGACGGGTATGAATGTCAGTCTTCAGGAGGCTAAAATTGAATTGGATGAGATAGCAGAGCAACTGGAAAGTTTGCAGGTGCTAGCGGAGAGCGACGGCATACTTGCGGGGCAGGATGTTTCTGTGGGGGACACTGTAGGAAAAAGCTCTAGTAATTCAAGCAATATTGACAATGAAAGTACTCTTGGTAGTATAAAAAGCTTTGAAAAACGCATGACTATAGCAGTGGATGAGTTGGATATAAATAAAGTTTCTATGGGACAAAGCGCTCAAATAACTGTGGATGCAGCTCCGGGAGAGGTCTTTGATGGAGAGGTTGTAAAAATATCCGAGATTGGAGACGTGCAAAGCGGAGTTGCCACATATGATGTGACACTGTCGGTTCCATACAGCAAGATGGTGAAGGTAGGAATGTCGGCAGATGGGGAAATCCTCATTGAAAGCCAAAAGGATGTTGTTTTACTTCCCATAGAGGCTGTTACCGAAATGAAAAACAGAAAAATTGTGACCGTATACAGAGAAGGGGAATCGGGCAATGAAGAAAAGACTGTAGTTCCTGTTGAGACGGGTATTATGGATGCTAGATACTACGAAGTTATTAGTGGACTTGAAGAAGGGGAACGCGTGGTTCTTACCGGACTGGCTACTCAAACGGTTAAGTCGACAGACAAGGCTGTAGGGATTATGCCGGGGATGGGCACAGGAAAAAGACCGGTAGGTAAATAGGGGTGATTATATGAATATGATAAAGACCGAAAACATATGTAAGAGTTATCTAATGGGAAAGAACGAGCTGCAGGTTTTAAAGAATGTATCCTTCGAAATAAAGAAAAAGGAATTTGTTTCAATAATAGGACCTTCGGGTTCCGGCAAATCCACCCTCATGAATATTATAGGTTGCCTCGATGTTCCGACATCGGGGAAATACTATTTGGATGGGATAGATGTAAGTGAGATGGCTGCGTCGGAACAGGCTGATATAAGAAATAAGAAAATAGGATTCGTATTTCAAAGCTTCAATCTGCTTCCGAAGCTCACGGCACTAGAGAATGTAATGCTTCCGCTAATTTACCGAAGAGTACCCGAAAAGGAGCAGATTGAGCGTGCACGAATGGCCCTTGAGAGAGTTGGTCTTGACGACAGGCGTCTTCATAGACCTAATGAGCTCTCAGGTGGTCAACAACAAAGGGTTGCTATTGCCCGGGCAATAGCTGGCAATCCTCCAATAATTTTGGCAGATGAACCTACCGGAAACTTGGATTCTAAATCTGGAATCGAAATAATGGAGATTTTAAATGATTTAAATAGCAAAGGGACTACTCTGATTATGATAACGCATGATGATAAAATTGCGCAAGAAAGTGACCGAAGGGTAACAATTATGGATGGAATAATTGGAGAGGGGCGTCTGCATGAAGATAAATATTAAGCAAACCTTCAAAATGGCCATGAGCAGCATATTTTCAAACAAGACACGCTCTTTTCTTACAATGCTTGGTGTAATCATAGGAGTTAGCGCCGTTATAATTCTCGTGTCAATAGGGCAGGGAACAACAAAAAGTGTTACCGACAGCATCGAGGGAATGGGCTCTAATCTGCTGACCGTGAATATCAAGGGCAGAGGCGCAGATACATCACTCGACATTGAAGATGTGGCGAGCTTTGAAGACTTCATAGGCGTTGGAAAGGTATCCGGAAGTTCTTCGCTTAATGGAGACATCAAGTCTGGAAATACCACACTTGAGGGTATAAGCGTCACGGGTACGGATGAGGATTACCTTTCTATACTGAATTATGAAATGACAGAAGGAAGGTTCGTTTCAGACACCGACGTTGACGGCAGGCAAAAGGTTGCAGTTATAGGAAGCGAGATTAGGAGCGAGCTGTTTGGAAGCGCCTCGGCAGTAGGGCAGACAATAAAAATAAATGGGCAAACATTCACTATAATAGGCAGCCTTGCAGAAAAAGGATCCTCGATGATGGGTTCAAGCGATGAGATAGTTATAATACCGCTTACATCGGCTCAACGACTTTCGGGAGATACGAGTATAAAAACAATCTACGTTAAAGCTGAATCCAAGGAAACTGTGGATGTAGCCAAGGCATACATGGAGAATTATCTTTTAAGGGAGTTTAAGGATGAAGATGCTTATAGCGTCTTCGATCAAAGTGAGGTGCTGGATACGGTTGGAAGCGTTACAGGAATGCTTACTGCTATGCTTGGAGGGATTGCGGGGATTTCGCTTTTCGTAGGTGGAATTGGAATAATGAACATTATGCTTGTTTCTGTTACGGAGAGGACTAGGGAGATAGGTATAAGAAAGGCTATCGGCGCAAAGTATGCAGATATACTCATCCAATTCATAATCGAATCAATTGTTCTAAGCGGCATGGGTGGTATAATAGGAATAGTATTGGGAATAGGAGGCTCCTTTGCCATAGGTAAATTGGTAGGCATTGAGACGGTAGTTTCTTCGGGTATAGTTATACTCTCAACCCTGTTTGCATTGGCGGTTGGGGTGATATTTGGAATTTATCCGGCTAATAAAGCCGCAAAACTTAACACCATAGACGCACTAAGATACGAATAAATCGGACAGAGGGACAGGGCACTGTCCGAAAAAGAGGTGACGGAGTGAAAAAAACCATCAGCAGACAATTAATTCTATTGCTTTGTCTAGTAATAGCGGGACTCTTTTTAGGAGTGGGAGTCAACTTTTTTTCCAATCAAAATTTTTATCAAAAGATAGAAATAGAGAAGAAACAGCAACTTGACGAGCAACTCCAGACCCTCGTTGAACAATTTCAGGGTATTTCGGGAAAAGGCAATCTGGAGGATTCAGCGGAAAAATTTTTATATCCGCTTGTTGAGAAGAACCATGATTTTAGCATAGGATTTATGGACAAGAATCTAGAAATAGAGATAGCTGTAAGATGGAACGACGAGTTGGAAACTCCGGAATTGTATAAACCGGAAACATCCTTTCCCAATGAGTTTAAAAAGGACTTTGATGAAAAAAAACTGCCACAGGTCATGAGGGAGAGAAACAAGATAAAAAGTGCAAGGCCCATATTTGACGGCGAAAACATAGAAGGAATTATATGGATAGAAGATTCCATAATTTCCGATGTTAGAACCTTTGCGATGATAAAGATTTTTACAGGGATTGCTGTTTTATTTAGCGTATTAGCTGGAGTTTTGGGCGCTTTTTATATCATTAGGAAGCTCATGCGCGATGTAAATAAAATAAACGATGGAGTAGAGATAATGAAAGACGACCTGAGCTGTCGGATAGATATATCATCGGGTGAGCTTGGCCAGGTGGCAGATGGAATAAATCGCATGGCAGAGAAACTTGAGGAGCAAAAGATTTTGGAGGAAAGGCTGCATCAGTCAGATAAAATGGCCGCCATTGGACAGTTTGTTTCGGGCATTGCGCACGAGCTTAGAAATCCACTTGGCATTATGAAGGGATCACTTCAGCTAATGGAAAGGGAAGGCTCCTTTAACGATGAGGATACAAAGTTTATAAGAATCATAAATGAGCAGATAGAGAGGCAGAACCTTGTAATAGAAGAATTGCTGAAATTTGCCAAGCCCTCTGAGCCTAACTTTGAGATGCTTGACATAGATAGCGTGTTAGATAGCATCATGTCCTTTGCAGGAGCATATTTGAGAGAAGCGGACATAAAGCTTTATCGCATGAGAAGCTCGCAAGCTATAATCGTCAATGGAGACAGGGAAAAGCTAAAGCAGGTATTTCTAAACCTTATTTTAAACGCAGTACAGGCTATGCCTGAAGGGGGAAGGCTTTCAATAGAGATAGATGAAGGCAAGGAAAACTTTGTGGAAGTTCATTTTAGGGACAGCGGCAATGGAATATCGGAATCAGATCTTGCGGATATTTTCAATCCTTACTATACAACAAAGGATGAGGGAACCGGTCTTGGACTTTCAATAAGCTATCAATTAGTGCAGCTTCACGGGGGAAGCATTAAAGCCGAAAATATGGATGCGGGCGGAGCGGAATTCACAGTAGAGCTTCCCCTAGCGAAGGCCTAGGAGGATATAATGTATAGAGTGCTTGTTGCAGACGATGAAAAATATATGAGATGGATAATATCCGAAACCATAAAAGATGACTGCAAAGTCATAGAAGCATCAAATGGTAAAGAGTGTATGGAAAAATTTGACGCAGAGGAACCGGATCTTCTTGTAATTGACCTAAGGATGCCCAAAATGAACGGACTTGAGGTCTTAAAGGCTGTTCACCAGAAGGATCCGGATATGCCCGTGATAATGATAACGGCACATGGGAGCATCGAAACGGCAATAGAGGCAATGAAACAGGGAGCATACGACTATGTAACAAAGCCCTTTGACATAGACCAACTACGCATAAAGATTTATCGAGCTATAAGGATGAAGAGCTTACTCAAAGAAGTTAGCTACCATAGAAACGAAATGAGCAAAACCATGGAGGGCTATTCCATAGAAACCAAGAGCAAGGCGATGAGGGATGTATATGAATTGATTGAAATGGTTTCTGGAGCCGATTCAAGTGTGCTTATAACAGGAGAAAGCGGAACTGGAAAAGAAGTGGCAGCCCGCATGATACATGAAAAAAGTACAAGGCGGGGCAGACCTTTTGTTGCAGTAAACTGCGCAGCCATTCCCGAGAATCTTATCGAAAGCGAACTCTTCGGACATGAAAAGGGAGCATTTACAGGAGCTATCAAGACAAAGCAGGGAAAATTTGAGCAGGCGGCGGGGGGAAGCTTGTTTTTAGATGAGATAGCGGAAATAAGCCCTTCCTTGCAGGTTAAGCTGCTCCGCGCAGTTCAAGAGAAAAGTGTAGTGCGTGTGGGAGGACTGCGAACCATAGAAACCGATGTAAGAATCATAGCGGCTACAAATAAAAACATACTGGAAGCTGTTGAGGCAGGTGAATTTAGAGAAGACCTTTACTACAGATTAAATGTAGTCTCTATAGAAATGCCGGCCCTTAGGGAAAGAAGAGAGGACATACCTTTTTTGGCTAGGCATTTGCTTAACAAGAAAAACAAAGAAAACCGTGTGGTCGGAATTTCAGAGGCTGCTGAAAAAGAGCTCATTGCATATGATTGGCCGGGAAATATTAGGGAACTTGAAAATTGTATGGAAAGGGCACTAATAGTTTCCGGAAATGGAGATATAATGGCGGGTCATTTGCCTTTCAAAAGGCTAGTAGAAAAAGAACAAGCTAGAAAGGCCTTGATTGTTTTTCCAGATGAAGGTATAGATCTTGAAGAAACGGAAAAAGAGTTAATAAAGTCAGCCCTGGAGAAGGCAAAAAACAATCGCACCAAGGCGGCCGAGCTTCTTAATATAACACGATCTGCCATGCTTTACAGAATGAACAAATATGATATATCATAAGGGAAAGGGGACGGTCCCCCTTTAAAAAGGGAGGATTGCATGAAAATAAAAAGTATAGGTTTTCCAAGAATGCACAAAGATGTTGGGGAAAAGCGGGATTTCTTGCCTGAATTTTTTAAGTTATTCACAGGCTTTGAAGCAAAAACGGTATGCCTGGAAGATGGATATGGGTCGGCAATGGGCTATTCCCACGAAGACTATCTTGCGGTGAACCCTAAAATTCATTTCGTCAGCCGTGAGGAAGCGTATAAAACCGATTTGGTAATTGTTCTAAGAGCACCCGAGACCTTTGAAATAGATTGGATGAAGAAGGGCGCAGTCCTATTCTCAATGCTTCATTTTGACACAAGGGAGTTCAGGAACGGATACCTTGAGAATAGAGATATATACTGCTATTCCATGGATTCAATAAAGAATGATGACGGCGTACGAATGGTCGTAAACTATTACGGAACAGCTTATTCGGGAGCAAGTATTGCTTTTCAAGCCTTAAAGAAAAATCGGCTCGATTTCTATGCGCTTAACAGAAATCCTTTGAATATAAGCATAATGGGATTTGGTTTGATAGGCCTTAATGCTGCAAAGTCCTTTAAGAACCTAAGCAACCTTGAATTTTTGGGTAAAAACGAAAAAGTACCGGGACTAATTATTAACATGCTTACCCGCAGCATAACGGGCGATGAAAATCAGCTAAAAAAAATTCTTCCGGATACTGATATTTTGGTTGATGCAACGTGGAGAAGCGATACTTCTATAGCAATCGTTTCAAACAAGCTTTTGGGCTATTTGCCGGAGCATGCCGTAATACTCGATTTGACCGCCGATCCATATAAAACTAAGATAAATCCTATTCAGATAAAGGGCATAGAGGGAATTCCTACAGGGACGCTTTCCCGTTGCGTAATAGAACCCGGAGATCCCGAATACGAAAATATTCCTGAGAGCGTAGACCAGACAAATAAAAGAACGGTGGTAAGTTGCAATGCATGGCCAGGAGTTTATCCCGTAGAGGCAATGGCCGTTTACGGAAAACAACTTAGGTTATTCGTGAAGTTGCTTCTGGAAAAGGGAATTCGGCTAGATGCTTCCGAAGATGCCGGTCAATTTGAGAGAGCGTTGAAGAAAGCTTCACTTGAGTATTTTGAGGAATTTGGAGTTAAGTAATTATCGTTAAAAGTGCCTTAACCGGCGCTTTTTTTT
>CAZTZB010000014.1:0-29169 GCA_964617505.1 uncultured Peptostreptococcaceae bacterium | reverse complement strand
TTTTATATAGAAAGGTTCGGAGAAAAGATTCTCCGGATCTTTTTTTGCGTAAAAAATTTTTGTTTTTAACAAAAGAAATGTGAATAATTCAATTAAACGTGGTACAATATATAGTGTAGTGAAGCAATTGAACTACACATATGTGGTATAAATGCTTTTCCAAAAGTCAAGAGAAAATTTAAAAAAGTAAAGATAAAATTAAGACTATATGAGTGAAGGAGCCTGCAAATGATGAAAGTAGTGAAAAGAGACGGTAATTTTGTAGATTTTGATCCGCAGAAAATTGTAAATGCAATCAAAAAGGCAATGACGGAAACAAAGCAGGGCCTTGATGATGAACTTGGGCAATCTGTAGCAAATGATATCATGAAGGTTATTGAGGAGCGGGATGCATTTACAAAGGTAGAAGATATTCAAGATATGGTAGAGGACCTTTTGATGGGAAGCAGCCGTAAGGATGTTGCCAAGAAATATATTCTCTACAGATATGAACGCGACAAAACAAGAGATGCTCGTAAAAGAACTGACGATCGACTCCTTACAGATGCATTCATAAGTAACTACAAGCATAAGCCTTCTCCAATGAAGCAGCTAGGCAGTTTCGTTTACTATAGAACATATTCAAGGTGGCTTCCGGAGGAAAAAAGACGTGAGTATTGGTGGGAAACTGTAAGAAGAGCCGTTGAATACAATTGTAGCCTTGTTCCAACTACAAAGCACGAAGCAGAGGAATTGTTTGAGAATGTTTATAAATTGAAGCAGTTTCTTTCAGGCAGAACATTTTGGGTTGGTAACACACCGGTGGCAAGACACTATCCAATATCCAACTTTAATTGCGCATTTACTGTTATTGATCAGTTTGAATCTTTCAGAGACTTATTTTACTTACTTATGGTGGGTTCTGGTGTAGGTGTAAGAATTTTAAGGGAGGATGTTTCAAAGCTTCCAAAGGTAAGAACAGATTATGAACTTATTCACGAGCATTATACTAATGTACCCAAAGATAAGAGAGAAGATAGCACTAGCATTGAGTTTAAGAACAACGATTCTGTAAAAATAATAGTTGGAGACAGTAAAGAAGGATGGGTTCAGGCTCTTGATTATTTCTTTAGGATGATTTACAGCAATGAATATAGGTATATTAAGACAATAGTTGTAAATTATGACCATGTTCGCCCTCATGGCGAGCGCCTTAAGACCTTTGGAGGAACGGCAAGTGGACATGAAAGCTTAAAAAACATGTTTGTAAAAATCAATAAAGTGATAAAAAAAGCCGGACTGATACAGGATTCCGAGAGGGTTAAATTCAAGCCCATAGATTGTATGGACATGGCAAATATAATAGGCGAAAATGTTGTTGTCGGCGGTGTAAGAAGGACTGCTGAGATTGTTCTTCTGGATTCTGATGATACCGAATGTATAGAAGCAAAGTCAAACCTTTATAAGCAAATAGACGGGCAATGGATTGTTGACAAGGAAATAATTCACAGGCAAATGAGCAATAATTCAATCTACTATAAAAAGAAACCTACAAGAGAGGGTCTCCATTGGCTTATCGAGAGTATGAGATACTCAGGAGAACCGGGATTTGTTAATGCGGTTGCAGGAGAAAAACGAAGAGACAATATGAATGGTGTTAATCCTTGTGGAGAAATACTCCTCGATTCAAAAGGACTCTGTAACCTTACAACTATAAATGTATTTGCATTTGTAAAAGAAGACAATACATTAGACATTGATGGACTCATGCAGTCTCAAAGGCTTTCGGTTCGCGCGGGGTACAGAATGACCTGCGTTGAACTCGAAATACCGGCTTGGGATGCGGTTCAGCAAAGGGATAAATTGCTTGGCTGCTCTATGACCGGTTGGCAGGATATGGTAAATGCTTTATCCATGAGCAGGGAAGAACAAAGAGAATTGCTTGAACAATTGAGGGAGACTGCTCACGAGGAAGCCAAGAAATATGCAGGTGAAATAGGAACAAACGAGCCTCTTCTTATAACGACGGTTAAGCCGGAAGGAACGCTCAGCCAGCTGCCGACCGTTTCAAGCGGCGTGCATTATTCACATTCTCCATATTACATCAGAAGGGTTAGAATAAATGCTTCAGATCCCCTTGTAAAGGTATGTGAAGAATTGGAATATCCTGTTTTACCGGAAGTTGGGCAGGATATGGCAAGTTGCACTACAAAGGTAATTGAATTTCCTGTAAAGGCTCCAGAGGGCAGAACAAAATATGATGTTAGTGCTATAGAGCAACTTGAGAACTATAAGATGTTTATGGAGAGTTATGTAGACCACAATTGCTCAATAACCATACACGTACGCGAGCATGAGTGGACTGAAGTTGAGGAGTGGGTGTGGGAAAACTGGGATGACGTAGTAGCTATATCCTTCCTGTCACTTGACGACAACTTCTATGAGCTTTTGCCATATGAAGCAATAGATGAGGATGAATTCAACAAGAGAACCAGCGTACTTAAGCCTTTCATTCCTTCGCTTATAAGCAAGTATGAAAAAGAAAAAATTGAATTTGATATTGGGACAGAGGGATGCGAATCTGGAGTTTGCCCAATAAGATAGATTGGATAAATATAAGCTAATAATATATTAGACTGAAAAAGACCCGGACATTTAAAACTGCCTGGGTCTTTATAATTATATTCCTTGTTTAAAAATAGGATAAGTTATGTCGGATGTGAAGGCAGCTATTTATTGCGAAGTCGCTTATATAAGTATAAAATTATTTATAGTGTATAATGGCAAATAAATGGAGATGGATATATGAATACAGAGCAGATTATGGATATCGCTTTAGAATTGGCGGGGCTAGATAAAAAACCGGAAGATTCGGGAATAACAAAGCAGGGAGAAAACATTAGCAAGGTTTTGATTGGAATAGACATGGAAACGCCGGAACTGCTTCTTGCAAGGGAGATTGGTGCGGACTGTGTGATAAGCCACCATCCAAAGGCGGGCATGCAGATACTTGATTTTCATAAGGTGATGGGGAGACAGATAGATACAATGGTTTCATTTGGGGTGCCTATCAACAAGGCTCAAAAGGTGCTTGAAAAAAGAAAGAGCGCGGTTGACTTAAACAATCATGTTAGAAACTACGGAAGATTCGAGACGGCTGCAAAACTTCTCGACATGCCCTACATGAACATACACATGCCGGCGGACATAATAGGTGAAAAAACGGTGCAAAATCATTTGGATAAGATACTCTCGGGCAGGCAAAAGGCTACACTTGATGAGGTAATAGGCGCGCTTTGTATGATTCCGGAATACGAGAAATCGATCTCAAGGCCGCTTATTCGGGTTGGCAAGGGTACTGACTATGCGGGAAGAATAGCCGTGTTAATGGCAGGAGGCACAAACGGTGGGGCAGATGTATTTAAGGCGTATTTTGAGGAAGGGGTAGGGACTATTGTATGCATGCATGTTCCGGACGATGTACGTGAAGCCGTTTTGGCTCAGAACATAGGAAACATAATAGTTGCAGGTCACATGGCGAGTGATTCAATAGGCTTAAATATTATTGCGGATGAAATAGAGTCACGAGGCGTCGAAGTTGTAAGGGGTTTTGGTATTGAGTGATTTATATATAGTTTTCCTTTCATTGCGAGGCTGTTTTATCTTAAATTTGCGAAATGTAAAGGTTCGTCAATATGTTAATTTAATGTTGATTTATATGAATGTTGTTTAAAGTCGTTTTAAACATCGACTGCTATTTACTTCCGAAAAATCGTTAAGTTGTTTTTCGTCAGGCTGTTTTTCGGCCAATTCTTTTTTTAAAATTCCTTTTTATCCAAAACTTTTTTTCTTCAGCTATCCATAATTTTCATTTCCCAATTAAGAATATATATCCTTTTATGTTATTTTATATCTATGGATGCCATTTGAAAAGATATAGGAATCAGTATTTCCTATATCTGAGAATTTCCATACATAAAAGTAAGGAGATACAAATCATATTTAATTCAGAATATAGCAGGAATTTCGAATTTATTATAGAATATATTTAATCAACGCAAAATTATAAAAACAAGGAGGAATAGCATGAATAAATACAAGGTTGAGCAAATAAGAAATGTAGCCTTGATGGGACATGGTGGAAGTGGTAAGACAATGTTGACTGAAAGACTTCTTTATATGAATAAGCAAGTAAAACGTATGGGGAAAGTTGAAGATGGAAATACGGTTTCTGATTTTGATAAAGAAGAAATTTCCAGAGGTTTCACCATAGGAACTTCTGTTATTCCTCTTGAGTGGAATAATTCAAAATACAATTTGCTGGATACTCCGGGATATTTCGATTTTTCAGGAGAGGTTTTCAGCGCACTCAGGGTTTCGGGTGGTGCTATCATAATGGTAGATGCCACATCTGGAATTGAGGTAGGTACGGAAAAGGCATGGAAATTTGCTGAGGAAAGGTCTATGCCAAGAATAATATTCATAAATAAGATGGACAAGGAAAATGTTAATTATGAAAAAGTGCTTGCGGAACTCAAGGAGCGTTTCGGAAAAAAGGTAGCTCCCTTTGCTATTCCAATTGGTAAGGAAGAATCATTTAAAGGATTCGTCAATGTTGTAGATATGGTGGGTCGCGAGCTTAAGGGTGCGGAATGTGTAGATGTTGCCATTCCTGAAGGATTGGAAGATCAAATAGCAAATGTTAGGGAAATGCTGATTGAGTCGGTTGCGGAGAGCGATGAAGAACTCATGGAAAAATATTTTGAGGGCGAAGAGTTCACAATGGAAGAAATCCATGCCGGCCTCAGAAAAGGTGTTTTGTCCGGCGAGGTTGTACCTGTTTTGCTTGGATCTGTAGAAAAAGGCGTTGGAATGCATACGCTCATGAACATGATTTTTGATTATATGCCGACTCCGAAGGATATGCATGAAGGAGTTTACAAGGGTATAAACCCCGATGATGAAAGTGAGACTGAGAGAGCCGTTGATGAAAATGGTCCATTCTCAGCCCTTGTTTTTAAAACAATAGTTGACCCGTTTATAGGTAAAATATCTCTCTTTAAAGTTTATTCAGGCAAAGCTAAAAAGGATATGGAATTTCTAAATGCCAACAAAGACGAAAAGGAAAAATTCGGATCCATATTCCTTCTGAGAGGAAAGAATCAATTAGATGTTGATGAAGTAACTGCTGGAGATATAGGAGCAACTGCTAAGCTTCAATATGCTGAAACTGGCGACACGCTTTGCGATAAGGCTTTTCCAATACGTTACGATGGCATCAAGACTAAAAAAGCTAATCTTTTTATGGCAATAGAACCGAAATCCAAGGGAGACGAGGAAAAAATAGGAACATCATTGCATAAGCTGTCTTCTGAGGATCCAACCTTTACGATGGAAAGAAACAAGGAAACCAAGCAGCTCCTGATAGGGGGACTTGGAATTATGCATTTAGGGGTAATAACAAGCAAATTGAAAAATAATTATGGAGTAGAGGTTAAACTTGCAGATCCCAAAATAGCATATCGCGAAACCATAAAAGGCAAATCCGATGTACAGGGAAAACACAAGAAACAGAGTGGTGGAGCAGGTCAATATGGTGATGTACACATAAAATTTGAACCCTCAGAAGATTTGTTTGAGTTTGAAGACAAGATTTTCGGAGGATCGGTTCCAAGGAACTATATACCGGCGGTAGAAAAAGGCTTGATTGACTCAATAGACCATGGTCCGCTTGCTGGTTATCCTGTAGTGAATGTGAAAGCAATTCTTTATGATGGTTCTTATCACCCAGTTGACTCCAGCGAGATGGCATTTAAAATTGCGGCTTCAGTGGCATTTAAAAAAGGTATTGCAGAGGCAAAACCAATTTTGCTTGAGCCTGTAATGAAGGTTGATATTACAATACCTGAGGAATATCTTGGAGATATAATGGGAGATATGAACAAGAGGCGAGGAAGAATTCTAGGCATGGAAGTTGCCGGAAAGGGAGAGCAAGGCGTAAAAGCTGAGGCTCCTATGGCGGAAATGTTTAAGTATGCTATTGACCTTAAATCCATGACTCAGGCAAAAGGTGAATTCTCCATGGAGTTTGAGAGATATGATGAAGTACCTAAAATCCTTGCCGATAAAATCATTGAAGAGGCGAAAAAAGAAGACGACTAAAGGCATAGCAAAACAATACGGAATAAAAAACAGAGCAAAATTCTCGAGATTTTGCTCTGTTTTTATGCAAAAATTTATGATACAATCAAAGTCAAAGAAAGTCAAAGAAGAAAGAGGTGGTTTTGTGGCAAGACTAAGCGACTTGATTGAGGTTTTCATAAAGGACATGCTTAAGGATTCGGGAAGCAGGGATATAGAGATACAAAGGAATGAACTGGCAAATTATTTTGAGTGTGCTCCGTCCCAAATAAACTATGTATTAACTACGCGATTTCCTTTGGAAAGAGGGTATATAATCGAAAGTAGAAGAGGTGGGGGTGGGAACATACGGATTATCAGAATCAAATACAATGAGGAAGATTTCGTATCTAACATACTCCTTGCGGTAGGAAATGGAATAAGCAAGATGAAGGCGGATGCTCTAATAGACACTCTTTTGGAACATAAACTCGTAACTAAGCGTGAAGCCGAAATAATGAAAGCAACTTTGAAGGACAGGACATTGACATTTGCGGGAGAAAATAGAAATCGGGTCAGAGCAGAAATAATCAAGAGTATGATGGCTGTTCTCATGAAAAGGGAGGCGTGACGCATGGAATGTGAAATATGCAAAGCTAAGGCAACAGTTCATATAAGCCGAATGGAGAATGGTGTGAAACAGGAAATGCATTTATGTGAGAACTGCGCCAAAGAAAAATTTGGATTCATATTCAAGGGCAAGATTCCTACAAACAGCATGATGAAGGGTATAATTGAACTCTTTAATGACGATGTTGAGGCATCAAAAGCTTTAAAAGAAAAGATATGCCCAAAATGCGGAATAAGTTTCCATGAGTTTAAGGAGACGGGGCGGATGGGATGTCCTGTGTGTTATGAATGTTTTAATGAAATGGTTTTACCGATTATAAAGAGAATGCATAGAAATGATGTACACATAGGGAAAATACCAAAAACCTATGAAAAAGAGCATTCCATTGAGATAAAGTTGGAAAAGTACAAAGCAAAAATGGATGAGGCGGTCAGAAATGAAAATTTTGAAAGAGCGGCTGAGCTTCGGGATGAAATAAAGGACCTGGAGAACAATTCTTGCGAATAGAGGTGGAAAATGGAAAATCAAGATATAAATAAAAACAGTTTCGACAATATTGCCTTGTCAAGTAGGATAAGGCTTGCCAGAAACATAAGCGAAAATTCTTATCCATGGAAAATGGATGAAGTAGCGGGCTTGGAGGTTGCGGGATTAATAAGAAGGGCTGCTCTGCAAAAGGGTGGGCTTGAAAAATATGGCTTTGAATTTAAATTTGTAGCTGAAATGAACAAAGATGAAAAAGCGAATTTGCTTGCCAATCATCTCATGAGCATTGATTTGATAAAGAATCCTAAAACTGGGGGAATTCTTATAAGCGAGGACAAGACTGTTTCTATTCTCGTAAACGAGGAGGATCATTTAAGGATTCAAACTGTACTTCCTGGATTTGAAATTGGCAAAGCTTATCAGGAAGCGGATGCCATAGATAATCTTATAGAGGAGAGTCTAAGCTATGCCTTCGACAAGCATTACGGATATCTAACGGCGTGCCCATCCAATATAGGGACAGGTATGAGAGCATCAGTTATGCTACATTTGCCGGCCTTGGCATTTACCAAATATATCAAGCGCGTGTTTGATATAACAAATACGATAGGTCTTACGGTTAGGGGACTCTATGGCGAAGGAACTTCCACCGAAGGCGACATATATCAAATATCAAACCAGGTGACAATAGGGAGAACTGAAGAGGATATTATAGGCGACTTGGGAAAAATAACAATGCATGTAATGGCAAAGGAGCGCCAAGCTAGAGAGTATTTACTGACAAAGCAAAAGACAAGAACGGAAGACAGAATATGCAGAGCCATGGGAATACTTCAGAATGCAAGATTGATGAGCCGTATAGAGAGCATGAAGTTGCTTTCCCTTATCCGCTTGGGAGTGGATATTGATATTGTTAAGAATGTAGAAATGGACGACCTGGATACACTCACTAAAGAGCTTCAAAGTATTGAAAAAAATGATACCACTGAGTCTGCAGAGGAAATAGCTAGGAAAGTACGAGAATTCTTTAAATAAACGGAGGTGACTGAATATGGCATCATTGTTCGAAAATTTTACGGAAAAGGCAAAAAAAAGCATCGAATATTCTAAAGCTGAAGCCTCTTCTTTGCGTCACAATTATGTAGGGACTGAGCATATGCTGCTAGGCTTGATGAGCGAAAAAGACGGTATGGCCTACAAGGTTCTTGAGGCCCTTGGAGTTCGGGCTGAGGACATACGCAGTATGATAAAAACATATATTGGAATGGGGGAGAAGTCCACCGAAGTAATGGGATTCACGCCTCGAACAAAACGTATTTTCGAGAATAGTCTAGTTGAGGCTAGAAGGCTCAATCAAAACTATGTGGGAACCGAACATATTCTAATATCTATTACAAACGAAAAAGAATGTATTGCAAACAAATTTTTGATAAGCATGGGAATTTCCCAGGAAATGATAGTAAAGCAAATGGGTAAATATATGATGAGCGAAAAACAGGGAGATATGCAAAACGGCCCGAAAAAAGAAAAAAGCGATACACCGATGCTCGATAAATACGGAAAAGATTTGACCGAACAGGCGAGACTCGGGAAGCTCGATCCGGTTGTGGGAAGGGCGAAGGAAATAGAAAGAGTAATACAAATTTTAAGCAGGAGGACAAAAAACAATCCTGTGCTTATAGGGGAGCCTGGTGTAGGGAAAACGGCAATAGCCGAAGGGCTTGCTCAAAAGATAGCGGACGGAAATATGTCGGAAACCCTTAAGGACAAGAAGATAATAGCCTTGGATATGGGATTACTGGTGGCTGGTGCGAAATATAGAGGCGAGTTTGAGGAGCGCCTTACGAAGGCTGTGGATGAAATCAACAAAAAGAAGAATATAATTCTTTTTATTGATGAACTGCACACAATAGTAGGGGCTGGAGGGGCTGAGGGAGCAATAGACGCATCCAATATATTGAAGCCGGCATTGTCAAAAGGAGAATTGCAGGCAATAGGTGCCACAACCATAGATGAATACAAGAAGTATATAGAGAAAGACATGGCGCTTGAAAGAAGATTTCAGCCTATTGTTGTCGAGGAACCATCAGTGGAAGATACCATATTGATTTTGGAAGGGATAAGAGACAAATATGAGGTTCATCATGGAGTTAAGATAACGGATTCAGCCATTCAGGCAGCGGCTGAATTGTCAGATAGATATATTTCGGATAGATATTTACCGGATAAGGCGGTAGATCTCATTGACGAGGCTGCTTCCAAGCTGAGAGTTGGCTTAACTACCCGTTCGCCGGAAATTGAAAATATTGAAAATGAATTGGAGACATTGAAAAAAGAGAAAGAAGAGGCTGTAAGTACGCAGAATTTCGAGGAAGCAGCCAAAATAAGAGATAGGGAAAAAATGCTAAAAGAAAAAGTTGAAAAGGATAAAAAACTTTCGGGAAAAAATAAGAAAAAAGCCGAGATTGACAGAAATGATATTTCAAGAATTGTTTCTATTTGGACGGGTATTCCGGTGACTAAATTGGCAGAAGAGGAATCACAAAGGCTCCTTAATTTGGAGAGTATTCTTCACAAAAAAGTTATAGGGCAGCAAGAAGCAATAGAATCAGTTTCAAAAGCTGTAAGACGTGCTAGGGTAGGACTTAAAAGTCCCAATAGACCGGTAGGATCCTTCATTTTTTTGGGCCCGACAGGTGTTGGAAAGACAGAGCTTTCTAAGGCTTTATCTGAGGCATTGTTCGGAGATGATGAATCAATTATTCGCGTGGATATGAGTGAATATATGGAAAAGCATTCAATTTCAAAAATGATTGGTTCGCCTCCGGGATATGTTGGATTTAACGACGGAGGACAATTGACAGAAAAAGTAAGAAGAAAGCCCTACTCGGTCATATTGTTTGACGAAATTGAAAAAGCTCATCCCGATGTATTTAATCTTCTTTTGCAACTGCTTGATGAAGGTCGAATGACTGATAGTAAGGGGCGTACTGTGGATTTCAAGAATACGGTCATAATAATGACATCTAATGTAGGAGCCAGAAGCATTAAGAAGCAGGCTACTCTTGGCTTTGTAGCGGGTGGCGAAAACGAATATGAAAACATGAAGGACAAGGTTAAAACCGAACTCAAGAAACGCTTCAGGCCGGAATTCTTGAATAGAATAGACGAGATAATAGTGTTCCACCAATTGAACGAAGGCCATATAGAAAAAATAGTTGAACTAATGTTAAAGGAATTGACTTCAAGGCTTGAAACGATGGAAATCTCCATAGATATTTCTCGTGATGCAAAAAGCTTTCTTGCTGAAAAAGGTTTCGATCAGGAATATGGAGCGAGACCGCTTCAAAGGGTAATCATCAAGGAAGTAGAAGACAAGCTGTCGGAGGAAATTTTAAAGGGAACTGTTGTTTCGGGAGGACATGTTATGGTGGACTTGAAAGAAGGGAAAATCACATTGTCGGTATAAAAAATAATTGTAAAAATCTATAAAAATGTTGCATGGATGATTATATCAATCCCTCGGTTTATAAAAATCGGGGGATTTTTCATTTTAATTATTGACACAAGCAAAAAGAAGCGTAAAATAAAAGTGAGTACTCACTCACCAACATGAAAGGAGAGCATATGGGTAAATCAGTAGATACTAAAAGTGCAATAATGAAAAGTGCCGTTGCTATATTTGCTAAGAAGGGCTACGCTACCTCAACGACACGCGAAATAGCTGATTCTGCAGGAATTTCGGAGGCTGCTTTGTTTAAGTATTACAAAAATAAAAAAGGGCTTTTACACGAAACTGTGTTGAATTTTATTGAGCAGATGGCTCTTGATCCGGTTTTTGAAGGAATAGACGACATCGTAAAAATGAACAAAGAACTGACAACAGAGGAATTGTTCATTAAGCTTTTTAGTGACAGGGTCCGTATTATCGAACGTAATTTTCAGATGTTCAAGATATTATTCATAGAGATTCAATATCACGAAGATGTTCGGGATATTTTCATGGAAAAAATTATAGGAAAGATTCTGCACTATGCAAAGGTAATGTCTTCGATACTTGAGGAAAGGGAAGATGTAAGAAATGACTTGGACTATTTCACAATGGTAAGGTCTTTCATGGGAGTCGTATTCTTTACGATTGTACAGAAAAAACTGCTGCCGGAATTGGACATTACAAAAGCCGATATGGATACTGAAATAAAAAATATGGTCGATTTGTTTATGAAGGGAATATTGAAGGAGGATAAAAATGAAGAAACTTAGAATATTGATACCGGTTTTGCTTGTAGTTGTTATTCTTGCGGCTGTAGCGTTTTTTTCAAGGACTGGAAATGAAAATAGATATACTGGAATAGTCGAAGCCGATTCAATTGCAATATCGGCAGAAGTTGGGGGAAATGTAATAGGTGTCTTCGTGGATGAGGGACAAAAGGTTAGCGAGGGGGATCTGTTGATTAGTCTCGATGATGAGTCTCTCCGCATAGAAAAGGAAAAAGTGGAGGGATTGATTCGCATAAGCGAGCTTCAGTTCGAGGATATGAAGGATGGAGCGAGAAGCCAGGAAATCGACGGGGCGCTTAATGAAGTGCGCGCCATGGAAAGCATGGTAATGGCGGCTGCGGAGGACTTTGGTCAAGCGAAGGATGCATTTGAGGATAGCCGAGTGCTTTATGAAGCCGGTGGAATTTCTGCGTCGGCATATGAAAGGTTTGAGTCGAATATGAACAAGGCTGAGCAGAACCTTAATGCCTTGAAAGAGCAGAAAAGCAAGGCCGCTTCTAGCAGAGACCTTCTTCTCGAAGGAGCGGACGAAAAAAGTCTTGCAATGGCTAATGAAGAATTACTTCTTAAGAAGGTGGATCTCAAGGCAATCGAAAATAAGATAGAAAAGACAAGCTTAAAGGCTCCGGAGAATGGGAGCATAAGAGAGATTCTTGTGTCAAAGGGTGAACTTGTATATTCTGGGATGAAGGTGGCAGTTATTGATGAGCCTTCATACCATATCAAATTTTTCATTCCGGAAAGAGACCTAGATTCGCTACATGTGGGGGATTCTGTGACAATGGATTTTAAGGGACGACAGATTGAGACTAAAATTACCTTTATTTCAGATTCGGGAGAATTCACTCCCAAGAACATTGAATCCAGTGAGAGCAAGGAAGAGATAGTGTTCAGGGCAAGAGCGGAGCTTAATCAGAATCCGGACTGGATAAAGCCGGGGATGTTTGTCGATGTATTTTGGGGAGATGAGAAATAATGGAAAATGCAATAATCCTTAGAGGCCTCAAAAAAAGATTTGGAGACCATGAAGTTGTAAAGGGAATAGACTTGGTTGTTCCGCGTGGAGAGATATACGGGCTTATCGGTCCCAACGGTGCCGGCAAATCAACGACAATAAAAATGATTTGCGGAGTTCTTAAGCCTTCAAGTGGGGAGGGAACAGTACTTGGACTTGAAATGGGAACCGAGTCAGAAAAAATAAAGGAAAAGATAGGATACATGTCGCAGAAATTTAGCCTGTATGAGGATTTAACCGTGGCTGAGAACATCGAATTCTATTCAGAGATTTACACAATAGACCTTACAAAGAAGAAAGAAAGAACGGATGAGGTTCTAAGAATTTCCGGTCTTGAGGACCGGAAAGACCAACTGGTCGGCAATCTTTCTGGAGGGTGGAAACAGAAGCTGGCTTTAAGTTGTTGCCTAATACACAAGCCGGAAATACTCATATTGGACGAACCGACAGCTGGAGTCGATCCGGTTTCGAGAAGGCTTTTTTGGAAAATGATATATAAAATTGTTGAGGAAGGAATAACGGTTCTTGCCACTACTCATTACATGGATGAAGCGGAAGGCTTCGACAATGTTGCCTTCATAATGGATGGAAGAATCATAGCGGCTGACACGACGGAAGCTTTGATGAAAAAAAACAATGTGGACAATTTAGAGGATGTTTTTATTAAATATGCATTAGACAATGATGACGAAGTCTTTGAAAAGGAATACAAGAAAATGAAACGGGGGATTACGGATGAAATGGCGTAGGGTAAGGGCTGTTCTTAAAAAAGAGTTTATTCATGTCTTTAGGGACAAGGCTAGCCTATTCATGGTGCTCATGATGCCTGTCGTTTTCATGATGCTTTTCGGTTACGCAGTAAATATGGATGTTGACAATATTCCAACCGCTGTGCTCGACATGGACAAGACAGAAGCCAGCCGAGAACTGATTCTCAACTTTCAGAATACTGGCTTTTTCAGAATGGAAATTTATGCGGACAACATGGAAACACTAGACCATGCTTTTGAAAACAACGATATAAATGCGGGACTTGTAATACTTCCGTCTTATTCACGGGAGTCGCGTAATATGGATAAGGTGGAGCTCATAATCGATGGCACCGACCCAAACACGGCCAGAAGCGTATTGCAGTACGGAAATGCAATAGGTCTGAACACTATGATGAATGGAAGGGGAGGCACTGTTGAAGGAATGAACACTCAGGTATGGTACAACCCTAACATGGAGTCTAGAAGATTTACTATACCGGGGCTCATTGGCCTCATTATGCAGAATATTACCGTAATGCTTACTGCTTTTTCGCTAGTCAGGGAAAAGGAGAGGGGAACAATTGAGCTTTTGGCCATAGCCCCTTTAAAGTCGTCGGAGCTTATCTTTGGCAAAATGGTTCCATACATCATAATAGGCTTTATCGATTTTATAGTAGCTATGGGCATAGGGGTATTGTGGTTTGGAGTAGCGGTGGAAGGAAGCCTTTTGCTTATGATCGCTGCGGGTTTGGGTTTTGTTATATGTTCGCTTTCGATAGGGATGCTCATTTCAACGCTGGCGGATTCTCAATTAGCGGCAATGCAGATGACAATAATCATAATTCTGCCAAGCGTGCTTCTATCGGGATTCGTATTTCCTCTTGAAGCTATGCCTGTCTTCATAAAGGTCATAAGCAGAATCATACCGCTCACATATTTTCTTGAAATTTCGAGAAGCATAATGCTCAAGGGTGCAGGGATTGAAGGCCTATATCAAGAAATACTTAGCATGGCAGGCTTGACGGCTTTGCTTTTGACTGTTGCCATAAAAAGATTCAAACAAATAATGCAGTAATGGAGGAAGACCATTGGCCGGTAAAAACACCAAGTATGTATGCCAGGAATGCGGATATGTATCCGTAAAGTGGATGGGAAGATGCCCGGAATGCGGGAATTGGCAGAGCTTTGTTGAGGAGTTTGAAATAAAAACCACTAAAAGCAAATCCTATAGCATGGATGATGAAAAAAGCGGTAGTCCGATGAGACTTTCGGAAATAAACATGGAACGCGAAGAACGTATTAAAACCGGAATAGGTGAACTCGATAGGGTTTTGGGAAGCGGAATAGTGAGGGGATCTGTGGTATTGGTGGGAGGCAGCCCTGGAATAGGCAAGTCGACGCTTCTTCTTCAAATAGCCGGAACAGAAACCCTCCTTAAGGGCAAGGATATACTGTATGTTTCGGGAGAAGAATCGTTTAGGCAAATAAAGATGCGTGCGCAAAGGATAGGGGTGGGTGAAGAAGCCAATCTGAAGATTCTTTCGGAAAACAACATCGAAGTAATAAAGGCTCAAGTGAAAAAGGAAAAACCGGATATTCTGATAATTGATTCAATACAGACTGTTTATAATCCCGAAATAACATCTGCTCCGGGTAGTGTAAGCCAAGTGAGGGAATGCTCAGGAGACTTGATACGACTTTCAAAATCAAAGGGAATTTCAACCTTTCTGGTAGGGCATATAACTAAATCTGGAAACATTGCGGGGCCAAAGGTTTTGGAGCATATGGTGGATACTGTGCTTTATTTCGAAGGTGAGCGGCACGATTCATACAAGATTCTCCGTGCAGTGAAGAATCGATTTGGATCAACCGATGAGATTGGAATTTTCGAAATGACTGGAGACGGACTCAAAGGGGTTGATAACCCCTCGAATCTATTTATGACTGATCGAAAGAACGATATAAGCGGTTCTGCTGTATTTTGCGGTGTGGAAGGGACAAGACCGATACTTGTCGAGATGCAGGCACTCGTAAGTTATTCAAGTTTTAATATGCCGCGACGTATGGCCGTGGGCGTAGACTACAATAGAATGATAATGCTAATGGCCGTTCTTGAAAAGAATATAGGCCTGCAGGTGCAGTCGCAAGATGCGTATTTGAATGTTGTGGGAGGAATACAGATAAACGAACCGGCGTCTGATTTGGCTATAGCAATTGCTATAGCATCGAGCTTCAGGAATACGCCGGTACCTGCAGACATGGCTATTTTTGGAGAGATTGGGCTTGGAGGGGAAGTTCGTGGAGTTACCCATGGGGAAATGAGAATTGCTGAAGCTGCAAGACTTGGCTTCAAAAGATGCCTGATGCCAAAATCGAATATTCCAAAGAAGAGAGTGCATACAGGCATTGTCTGCATAGGAGTGGAGTCTCTCAAAGACGCTTTCGAGTCAATTTTTGGATAAAATAAAAGTTGACACCGGACGGTATCTATGATAAAATCTGAATTTATTGACGAACTGCGAATAATACTGTATACTAAGTATGTGGCATATTTTCAGGAGGTTTATAGATGTTTAATATTGGAGATGTAATTGTCTATCCGATGCATGGTGCAGGGGTGGTTCAATCGATTGAAGAAAAAGAGGTTTTAGGCGAAAAACATAAGTATTATACTCTTATGTTGCCACTTAGGAATATGAAGGTTATGATTCCGATGAACAATGCAGGCAATATGGGGATAAGAGGCGTTATAGAAAGCGAAGGTTTTCAAGATGTAATTGAGATTCTCAAGGCTGACAGAACGGAAATGCCTGATAATTGGAATAGGAGATACCGCTCAAATATGGAAAGGCTAAAAAGCGGGAAAATCGACGAAGTTTCAGCGGTGGTAAGAAATCTTGTTTTGCTTGACAGAGAAAAAGGCCTTTCTACTGGTGAGAAAAAAATGTTGAATAATGCAAAACAGATACTTGTTAGTGAATTGGCTTTTGCAACAGATTATGATGATGTAAAAATTGGAGAAATAATTGAGGATTCTATACAGTAAAGTGGCAAGACCGAGTGCCGAAAGGCACTTGTTTTTTTTGAGTGTTTTTTTAACTCTTTTGTAATTGTATTGAATTGCTGAAGGGTATAGAATATTCATAGTGCTTAAATAAAAATGGAAGGAGGTGAATTTATGTCGGATAAAATTGTTAAAGGTGTAATGTCTCTTATTGGTGCACTCATAGGATATGCATTAAGTCTTCTTTTGATTGATTTTGTGGAAAGTCAAAACCTTATTGTGGTGGGACCCATGCCGCGGGTTGTCGCGAATATATTTGGAGCTTTGATCTTCGCGATGGTTATGTATTTTTTTTCCCCATACATAAAAGAAAAGGGTTACAAGCTCGTATATTGGGCAGAGCGAGAGCTTCAAAACATTCCGGCCATGGTTATTATGGCGGGATCTATCGGACTCATAATCGGACTTATAATTGCTTATCTCATAAGTCAATTGTTACTTAATATACCGATTCCGTTTGTTGGAAACATAATGTCTGCATTCTTATATCTTTTCCTAGGATTCCTTGGAGTGAGAACGGGAGTGAAAAACACACCAGAAATATTGGCCTTGCCTGCCAAATTAAAGAATGCGGGAGAAAAACAGAAATACAAAATGTCTTTTGAAGAAGGATGCAAACCTAAAATTCTGGATACAAGTGTCATCATAGACGGCAGAATAGCAGATATATGCAAAACCGGTTTTGTGGAAGGTCCATTGATTATACCGGAATTCGTATTGGAAGAGCTTCAGCACATAGCTGACTCATCGGACAACCTTAAAAGGAATAGAGGAAGGCGCGGACTCGACATTCTGAGCAAGATACAAAAGGAACTAGAGATAGAAGTGGTAATTGTAGATATCGATTTCGATGATGTTTCAGAGGTTGACAGCAAGCTTGTCAAACTTGCGCAGCAGATGAATGGAAAAGTTATAACAAATGATTTTAATCTGAACAAGGTTGCTGATTTGCAGGGCGTACAAGTTCTTAATATCAATGAATTAACGAACTCAGTAAAATCGATAGTACTAGCAGGGGAAGAAATGGATACTCAAATCATTAAGGAAGGCAAAGAAGCCGGACAAGGAATAGGTTATTTGGATGACGGAACGATGATCGTAGTCGATGGAGGAAGGCGGTATGTTGGAAAACATGTCCTTGTCATAGTTACAAGTGTTCTTCAGACTTCTGCCGGACGAATGATTTTTGCAAAAACGAAGAATGCGTAAGACTAGTATACAAAGCAAAAGCCAGGGAATGCGCATTAGATATATGCTGCAACCGTGGCTTTTGCTATAAAAGGAGAGTTTCGAATATGATTGTTACTGCAGTTGTAGCTGCCGCAGGAAGCGGATCTCGAATGGGAAACGGTGTGAAAAAACAATATATCGAATTAGCAGGCAAACCGGTGCTTTCGTATTCGCTGGAAGTTTTTCTCAAGATGGATGAAATAGATTCGGTCGTGTTGGTTATACCGGAAGGTGACTGCGAGAAGGTTGACAACTATGTGCTTAAGAATCTCGACATTAATGGGAAAATAATATTAGTAAACGGCGGAGAAAGCCGCCAGGAGTCGGTAGAAAAAGGCATTCTTGCGGCACCGAAAGACACCGAAATACTTGTTATTCATGATGGAGCAAGGCCACTTGTAACCGAAGAGATTATTTCGGAATGTATACATAAAGCGAAGCTTCATGGAGCGTGTGTGGCGGCTGTTCCGATAAAGGATACCGTTAAACATTCCTTGGATGGATTTTTTGTTGACAACACCCCACCAAGGGATTCCCTATTCAGTGTACAGACGCCTCAAGCTTTTAATTACGAATTGCTTCGCATGGCTCATGAAAAAGCACGTGCAGAAGGTCTTATGGGAACTGACGATGCTATGCTCGTTGAGGCCTTAGGCGCGAAAGTGGCAATATCTGGGGGTTCATATGGGAATATAAAGCTAACTTCTCCGGAGGATTTTGCAGTGGCAGAAATCCTCGTGAAGAACAAGAGGGAGATGGAATAATGAGAGTAGGAATCGGTTACGATGTACACCGCTTTAAGCCCGGAAAGCCGTTGGTTTTGGGAGGCGTAGAGATACCCTGCGAAATGGGTCTTGAAGGCCATTCAGATGCCGATGTCTTGGTTCATGCTATTTGCGATGCATTGCTTGGAGCGGCGGCAATGGGAGACATAGGTCGCCATTTTCCGGATACCGATGAGTCAATAAAAGGCATTTCAAGTTTGCTTATACTCAAAAAAGTTTCAGAAATGCTCTATGAGAAAGGTTTTGGAATTGTAAATATCGATGCGGTTCTAATAGCGCAAAAGCCTAAAATAGGGGTCTATGCGGAAGCAATGAAGAAATGTCTGGCGAAAGCTTCCGGAGCTAATGAAAACCTAATAGGTATAAAGGCGACTACTACCGAAGGGCTTGGTTTTGAAGGTAGGGAAGAGGGTATATCGGCGCAAGCGGTTGCTTTAATTGATAAACTTGAAAATCTTGATTGACAAGGAAAGAAATTTTTTATATCATGTTAGTAATTTACAAAATACAAGGCAACGAAGAGAAAAAAAGACACTAAAATGCTGCAAAAAGAAAGGAAAATCCATTGGCTGAAAGGTTTTCCATGTAGTTAGGTCTATCCCACCTCTGAGCTCCCATTGAAAAATGGTGCGTCGGCAGTCCGTTAAAGCTGCATTAAGTGAATCCTTTTGGATTAATTAGAGTGGTACCGCGAGCCTTCGTCTCTATCTAGAGATGGAGGCCTTTTAATATAAAAAAATACACAGGAGGACTAGAAATGGATAAGAAAGAGAAACAATTTGTACGGGAAATAACACCTATGGAAGTGGACTTTCCTAAGTGGTATACAGATGTAATAAAAAAGACGGATCTGGTAGATTATTCACCCGTTAAGGGATTTATGGTAATAAAGCCGTATGGGTATGCTCTATGGGAAGCGATTCAAAGCGATATGGATAGACGCTTCAAAGAAACCGGACATAAAAATTGCTATTTTCCACTGCTGATCCCGGAAAGTCTTTTAAACAAGGAAAAGGAGCATGTAAAGGGTTTTGCTCCTGAAGTTGCATGGGTTACACATGGGGGAAACGAAAGACTCGAGGAGCGTCTTTGCATTCGTCCTACATCGGAGACTATAATTTGCTCGATGTATGCCAAATGGCTTAGCTCATATAGGGAGCTGCCCTATTTATACAATCAATGGTGCAGCGTAGTAAGATGGGAAAAAAGCACCAGACCCTTCCTTAGAACATCGGAATTTTTGTGGCAGGAAGGTCATACTATTCATGAAACATATGATGAGGCTCAGGAGGAGACTCTTAGGATGCTAAACGTATATAAGGAATCCGCTGAGGAATTGATGGCTATTCCGGTTATTGTTGGACAAAAGAGCGACAGTGAAAAATTTGCAGGAGCCTATGCGACATACACGATGGAAGCACTCATGCATGATGGAAAAGCTCTCCAAGCCGGGACTTCACACAATCTTGGGCAACATTTTACCAAAGCATTCGACATCAATTTCCAAGGAAGAACTGGAGAAATTGAGTTTCCGTATCAAACATCATGGGGCGTTTCAACTAGGCTTATTGGTGGGATAATCATGGTGCATGGAGACAATAGAGGATTGGTTTTGCCACCAAGAATGGCACCTATACAGGTAGTCATTATTCCTATTGCGCAAAACAAGGGCGGAGTTTTAGAGGAAGCTGAAAAAATTCACAATCAATTGAAAAATGCGGGAATTAGGGTCGAAACGGATTCAGATACAATTAATACCGTCGGATGGAAGTTCAACGAGTATGAAATGAAGGGAGTTCCTATTCGCATAGAAATAGGACCAAGAGATATCAATAATAAGCAAGTAATGGTAGCCAGAAGAGATAACCTTGAAAAAGAAGCCGTTTCTATGGAAAATTTAGCCGGATATATAACAAAACTTTTGGATGATATACACAATAACATGTTTGAAAAAGCCAAAAAGATGCGAGATGAGAAAACATATACAATAACAGACTACGACGATTTTAAGAAAAAAATGAAGGAAAGTCCCGGATTCATGAAGGCTATGTGGTGCGGAGATGAGGAATGCGAGCAATCAATCAAGGAAGAGACCGGAGCCACTATTCGTTGCATACCTTTCGAACAGGAAAATCTTTCGGATGTATGCCCATTCTGTGGGAAAAAAGCCAAGCATATGGTTTACCTTGCCCGTGCCTACTAAAAAAAGATTAATGTGAAAGGCGATGGCATAATGATATATAGAATGTCGAAGATGACCGGAAGAACAATAAAAGAGCAGAAATGCTCTTTTATCCCTGAGAGTCAAAGCCTTCTTTTCAGAGGGAACTATTTCAAGGAAATAGCTCCTGGTGTTTCAATGCACTTTTCAAGAGGGGTAAAACTCATTGAACGTATGGAAAAATTTATTAAAGATATATTGAAAGAGACTGAATTTGAGCCGATTATGTTCCCTTTTCAGGAAACCGGAAAATCTGGAGTTTCCGGTTTTATGGCATCTGTAATTGAAAATGAAATGAAATCGTACAAGGACTATCCGATAGGATTTTACTTCAATCAAATCAGAAAACGCGAGGAATTCAAGGCCGGTTTGGGTGTTTTCGGAGGCAAATATTTTTCGGAAATAGAGTTCTGGAGGTTTTTTGACAAGGCGGAATCAAACGAAGCATGCTTTGAAGCTATTCTCGCGACGTTGATTGAAAGATTGGATGAAATGGAAATAAAGGCTGAATTTGCACTGGCATCAAGAGATGCGTATTTGCCGGGCACCCATGGAATCTTGTGGGTTAAAAACCCAAAAGGGGATACAGGGGTGTTTCAATGCGAAGCCTGCGGCTATTCAGCAACGGAAAGCATGGCGCAAAAGCAATTGCCGGAGACAGAAGCTATAGGTGGAAAAATGCCCGAGCTTTTACATACTCCGCAGGTCAAAACTATCAAGGATCTAAGCGGCTTTGCAGGTGTGCCTGAATGGAAACTGTCAAAGGCGATAGCTGTTTCTGTATACGGAAGATTGATTGTATTGATGATGAGAGGGGACAGAGTTTTTAGTCCCTGCAAGCTTGCCGAAATTCTCAAAGTGGATGTTGATGAAATAAAAATGGCGGATGAGGAAGAAATTGAAGCGAATATAGGATCGAAAGCCGGCTTTATAGGTCCCGTAGGATTGAAAACTGAAGTGTGGGTAGATTCAGAAATACCGCTTTCCGGGCTGATGATTGCGGGGTCAAATAAAAAGGATTATCACCTGAAAAACGTACTTTATGGACGAGATTACAAAGCTTCGCGGGTTGAAGACATCGTGTATGCAAGAGAGGGAGATACATGTCCCGTCTGCGGTAAGCCACTCAAACTTCATGAGGGATTCGTGCTGGGACGTTTCACAAACTACGGTGAAGCATTTTCGGAAACAGTCGGAATGACTTTTCTTAATGTAAATGGAAAGGCTTCAGCATTCAGCTGCCACGAAGGAAACATAGATCTTTACTCTTTGATCGGAATGGTTTGCGAAAATAACAGGGATGAGTTGGGTATTTGCTGGCCGGAAAAAGTTTCTCCATACGATATCCATGTGCTTATTCTGAATTCGAAGAAAGAAGAGCAGGTAGTATTGGGGGAAAAAGTAGCGAAAGAGTTTTCAGTTAAGGGAATGGATGTTATTCTGGATGACCGGGCTGAAAGAGCCGGTTTCAAATTTAAGGATTGTGAGCTCCTGGGAATTCCAAAGCTTGTTGTAGTAGGCAACAAGGCATCCGAGGGCTGCGTGGAGTACAGGGACTGAAAAACTGGAATAAAATCGGATATGACATTTGTCTAAAATATTGAAGTGGCCAATCAAATGATTGGCCACTTCAATATTTGGGGCAAAGCAGCTGCAGCACAGGCTGTTTACAATCTTTCTTGATAGCCTAGTTCATATAAGTTATAATAAACGGAGAATACCAATATGGGAGGAAACAACAATGAGTGTAAGAGTTAGGTTTGCACCTAGTCCGACCGGTTATGTACATATCGGAGGATTACGGACTGCTTTATATAATTATCTTTTTGCCATGCAGCAAAATGGAACTTATTTGTTAAGGATTGAGGATACCGACAGAACACGTCTTGTGGAAGGTGCCGTTGAGAATATCATAGAAGCTCTCGATTGGACGGGAATCCATCATAACGAAGGACCCATAATAGACGATGAGGGAAATCTTCAAGAAAAAGGCGAGTTTGGACCGTATATACAGTCTAATAGGCTTGAAATTTATCGTAAGTATATAGATCAGCTTTTGGAGAGCGGACATGCATACCATTGCTTCTGCACGAAGGAACGTTTGGACAAACTCAGAATTGATCAAAAGGCAATGGGCAAAATAACAAAGTATGATGGGCTTTGCAGAGGCATCAGCCTTGAAGAGGCAAGAAAAAGGGTTGCCGAGGGCGAGCCCCATGTAATACGCCTAAAGCTTCCTGCCAATCATGATATAGTGTTCAACGATTTGGTAAGAGGACGCGTTTCAGTCAATACCGACGATATGGATGACCAAGTGCTGATGAAAAGTGACGGCTTTCCCACATATCATCTGGCTGTAATAGTGGATGACCACCTCATGGGAATAACCCATATAATAAGAGGAGAGGAATGGGTGCCTTCAACTCCAAAGCATGTATACACATATGAGGCATTCGGTTGGGAAGTACCTCAGTTCGTGCATCTTCCCAATATACTCAATAGAGAAAAGAAGAAGCTGAGCAAGAGACAGGGCGATGTTGCCGTAGGCGATTTTAAGAAGAAAGGATACTTGCCGGAGGCCTTGGTCAACTATATAGCAATGGTGGGATGGGCTCCTGAAGACAACCAAGAAATAATGTCCATGGAAGAATTGATTGAAAAATTCAATCTGGACCGTGTTTCAAAAAGTGGAGGCGTCTTTGATGTAGACAAACTTAATTGGGTTAGTGCCCATTATATAAGGGAAGCAGACATAGACAGGCTTACTCGTCTTTGCATACCATATCTAAAAGAAGCGGGATTGATAAGCGAAAAAGACTGTGAGGAGCGTTATGATTGGATTCGTTTGGTCGTAAAGGTTTCCAGGGATAATCTTTCTTATTTAAGTCAAATTGGTGATGAAGCTGGAATTTTCTTTGGGAAAGAAGTGATTGTAGAGAATGAAGAGGCCATGGAGCTTATTAAAATGGAACATGTCCCTGGGCTCTTGAGAGTTCTTAAAGAAAAGGTTAAGGAAGCTGAAATTATAGACGCAGAATTTGGAAAAACGATTTTCAAGACACTTAAAAAGGAAACGGGAGTTAAGGGCAAAAATTTATTCATGCCGGTTAGGATTGCACTTACTGGACAAATGCATGGTCCGGAAATGGTTGAGATAATCGAAGTTTTGGGCAGAAATACAATAATTGAAAGAATAGATTATATGTTGGAAAACAATATTGCATAGGGCTTTGAAGAGGAAATAACATCGTCAAAACAGCTATACAGAGAGTAGCCGCAATTGCTGAAAGCGGTTTCATTTCAGGCGATGAGTGCACCTTGGAGCTTCCGGATTGAAAGATTAGTAGATTCGGACGTGAACCTGCGTTAACGGTTAGAGGGGTCCCTTTTGGGACAAACAGAGTGGAACCGCGGAAATCCCCGTCTCTGTGCATGGCACAGAGACGGGGATGTTTTATTTAAGCATTAGAATATCTCAAATAAAAATAACTATGTTTGCACATCAAATATGTGTGCTTAAACATAGCATACGAGGAGAATAGAAATGAAAATTTATAATACTCAAAGCAACAGAAAAGAAGAATTTATACCTCTTAATGAAGGCGAGGTGAACTTTTATGTTTGTGGTCCTACGGTCTACAATTTTTTCCATATTGGAAATGCGAGACCATTTGTAGTATTTGACACAGCAAGACGATATTTGGAGTACAAGGGATACAAGGTGAATTATGTTCAGAATTTTACCGATGTTGACGACAAGATAATCAAAAAAGCGATTGAAGAAGGCATAAGCTCCGAAGAAGTTGGAGACAAGTATATTAAAGAATACTTTGAAGATGCTGATGCATTGGGAGTTAGAAGGGCGACAGTGCATCCACGCGTAACTGAAACGATACCTGAAATCATCGATTTTGTTAAGATCCTAGTTGATAAGGAATATGGCTATGTGGTAAACGGGAATGTTTACTACGATACGAAAAAGTTTAAAGGTTATGGAAAGCTCTCAGGACAGAATATAGATGACCTTGTAAGCGGAGCTCGGATTGAAGTAAATACTGAAAAGAAAAGCCCAACGGACTTTGTGCTTTGGAAGAAGCAGAAGCCCGGAGAACCTGGTTGGGAAAGCCCATGGGGTATGGGAAGACCGGGTTGGCATATAGAGTGCTCAGTCATGTCTACAAAGTATCTAGGAAAGACACTTGATATACACGCGGGAGGACAAGACTTGATTTTCCCGCATCACGAAAATGAAATTGCTCAAAGCGAGGCGGCAACAGCTGCGCCGTATGTAAGATATTGGATGCATAATGGATATATTACAATCAACAATGAAAAAATGTCCAAATCCAAGGGCAATTTCTTCACAGTAAGGGATATCCGAAAGGAATACGACGGAGAAGTCCTGAGATTTTTCCTTTTGTCGGCGCACTACAGAAACCCAATAAACTTCAATAGGGAATTAATTGAGCAGGCAAAGGTAAGTCTTGAAAGGCTCTACAATACCAAAAAGAATCTTGAGCATCTGGAGAAGCATGCGACCCTCATGGAAATGAGTGATTCGGAAAAGAAAAAATTAGAAGGAATGGAATCTCATGAGATTAAATTTGTAGAGGTGATGGATGACGACATGAATACGGCGGATGCCTTGGCTGCCATTTTTGAGTTTTCAAAGCATATTAATTTAGAGACAAACGAAAATAGCTCAAAGGAATTCATAAAAGCGGTATTGGATAAATTTGTTAAGCTGAGCGGCGTTCTTGGATTTCTTGAAAAGCAAGATGAATTGCTGGAAGAGGATATACAGGAGCTTATTGATCAGAGGCAGCTTGCGAGGAAGGAAAAAAACTATTCGCTATCCGATGAGATAAGGGACAAGCTATCAGAGCAAGGCATAGTGCTTGAGGATACGCCTCAGGGTGTCAAATGGAAAAGGCGATAGATTGATGTGTGAAGAAAATAAGCGAACCTACCCGCCTCTTGTTTTGGCATATATTGGCGATGCGATTTACGAGATTCATATCAGGACATATTTAATTGATAAGCTCAGAGGCAATGTCAACAAGCTCCACAAGCATGCTACGAGGTATGTTAAAGCCTCGGCCCAAGCGGCCGCTGTTCACGGAATAAGGCATATGCTTTCCGAAGCAGAATGGGAAATCGTTAAAAAAGGGCGCAATCAAAAGTCCAACAGCGTACCGAAAAATGCTTTGCTATCGGATTACAAGTATGCAACGGGTTTTGAGGCATTGATAGGATATCATCATTTGCATTGCAATTATGATCGCATTAAAGAAATAGTGGATGCTTCGATATCGTTTATTGAAGATTATTTGGAGGAGAGGTGACACATGGGGATAAGAGAATGGCGCTATGCTTCAGTCGTTTTACTGCTTCTAGCTCTTTTAACCGTGAAATCTCTTGTGCTTGACGGAGTGAAGGATTTAAGCGGAGAGGAAGCCGAATTTGCTTCTTATGTGGAGCAAACTATAGAAAACCAAGAAAAATGGGTTATCAATAAAACAGATGCCTTGTCATATAAAATAGTTAGGATAAAAAAGACAGATGAAGAAACGGCAATAATTACAACCGATGAAGAGGAAAAAAAATCTATTGAACTTAGCGGTCATTATACAGCGCGAGTAAGAAAGTATATCTTGTGGATTTTGCCATATGGAGATTTTTCAATCTCAATAGAAAATAAATAAGGAGGAAGGATATGAGAGTCGAGCTGATTCAGTATACACCAGAACCCGAAAAAGTGGTTGCGTCTGCTGCAAAGCTATGCTATTCGCCAGTGGGAGTTTCAGAAATAATAGAAAAGCTAGAGGATGAGAGCGCTGAAAAACTTGTAAGAATGATCATGAAGATGGGTCATATGTCGCCTATTGAGCATGTATCATTTACCTTCGGAATAGAGGGTATAAGCCGTGTATGTACGCATCAGCTTGTGAGGCACCGCATAGCCTCGTATTCTCAGCAGTCGCAGAGATATGTCAAGATAGATAATTTCAACTATATAGTTCCACCGGCTATAACAGAAAATCCTGGTGCGCTTTTAATATTTGAGAAGGCAATGGAGAACAGCCGCGAAGCATATGAACAGATTTCTGCGTTGCTTTATGATTCATATGTGGAAGGCGGAGAAGAATTGACAAAAAGACAAAAGGGAGCAATGGAGAAGATAGCAATAGAAGATGCTCGTTTCGTTTTACCTAACGCCTGCGAAACTAAAATTGTAGCAAGTATGAATGCTCGTACACTAATTCATTTCTTCGAGCAGAGATGCTGCAACAGAGCGCAATGGGAGATTAGACAAGTTGCTGACGAAATGCTGAAATGCGTCAAAAGTGTAGCGCCTACGATTTTTGAAAAATCGGGACCGCCGTGCCTCAAAGGTCCGTGCCCTGAGGGAGTCATGAGTTGTGGCAAGGCGGACGAAGTTAAAAACAAATATGAAAACATGGTTTAAAGAGGTGCACTATGAATGAAGAAAAAGCATATATAGAGGGGCGCCATCCAGTGGAGGAAGCTCTGCGCTCAGGCCGTACGATAGACAAGATATACATTGCAAAAGGTGGCAAAAGCACTAATGTCAATTGCATATTGGATATGGCGAACGAAAGGAAGATACCGGTTTCATTTGTTGACAGAAAAAAGATTGACGAGATGTCAGAGAGCCATGCTCATCAGGGTGTAATAGCAAAGATTTCAGCCCATGCGTATCTGGAATTGGATGATTTAATAGATATAATTAAGGCAAAGGAAAGCCCGGCATTCCTGATCTTGCTTGATGAGATACAGGATCCTCATAATCTTGGATCAGTGCTTAGGACTGCAGATGCCTCGGGAGTCGATGCGGTAATTATCACCAAGCGCAGATCCGCGACACTTACACCGATAGTGGCAAAGACATCCGCGGGAGCGGTTGAATATGTGCCTGTTTGCAAGGTTACTAATCTGGTTAAAACGATTGACAAGCTGAAGGATTGCGGAGTATGGGTAACAGGTGCCGACATGAACGGCGAGAAGCTTTACTATCAAGAGGATTTCAAGGGGCCTATGGCATTGGTAATAGGAAATGAGGGGCAGGGAATAAGCCGTCTTGTAAAGGAAAAGTGCGATTTTCTTGTTAGGATTCCAATGCATGGGAAGGTCAATTCGCTCAATGCATCGGTTTCGGCTTCCATACTAATGTACGAAGTTAGGCGGCAGAGGGACGCTTCGTCATGAATCAAAAAAGAATTCTGATTGTCGACGGATACAATGTCATAAACGATTGGGAAAAACTGAGCGTAGTAGGTTCTTATAACCTTGGTACTGCAAGAGACATGCTTATTGAAGAATTATCCGAATACGGGTTTTTTACAGGCACATCTATAGAAATTGTGTTTGATGCATACCGAAATAAAAGTAGAATAGAGCGAAGGCAGCTTGTAGACAATGTTGAGGTTTTTTACACGAAAATCCATCAGACGGCTGATTCATACATTGAGAAAAGGACGGCCGAGTTGACAAGCAGCCGAAAAAATGTAGTTTTTGTTGCGACATCTGACGGCGCTGAGCAGCAGTTCATATTGGGCAAGGGCGCTTCGAGGATTTCATCTAGGGAGCTCAAACTTGAAATCGACAGGATGAAAAAAAAATTGAATCTAAAAATTAAAAAAACTGAAAGAACTGCATCTTCCATTGGAGATGTGCTTGACAAGAAAATTGTTGACGCGCTTGGGAAATGGAGAGAAAAATAGATTGATGCTTGATATTTTAAATGATTGAAGTTATAATTATACCGTTATCAAAATCGGGGGGCATGCATTTCATGGAACAATCCACAAAAGCGAAAAGCATAGCGTGTCCTGACTATGAACACATGGAAGATGAATTCATAGTTGCATGTGTAAGGGATGGCGATTTATATGCTCAGGATTTTCTTATAAGGAAGTACAAGAATTTCGTAAGAGCTAAGGCGAGATCGTATTTTTTGATTGGCGCCGACAAGGAAGATATAATCCAAGAAGGAATGATTGGTCTGTTTAAGGCAATTAGGGACTTCAGAGCGGATAAGATATCTTCTTTTAGGGCTTTTGCTGAGCTTTGTATCACCAGACAAATCATTACTGCCATAAAAACAGCTACTAGGCAAAAACATATACCGCTTAATTCCTATGTTTCATTAAACAAACCCATTTACGACGAGGATTCTGACAGAACTTTACTCGATATCCTAACGGGTGCACGGATTACCGATCCCGAAGAGCTGATTATTTCCAGGGAGGAAGTAAGCAGCATAGAGGAAAAGATTGGTGAAATACTTAGTAAACTGGAGCTTCAAGTCTTGACATACTACTTGCAGGGGAAATCATATCAAGAGATTGCGGTACTTTTAAAAAGGCATATAAAATCGATTGACAATGCACTGCAGAGGGTTAAGAGGAAGCTTGAAAAATTTTTAGAAATGAGATTGCTTTAAGTGCCCATGTAGCTCAGAAGGTAGAGCAACGCCATGGTAAGGCGTAGGTCAGCGGTTCGAATCCGCTCATGGGCTCCAAATATAATAAAACAACCAAATAAAGGAGGACGAAAAAATGGGAAAAGCTAAATATGAAAG
>CAZTZB010000013.1:28433-29620 GCA_964617505.1 uncultured Peptostreptococcaceae bacterium | reverse complement strand
GTGGCTTAATGAAAATTTATACAAAGGGCGGAGATGGTGGAGAGACCAGTTTGTATGACAATACCCGCGTGCCCAAGGACCATATTAGGGTTGAGAGCTATGGTACGATTGATGAACTTAATTCTGCTTTAGGCTTGTCTCGGGGATTCATTGACGACGATTCAATAAACAATTTAATAATTGGAGTACAAAGGGAACTTTTTAATATTGCCGGAGAACTTGCCACAGCAGATTACATGAAGTTTCCCGAAAGAATAAGCGAGGAAAAAATTAAAATTTTGGAAAATGAAATAGATTCAATGCTTGAAAAAATCAACAAAGACCAGCAATTTAAATTCATCATACCGGGTTCGTGCCATCGTTCTGCTAGCCTTCACCTTGCAAGGACAATCTGCAGGCGGGCGGAAAGAAGGATTGTAACACTTTCTAGGGAAGCGGATATTAGGCCGGAGGTCATAAAATATGTCAATCGTCTATCGGATTGGATATATGCATTGGCGAGGACCCTTGAATGTTCTATTGACTATGTGGATTTCAAAGCATAAGGAGGTAGAGAAATGCGTGATTTCAAATTTGACATCAATGAACTGATTAAAGAAAGATGGTCGCCTAAGGCTTTTAGCAGTGAGCCTGTTGAATATGAAGATATCATGGCTATTATTGAGGCTGCAAGCTACGCTCCATCGTGTTTCAATGAACAACCGTGGGAGTTTCTTGTGGCATTTGACGAGGAGGAACTGTCCATAACAAGGCAGTGCATAAATGAAAGGAACAGGCTTTGGGCAGACAAGGCTCCAGTGCTTATAGTGGTCTCTGCTCGTCCGATTTTCGAAAAAAATGAAAAACCGAACAGATGGGCGGCATTTGATACCGGAACGGCTTGGGGCTACATGTCTCTCGAAGCCGAAAAAAGAGGATTGATATCCCACGCCATGGGAGGCTTTAGCCGGAAGAAACTGAGGGAATTAATTAGTTTGCCGGAGGAAACGCATCTTTTGGCTATAATTGCCGTAGGCAAGATGGGGAAGAAAATGGAATTGGATGAAATGTTCCGTGACGAGGAAAGACCCAACGAAAGGAAGCCCCTAGAAAAGATTTTTACACGAATAAAGGAAATCGGATAGTTAACGATGGCTAAGCGATAGTTAAGCGATAGTTAAGCGATAGTTAAGCGATAGTTAAGCGAT
>CAZTZB010000013.1:20374-28333 GCA_964617505.1 uncultured Peptostreptococcaceae bacterium | reverse complement strand
GGCTAAGCGATAGTTAAGCGATAGTTAAGCGATAGTTAAGCGATAGTTAAGCGATGGTTAAACAATAGTTAAGCGATAGTTAAGCGATGGCAGAACGATATTTAAACGATATTTAAGCGATGGTAGAACGATAGTTAAGCGATGGCTAAACGATGGTTAAACGATGGTTAAGCGATAGTTAAGCGATGGTTAAACGATGGCAAAACAATAGCTAAGCGATGGCAGAATGATAGTTGCACGATGGCAGAAGGATAGCTAAGTGATGGCTAAAGTATCTGCCTTTTTTTTATATATAAATTGTTAAAAAATTTGGAATAGTGGTAAAATAAAACTAATAATTTAAAAAAGGGGAGAAATTCATGAAACTAAAAGTTCTTGCAGATAACAATACAATAATCGATAGATACTTTCTTGGAGAACCCGGACTCTCGTTCTTGATAGAGGCTGATGGAGAAAAGATACTCTTCGATATGGGTTATTCTGATGTTTTCATTAAAAATGCATTCAAGATGGGAGAAACGCTAAGAGATATTGACAAGGTCGTTTTTTCTCATGGACATGTTGATCATACATGGGGTCTTGATCCCTACATACGACTTATGAATGAGTGGACAATTGAGAACATTTCATTTAAAAAGCCTTTGCTTGTTGCCCATGAGGATGTCTTCTTAAGCAGAAGATTCCAGCAAATCACAGAAATAGGAAGTCTCATATCCATGGAAAAATGCGCAAGACACTTCGATATAGCTTTGACAAACGAACCCTTTAAGCTGACTGAAAATCTATGGTACCTTGGAGAAATAGAAAGAAAACATGATTTTGAGGGAAAACTTGCTATAGGAGAAGTTTTTAAAAATGGAAAATGGGAAATGGATAAAATTCTTGATGATACTGCTATGGCATATGTGACAGACAAAGGTCTTGTCGTAATAACAGGATGTTCCCATGCTGGAATTTGCAATATTGTTGAAAAAGCAAAACGCGTGACCGGCGAAAACCGCATAATAGACGTTATAGGAGGATTCCATCTAATGGATCCTGAATCGCCACAAATAACTGAAACCGGCAAGTATTTCAAGAAAAACGGAATCGGTAAAATACATGCCTGCCACTGTACATGTCTTGAGGCAAAAATAAAGCTTGCAGAATATACTAAAGTTGAAGCGGTAGGGTCTGGATTGATTATCGAAAAATGGTGATAATGAACGGACATCAACTATATATAAATTTGTGGGGGAGATTATCAGATGAGTGAAAATATAAACGAAAACAATAAAAGTGAAGATGTTTTGCTCAAGCTGAAAACAGAATACTATTACGGTGATTTGTTTAAGCAGGTTTCGGTTCCTATTGTCATATGTGATACTGCAAATAGAGTTGTAGAGATAAACGGAGCATTTGAAGATCTATTTGGATACTCAAGGACTGAAGCTGTAGATAAATATTGCTACGACTTGATTGCCCCACCTGCTAAAAAGATGAATTTTATGGATGATTGCAATGAAATTCATAAAAAGGGTATTCAACATAAAAAGATGAAACTTGTGGATAAAAGGGGAAAGTTGATTGATGTGGATTTTACGGGTCACCCCATTCTTGAAAATGGCAAGGTAGTGGGGACATACAGAATCTACGAGAATTTAAAAAAGGAAAATGATATAAAGAACGAACTTGCGCTTCAGAAGGCCTATTTTGAAGGTTTTTTCAATACATCGATTGAAGCGCTAGTGCTTCTTGACAAGAATGACAGAGTAGTATATTTCAATGAAGAATTTCATAAGCTTTTCGGATACACCCTTAAATATGCAAAGGGGAAATTAATAAACGATATTGTTGCCAAAGGAGAAAGAAAGGACGAAGCAGAAAGCATTTCTCTAAAAGCCTTGAAATCCGAAAGAATTACAATCAATACGGTTAGATACCATAAAGATGGTAGACCTATAAATATAAGATTGGTTGTGAATCCTGTAACCAAAAACAATAAACTTCTTGGCATCTACGCTATATACAAGGATTTGACGGCTGAAAGCCGCATGGAGAAAGAGTTAGAAATACAGACGCAGTATTTCAAGCAATTGTTTGAAAGATCCTTGGATGCAATGGTTTTGCTTGATCCTAGTCAAAAGGTAATGGATGCAAATAAGGCGTTCGTGGAGCTTTTTGGATACAAGCTTGAAGAATGCAAGAATAAGGATATAGATGCATTGATAGTTTCAAAAGAATATCTTAATGAATCATCCAAGCTTATGAAAGATACGATGGAAGGAATTGCAGTTAATAAAGAGACCAAGAGAGCCAATAAATCGGGCGAACTTATTAATGTAGAGGCATCGGGAAGTGCTGTAGTTGTTGGTGGGGAAGCTATTGGAACGGTAGTTAATTACAGAGATATAAGCGAACGCAAAAAAAACATTATAGCTCTTGAAGAACAGAGGGCCTACTTTAAGCAGCTTTTCGACAATTCTCCGCAGGGAATTGTTATTATAGATATTGATGGGAATGTAGTGGATGCAAACAAGGGCTTTTGCAAAATGTTTGAGTATGAAAAGTCGGAAATAAGAGGGAAATACATAAATGATTTTATCGCTCCTCAAGGTCTCTTTGATGAAGCGGAGCTTTTATCTTCTAAGCTGATAGATGGAGGAGTTGTAAAATTTATAACTAAGCGAAGAAGCAAGACAAATAAATTAATCGATGTGGATATTTTAGCTTATCCTATTTGGCTTAACAATAAACAGATAGGCGGATATGCAATTTATTCCGACATTACTGAACAAAAACTTGCTGAAAAGGAGATAGAGAAGCAGACGCAGTATTACAAGCATTTGTTTGAAAATTCTATTGATGCAATGGTCTTGGTTGATGATAAAGAAAAAATCATGGATATTAATAAAACATTTGAGACTCTGTTTGGATATGAAAAAAAAGAAAGCTATGGAAGAAACATCGATGATTTGATAGTTTCAAAAGAGTATCGGGGGGAAGCCGATGTATTTGAGCATGACGTGCATAATGGACAAATAGTTAAAAAAGAGACAAAACGCATGGCAAAGGATAAAACTCTTATTGATGTTGAGACTTTTGGCACTCCAGTAATAATTGAAAATAAATTTGTAGGAACTCTTGCAAATTACAGGGATATTAGAGAGCGAAAAGGTATGGTTGAGGCGCTTGATAAGCAGAGGGCCTACTTTAAACAACTTTTTGACAATTCTCCACAGGGAATAGTCATGATAGATACTCAGGAGCGAGTGGTGGATGTCAACAGGGGCTTTTGCAAAATGTTTGAGTATGAGAAGGCGGAAACAATTGGGGAACTCATCAATGATTTGATTGCACCCGAAAGCCTTTTGGATGAAGCGGAGGGTTTATCCGCTAAGGTGATAGGAGGAGGCGTTGTAAAATATGAAACCAAACGCAGAAGTAAAACCTATAAATTGATAGATGTGGATATTTTGGCATACCCGGTAAAACTCAATAAAGAGCATGTAGGCGGTTATGCAATTTATTCAGACATTACCGAAAAAAAACGGGCCGAAAAGGAAATCGAAACTTTGGCATATAGAGACAGCTTGACAGGTCTTTTCAACCGAAGAGTTTTATACGATAAACTTAATGCAAAGATTAAAAACATAGAAAAAGGTAAGAAGTTTGCTGTTTGCTATATCGATCTTGACGGATTCAAAAGAATAAATGACAGCATGGGGCACAATGTTGGTGACGAGTTACTTAGGTATGTGGCTAAAAATATTCAGGATAGCATGGAAAAAGAAGATGTTGTAGCCAGAATGGGCGGAGATGAATTCGTTATTTTTACAGATTGTGTTGATTATGAAAAAATCGGTGCAAAGATGGAAAGCATTATTGAAAGATTGCAAAGCGGACTCAAGATTTTTAATTACAACATCAAGATTTCATTGAGCATAGGTGTTTCAATTTATCCCGACCATGGCAACAATGTGGAAGAAATCATCAAGAAAGCCGATACTGCAATGTATATGGCTAAAAGAAACGCCTTGAGGGGATATCTGATATTTACTGCTGAAATGGATAAAAATACTAATGACCGTTTCGAATTGGAAAATAGGCTTAAGATGGCCTTGGCGAATGGGGAAATAGAAATGCATTATCAGCCTATCTTGTCTATGGATGGGGCTGTAAAGGGTTGCGAAGCATTGATGAGGTGGGAAAATCCGGTAATTGGAAAGGTGCCCCCTAATGTTTTTATTCCCATAGCGGAAGACGGCGGTGAAATTCATCAATTGGGAGCATTTGCTTTAAACCAGTCCTTGATTGTTTTAAAAAAATGGAAAAAAAGATTCGGTGATGATTTTTTCATGTCAATTAATATCTCAGTAAAGCAAATGGAGAGGGAAAATATAGTAGATACAATTACTGAAATCATGAAAAAGAACGGTATTGAAGGAAAAAATGTCCATTTGGAAATAACAGAAAGCTGTTCGACAGAAAATGTTATTGGCTTGAAGAAAAAGCTTTCAAGCTTAAGTGAAATGGGTTTTGCTATATCAATTGACGATTTTGGAACGGGATATTCTTCTTTTATGCAACTAAGGGATTCCTACGCTGATTTTCTCAAGATGGATAGAAGTTTTGTGGACGGCATTGAAAAAAGAGATGACAACAGGGCAATCGTGAAAGCTATAGTTGCAATGGGGAAAAGCTTGGGAGTCGGAATAATTGCGGAAGGCGTGGAAACAGATGAAGAGTTTGAAATTATAAAGAGCTTGGATTGCGAAATGTATCAAGGATATTTAACGCAACGTCCGGATAATGAAAAAAACATTGAAGCTTTCATAAAAAAGAATATGGAAAAATAATTAATAAAAGGGCTGTGTTTTCTAAAATGAAAACACAGCCCTTTCTTACTCGGCGGAATATGCAAGTTCAAAGGAATTGCCTATTTGCCTAAAAATCTTTTCGGTATCAGTTGAAATTATAGCATCCAATGAACCATCATATTCTATTTTGGCACCGATGCCGCAATTTGAGCTTAATTTTCTTGGGACTGGCATTAGCTCGCAGGAAAACCCTAATTCTTTTATATGCCTGTCGAATTTGATTGCGCCGGAGTGTGTAAAGAAAACAACGGTATAGGTCATTTTATTTCCTGGCCTTTAGAAGAAATTCTTCGTCATATTCCTCTATTTCGGCAGAAAAACCTTTTGACTGTAGGAAACGTATAATGTTATTTTTTGCTGTGTTGTCTCCAACGAGTATATCAAGGCCTTCTGGATTTTGCTCAATTGCTTTTTTTGTCATGAGAACCGGCTGTGGGCAGGACATTCCTCTAGTGTCTATTTTATTCATTACATGTCTCCCTTCGTTTTAAATGGTGTTTTTTCTATGTTTGCTAAGGAAATCGCCAGCAAAAACGCAAAACATATAATAGTGGCTATTTGTCCGTTTAAGCTGGCGCCTTTGGGGCTTGCGGCCAGCGAGAAATTATGTGCAAATCCGGCTCCAACTAGCATTCCGAAAAATGTTATAGCTGAATCGGAATTGCCCTCGCCGGCTAGGATAAGCTGTCTGAGAGGGCAACCGCCTAGTAGAACGGATCCCCAACCGACTACTGCCATTCCGAGGAAGTTCCAAAGTCCGTCTGTGTGTGCGACAGGTTGACCTTCAAAGCCTAAGGAAAACATGCCTGTTGCAAGGTTTCCTATGGCAGCAAAAACTAAAATAGCGAGAAATCCGAGGAGAAGATAATTGTCCCTGAAAAGGATCATATCTCGCGTTCCACCAACGCAACATAGCCTGGACTTTTGCGCAAGAAATCCAACAATGAGACCGGCTGCAAGGGCTATAGCTATTGGGGCTGCCATGGATCCTGGACCTGATTCGCTGAAAATGATGAAGGCAGGTGCGCAAACTAGCAGAATAATAAGAAACACATTAAAAATAGGAAAGGCATAACCCTCAAAATCAGGAAGCCTATATGTTCGTTTGAGGCTGAAACCCTTGTTTAGGAACAAAACCCCTATGTATATTCCGGCCACGAATCCGAATACTCCGACGAGTGCGTTTAAGTCGCCTCCGGCAAGCCTCAATATCATTCTGAGGGGACAGCCAAGAAACATTAGAGCGCCTATCATGACGATTATACCGAGAAAAAAGCGAATCATTGGGGATGAGCCGCCCCTAGAGGAAAATTCTTTCCCGGCTATTGCAGCTATGAAAGCGCCGAGCACGAGCCCCATTATTTCGGGCCTTAAATACTGTACGACAGCCGCGCGGTGTAAACCCAAGCCTCCGGCTATATCTCTAATGAAGCAGGCTATGCAGAAGCCCATGTTTGCGGGATTGCCCATCTTGACCAAAAGAACTGCTATTAGACCAATGACCGCACCTGTTGCAATGATGCCTTTTTTACTTTGCATTAATTTAACTCCTTTCACATTATAATGTATTTGATTTCGTTTTCATTTTAACAATGATGCTCACTATGGAGAAATAAAGATTATCAATGAAAGCGATTGTAATATAAAAAAAAGCTATGACAAAAGAAATCGAAGTATGAATGCATTATAATGAAGAAGTAGTTAATGTCTGTGAGAGGAGAATTCTATGAATAGAAGTGTTTACATGGACAATGGAGCAACATCTTTTCCAAAGGCTCCTGGTGTTGCAGAGGCAATGAGCCGTTACATAACTGAAGTGGGAAGCAGCGTTAACAGGGGTGCTTATGACAGTGCTTTCTCGGCCGAAAATATAGTTTTCGAGACGAGGGAAAAAATTGCTGGGCTATTTAATTTTGACAAGCCTGAGAATGTTGTCTTTACCAAAAACATAACAGAAAGCTTGAACATAGTAATAAAGGGACTGCTTCAAAAGGGAGACCATGCCGTGGTTTCTTCCGTAGAGCATAATGCAGTGATGAGGCCGCTAGTGGCACTTAAGGAAAGAGGAGTCGATTTTAGCCGCGCATCGTGCGATAATGAAGGGAACCTTGACATTGAGGATTTCAAAAAGCAAATAAAAGAAAACACGAAAGCTGTAATAATGGCGCATGGTTCAAATGTAAGCGGAACCATTCTTGATCTTGAATCTGTAGGGGCTATTTGTAAAGAAAAGGGAATTCCATTTATTGTAGATGCTGCCCAAACAGCTGGATTTGTGAATATTGACATGGAGAAGATAGGCGCGGATGTCATTGCTTTTACTGGGCACAAGAGTCTTTTGGGACCACAGGGTACAGGAGGATTTGCAATAAGGGATAGTCTTGTGGAAAAGGTTTCAACCTTTATTGAGGGAGGAACCGGCAGCCTTTCGGAGGTGGAGGAACAGCCATCATATATGCCGGATAAATTTGAGGCAGGAACTCCAAATGTTGTTGGAATCTTCGGACTCCATGCGGCGCTTTGCTATATTGAAAAAATAGGAGTAGAAAAAATTGCCATGCATGAGCTTGAAATGGCAGGCCATTTTATAAAAGGCTTAAATGAAATACCGGAGGCAAGGCTTGCAGGAAGAAAGGACCTTTTATGGCGCAGCGCAGTTGTATCAATTGATTTTGAAGGTCTAGACAATGCGCTCATAGCCCATGAACTTAGCAAGAAATATGGAATAAGTACAAGATGCGGACTCCATTGCGCGCCTGCAGCGCATAAGACCTTGGGCACGTTTCCCCAAGGAACGGTAAGATTTAGTTTGGGATATTCTACTACAATGGAAGAAGTCGACTATGCACTAAAAAGCATCAAAGAGGTTTTGAAAGTTTATTAGGAATTTTGTTTTTAATCATATTGAATAATAAAGAAAAAAGAAATTCTCATCATTCTATAAATCATTAGAATCATGAGAATTTTTTATTTCAATTCGCAATTGCTTAATGTTCTTGATTTTAGCCTTTTCTTTTCACTTTCCACTTTTTGCCGTTCCAAGGCAAGGAAGAAATTGGAATTTATCATCATTCTGAGTCAAGAACTACTATGTCATTTT
>CAZTZB010000013.1:0-20274 GCA_964617505.1 uncultured Peptostreptococcaceae bacterium | reverse complement strand
AAGGAAGAAATTGGAATTTATCATCATTCTGAGTCAAGAACTACTATGTCATTTTGTATAGGAGTAAGAAAAAGTGTTTTCACCTTTTCCGGGTCTTTGCTTTGTCCCAAAGCCCACATGAGCTTTGTAACCACTGCCTCTATTGCCATGTCGTACGCAGGAATCACAGAGCTTTTCAAGGCTTTTTTACCCACCTCATATATTGTTAGATTGCTTCCCTCAAGGGTTACTTGGGTGGTTATGACCACTGATTTGCCCACGGCTGTCAAGCCTTCAATCGCTTCTAAAAAATTTCTTTGTCCCTCGAAGGGGATTCCTCCGCTTCCGTAGCTTTCAATTATAAATCCGTCATAATCTTCGGCTATTTTTTTTAAGAGAAGAGGATTTGCGCCAGGAACAAGCTTCATGAGGAAAACATTTGTATTTAGTGAGTTTCCAAAGCTTGTGGCAAGACTAGTACGGTTTAAATGGGCTTTTTCATTGTAAACAACCTTATTGTTGACTATCTTGGCTACAAAGGGGTAGTTTATGCTTTCGAATGCGTTGTAACTTTCGGTGCGAAGCTTCTCGGCCCTAGATCCGCTAATCACTTTTCCGTCAAAAACAAGGTAGACTCCTCCTATACCTTCTCTGGCAAAATAAATCGCATCAGTTAGATTTTTGAGAGCATCAGTTTTTTTATATGAAATGGGCTTTTGCGCGCCCGTTATGACAATCGGTTTTTCTGAGTTCTGAATCAGGTAGAATAGGGCTGCGGACGTATAGGCCATTGTGTCAGTCCCGTGGGTTATTATAAAACCGTCATATAACAAATAATTTTCCTCTATCATATTCTTTATATCCAGCCAGTACTCAGGTTGCATGTTGGTACTGTCTATGTTAAAAAGTTGAAAAGTATCTATGCAGCAATCCTCTATTGAATCGGCGGCGTAGGACAGTATGTCAGAGGCAGACATTGATGGAGTCAAACCATTATTTCCTTCTGAGCAGGCTATTGTGCCTCCCGTTGCAATCAACAGCAATTTTTTCATTTTATCTCTCCCATGATTGTGATGATTCAATTATACAATTACTTTAAAAATTTATCTACTTATGGGAGAACTTTTGCCAACTTGAAGGAAAAGGCAAGAAGGAAATAGAAATATAAAAAAGTATGCTATTAAGAAATATATGAAAAGTATTCTTATATATCTAGGAAAGGATAAGGGTATGCTTTTGAAAAAAAAAGGTGATAACAAAGGAAAACAACTAAATCATATGCTAAAAGTAAGAATACTTACTTTTGCACTCGGTGGCGCCATACTTGTTTATATTGGGTCCTTTATTCTCAACTACACTTATTCAAACAAGTATTATTTCGCATATAATTCAGTTGCCTCCATAGGGATTCTTTTTATAATAATTTTTTTGTATTTCAATTATATCGAGACTGGCAAAAAAATTCAGGAAAAAGAAAAAAAATATGAAATATTGTTTAACAATATAGACGACATGATGATTCTTCGCCTTATAGATGTTGACGGTAAAGTTGGAAGGGTTTTTGAAGCGAATGATGCAACGGTTAATTTTTTCGGTTATAGCAGAGAAGAAATGATAGACATGCCACCCAATGTATTTGTTATTCCGACAGCTAGAGACAATATTGACATGGTTTTTAAAAATATTGTCGGCGAGGGGTCTAAAACATTCGAAACGACATTCTTGTCGAAGGATGGAAGGGTGGCGCCGGTTGAAGTAAACAGCCACGTATTCATGATTGGAGGCAGAAGGGTCTTGATGTCATGGGCAAGGGACCTGACAGAGCGGATAGAAGCGCAAAATACGATGCGTGAGGCAGAAAGAAACCACCAAAATCTAATAGAGGGAATGCCTGACGGAGTAATAATTCAGCATTTTCCTAAAGAAAAGTCGATTATCGAGTTTGCAAACAAAAGTGCTGCCTCGATTTTAGGTTTTCAGTCGCCGGAGCAACTAAAGGGCAAGAATTTTTTGGAGTTTCTGAAACCGGAGTCTTTTATAGATGCCGTAAGAAGGCGTGATGAGCTTCATTCGGGCGCAAAGATTCCATTGGTTGAACGAATAATTCAGCTTGGGAATGGTATTGAACGGATGCTTGAAATATCAACCATTCCATACGAAATGGGAGGAGAAGACAGATACATAAGTATAGTAAGAGATGTCACTGAAAAGAAAGCCAACGAAAAGCTTGTTGTAGAAAATGACCGTCAACTCAGAAGGCTTCTTGAAACCATGCCGGACGCCGTCTTAATATATGATTTTGATAAATATCTTTATTCAAACGCTGCGGCGGCCAAATTGCTTGGTGAGGAATCTACAGATGATGTAATAAATAAAAGTATCTATACATATGTGGATCCGGCCCATTTCGAAAAAATGGAAAAAAGGCTGCATGAATTGGAAAACCCTGGAGTAGATGTGCCGATGATTGAGCAAAAGCTCTTGCGAAGGGATAAAAGCGAGGTTTTTGTCGAAACAAAGACAATCAAGTTTCCTTTTATGGGAAAAAATTCATTCGTTAGTATAGCAAGGGACATAACGGAAAGATTGCTCTTGCAAGAAGAGAAGAAGAAAAGCGAGGAGCGGTATAGACATTTGATTGAAAATTTTCCGGATGCTGTTTTCGTATATAACAATGAATCTTATTTTCTTGCAAATCTTTCTGCGGCAAAGCTATTGGGGCTTGATGATCCGTCAATAATTGTAGGAAGACCATTGATGTATTTTTTTAAGGAAGAAAGCAAGATGACTTTACGTAAAAGATTGAGCAAGCTTGCAGATATTGGAGAAGCACCCCCTCTCTTAGATGAAGAAATTATTAATGAAGAAGGAAAAAAAATTCCTGTCGAAATAAAAACCATTAAATTTCCTTATTATGATGGCGTAGCATTCTTGAGCGTTGTAAGGGATGTCTCTGAAAGAAAACGCAACGAAGACTTGCATAAAAGAGTAGAAAGGCAAACTGAATATGAAAGAATGAGGACCGAATATTTTGCTAATATTTCACATGAGTTTAGGACCCCTCTCCATGCCATATCGGGGACCCTTCAGCTTATGGAAATGAAGAATGCTGAAATATTAAATGAATTGCCTCTGTTTTCAGTTAAGAACAAGAGACATCTGGAAATAATGAAGCAAAACAAGAATCGTCTTATAAAGCTTGTAAACAATCTCATAGATATAAACAAGATTGAAGCCGGGTTTTACAATATGGTTAAAAAAAATCGGAATGTAACCGAAATTATTTACAATGTGGTTTCATCGGTTACCGAATTGGCAAGATCCGAGAACATAAAAACCTCCTGTCAGATAGACAGCGGTCCTGTGGTGCTTGCATGCGATATTGAAAAAATAGAAAGAATAATGCTGAACCTTCTTTCAAACGCAATCAAGTTTACTCCGTCGGGAGGTCAGGTTAAAACCACCGTATGGGATGAAAGCGGCCGACTCTTTGTTAGTGTAGAAGATACTGGAGTAGGAATAGAGGAAGACCAGCTGGAGAGAATATTTGACAGGTTTAGTCAGACCGAAGACGTTTTCACAAGAAGCAACGAGGGTAGCGGAATAGGACTATCGCTAGTTAAAGGCTTTGTAAAAATGCATGAAGGATCAATTGGCGTTAAGAGTGAGATAGGAAAAGGAAGCATCTTTACCTTTGACATTCCTATTGAAGTCGAGAGGGATGAAGAAGGAATACAATTACCGGTTGAAGCCTACGATGATTTTATATATGGTTCAAAGCTTGAAGTTGAATTCTCAGATGTTAAAAAACGCTTTTACGAAACATTATAATCCTATAAAGGGAAGGGGATGGGAAATTTGGACTATCTAAAGGACATTATTTTCAAGATGCCTCAAAATGTTGATTTGACGCCTGTTTTAAGAAGCTGCGAAGATGATTTGGATCAGACAAAACTTAGCTTGTATTTGGACACCGTCCGCGAAAAATACGGACCTGTTTTTCTGGAAAGAGATGATTTGCTTGAAAAATTGGGGATAATAAGTAGTGTTGGCCAACCGAGATTGGCGACATTGGCAGGAGTATTGATTTTCGGGAAAAATCCTCAACTTTATCTCCCTCAGATTCATGTAACAATAGCCACTGGAATCGGAAAAAACGCGACAGTCGATAAAATTTACGGCACATTGCCTGAAATGAAGTATATGGCAATGGAAACAATAAAGAAAAGAATAGGCAAGAAGGCGAAGGTGGGATATCTAAGCGGAAAACATGTAGAGATGCCGGCTTATCCAATTGAAGCTATAGAGGAAGCTGTGTGGAATAGCCTTATCCATAGAGATTACGATTCATACTCATTGGGTAAATATGTGAGGATTGCTATTACGGACAAAATCATCGAAATAAAGAGTCCCGGATTGATATTGGGAGAAAAACTGCAGGATTTCAATATTGAGACATATGAACATTCAAGAAATACTACGATAGTGCGCATACTGGATGAAATGGGAGAAATAAGGAATACGGGAACAGGCATACACACAATGTTTGCGGAGGCAAAGAAGTATCGACTTGAACCGCCGGTGTTTGAAAGCGAGGGAGAGGATTTCATAGTCCGCTTTGGGAATAGGGAGATATTAGGGGTTGAAGATATCAAGAGATTGGAAGAAATGAACCTGAAAATTGATGAGGACCGCATGGCTGCGGTGTCATTTGCTATTAAGAATGGAAGCATAAATAATAGGGAATATCAGAACTTGAACGATGTAAATAGGGACGAAGCCTTCAGAGAATTGAAATCATTGGTAGACCAGGAAGTGTTGATTCAAGAGGGCATGGGAAGCGGAACCTACTATGTATTAAGCGATAAACTGATGGAAAGAGAAAAACAAAAAGAGCAGCTTAGTTTTTTCAATTGAATATAGCTACAGATAAAATATCCGGAGGGCTAATATGGAGACAAAGACCATAGTTGTGGCTTTAGGCGGCAATGCGATACTTCAACCAAAACAAGAGGGAACGGCTGGGCAGCAGCTTGAGAATGTAAGAAAAACTTGCGTGCAGATAGCTCAAATGATTGAAATGGGGCATAGAATAATTTTGACCCACGGTAATGGGCCGCAGGTAGGAAACCTGCTTATACAGAACGATTCCGCATCAGCCATTGTTCCTGCTATGCCTCTATATATATGTGGAGCGGAAAGCCAGGGGCTGATAGGATATATGATGCAGCAACAGCTCGGGAACATATTGAGGGAAAAAGGAATAGATAAACCGGTAGTGACAGTAGTTTCACAGATGTTGGTGGATAAAAACGACCCAGCCTTCAAAAAACCTAGCAAGCCCGTTGGACCCTTCTACGGAGAGGAGCACGCTAGGGAAGCAATGGAGGAAAAGGGAGAACATTGGATAGAAGACTCAGGGAGAGGTTGGCGCAGGGTTGTTGCGTCGCCGAGACCCAAGGGACTGGTAGAATTAAGTGCGGTAAAAAAGCTTATTGACGCAGGATGCGTTGTAATCGCAAATGGCGGAGGAGGCATACCGGTTGTCGATGAAGGCGAAGGCTTTAAAGGAATAGAGGCCGTAATAGATAAGGATTTTGGAGGAAAACGTTTAGCCTTAGAACTTGAGGCAGACGTATTTATGATTCTTACAGATGTACCTAAAGTCTATGTGAATTACGGTAGGCCTTTTCAAAAGCCAATTGACAGGATAGGAGTCAGCGAGCTTAAAAAGTTGCAGGAGGAAGGCCACTTCAAGGCCGGAAGCATGGGACCCAAGATTGAGGCGTGTCGGCTTTATGTGGAAGGCGGAGGGAAGACGGCAATAATTACCTCGCTTGATACTGCAATAGATGCTTTATATGGTCAAGCGGGAACAATAATTGAGGGATAGAGCTTGCTGCATTAAAGGAAGAATGGGGGATATTCATGGAAAAATATGAAATGGAAAAAATCGAAAATAATATCGAATTTCTTAAAATGATGTCAAAGCAATATCCGAATGTAGCAACGGTCTGCACCGAGATTACAAATCTTAAGGCAATCCTGAATCTGCCCAAGGGGACCGAGCATTTTCTTACTGATTTGCATGGGGAATATGAAGCCTTTACCCATGTGCTTAAAAATGCGTCTGGCGTTTTGCGTCGAAAATCGACGGAAATATTTGGAGAATCTTTAGACGAAGCGGAAATGAGAAGCTTCTTGACACTTCTATATTATCCTACGGAAAAGCTGGAAATCATTAAGGAAACAGAGGAAGACCTTGATGCTTGGTATTCGGAGAACATACACCGCCTTATTGTAATATGCAGAGCAGTATCATCAAAGTATACAAGGTCAAAGGTCAGAAAGGCCCTGCCTCAGGATTTTAAATATGTAATTGAGGAATTGCTCCATCAGGACGACGCGGGTGAGGACAAGGCTAGTTATTACAAAAAAATAGTCAAAACTATAATAGATATAGATAGAGCCGATGAATTCATAGAGGCCATAGCCTGCGTGGTGCAGCGTCTGGCCGTTGACAGGCTCCACATAGTAGGAGACATATATGACCGGGGACCGGGATCTCATATAATAATGGACGCTCTAATGAAGCACCATTCACTCGATATACAATGGGGAAACCACGACATCCTTTGGATGGGAGCCGCTTGCGGGTCCAAGCCGTGCATAGCAAATGTGGTTCGCATATCGTGCAGATATGCAAATATGGGCACACTTGAAGATGGATATGGAATAAATCTTTTTCCACTCGCGACATTTGCGCTTGAGACATATGGAAAGGATCCCTGCCTTCAGTTCTTGCCCAAAATCATGGATGACGCCAATTATAGGCAAAAGGACCTGGATTTGATTGCTAAGATGCAAAAGGCAATAGCGATAATTCAATTCAAACTTGAGGGCATGGTGATACAGAAGAATCCTGAATATGAAATGGACAGTCGTCTGCTCTTGGATAAGATAGACTGGAAAGACGGAAGGGTAAGTATTGATGGGGAATCGTATATAATGAAGGATGTGGATTTCCCGACTATAGATCCTCAAAATCCATATGCTTTGACTGACGAGGAAAAAGAAGTTGTCGAAAAATTGGTGCATTCCTTTATAAACAGTGAAAAGCTTCAGGATCACATGAACCTTATGTACACCAAGGGAAGCATGTATTTAGAATACAATTCAAACCTTTTATACCACGCTTGCATACCGATGAACGATGATGGCAGCTTTAAGAACATTCCAATCGAAGGAAGCGGATACAAGGGTAAAAACTTGCTTGACAAGTGTGATGAATTGGCAAGGCAGGCCTTTTACAACAAGGAGGGTTCTAGCGAGAGGGCCTATGCAAGAGATGCCATGTGGTATATGTGGTGCGGCGAAAACTCGCCACTCTTCGGAAAGGACAAGATGACAACCTTTGAAAGGTATTTCATCGAAGACAAGAAAACTCATATCGAAATTAAAAACAGCTATTATCGCTTGAGGGACGACGCAAGGTCTGCTGAAAAAATATTGACTGAGTTCGGACTCGACCCCAAAATATCACATATTGTTAGCGGCCATGTTCCGGTTAAGAGGAAAGACGGAGAGAGCCCTATAAAGGCGGATGGAAAGCTTCTTGTAATAGACGGAGGGTTTTCAAAAGCATATCAGGCTACAACGGGAATTGCCGGATATACATTGATATACAACTCATACGGACTTTTGCTTGCTTGTCATGAGCCTTTTGAATCGATTGAAAAAGCCATTACCGAGGAAAAGGATATGATATCGACTACAACAGTTTTGGAGAAAACAGCCCGCAGAAAAAGTGTCGAAGACACTGATGTGGGGCAGGAATTAAAAAAACAGATTGAGCTTCTGAGCCTGCTCTTGTCGGCATATCGAAAAGGAGTCGTCAAACAAAGAAAATCATATATGGGGAAGGTTTGAAAAAATGGCAAATGACAATGTATTCGATTTTATAACAAAAAGGACAAAACTCTTACTTGATGCTGAAGAAAACTACGAAATAGAGTTCAAGCAAAGTATTAATGGGCTTGACTCTGCAGACCTAGTGGCATTTGCGAACTCCGAGCATGGGGGAACAATCCTTATTGGTGTGGAAGAGGACACCGGTGAAAAAAACAGACAAAGAGGAAAAATAATCGGATGTGATGTGGGAGATCAAGAAAGACTTAACATACTGAGCAAGACAAACAGCTGCATTCCGAAGGTAGATGTTGAAATATATGTCGAGAATCTTAAGATCAAGCCTTTTTTCAGGATAGAGATATTGCCCGGAACCAACAAGCCTTATTGCACAGCGGGAGGGACCTACAAGACGAGGGGATACGGTCTTAACGAGGTTCTTGACCCTGACAGACTTCTCGCAATGTTTCTCGAATCGGAGAACGATAGATTTTTGAAAAAGTTTTCCGAATCGACAAGAAAGTTGGAGGGCACAATTGAGAGGACTAACCGGATAGTTTTTGATAAGATAAACAAGATGGAAGAGGCTACCGAATCCATGAATAAAAATCTTAATCACAGCATAGCCAGTCTTTCTGAAAATTCGACAGGCGAAAACAAAGAAGACGATGTGCTTTTGCGTATCGAGAAAAAAATAGATGAACTCTTGAGATTCAATGGAGTCTACAAAAAATGACTAAAGAAGGGCTGATTTATATGAAAGATTTCATGGAATGGATAAATGAGGTTACAGGAATAAGCTATGATGCCGAAACTAAGCTTATGATGAGCATAGCGGTATTTTTTACGGCGTGGCTTTTGGGTCGAATACTAACAAAGGTTTTTGCCGGGCGAATAGAGGGGAGTCAAACCCGATATAGGATTAGAAAAGGCATAACATCTATACTTTATTTTATTTCCATGCTAATGATAGTTAGAATATGGTTTCAAGGATTTGAATCCTTCACTACATTTATCGGGATTTTTTCAGCAGGCTTGGCGATTGCGCTAAAAGACCCGATTTCCGATATAGCGGCATGGTTTTTTATAATAACGAAAAGGCCGCTTGAGGTTGGAGATAGAATTGAAATAATTTCGATATCGGGGGATGTTATAGACATAAGGCTCTTCCAATTTACCCTCTTGGAAATAAATAGCCGTGAGGGAGCAAATCAAAGCACAGGAAGGATAGTCCATATTCCAAACAACAAGGTTTTTACCGAACATCTAGCCAACTACAGCAAGGGATTCAAATACATTTGGAATGAAATAAGGGTGACATTGACATTTGAAAGCGATTGGAGAAAGGCTAAAGAAATTTTAGGGAAAATTGCAAACGCGCATACCTTGCATCTGTCTGATGAAGCGAGAAAACATGTAAAAGAAGCATCCAAAAAGTTTATGATATATTACTCCCACCTCACCCCTATCGTATATACGGATGTGGTGGACAATGGAGTAGTCCTTACGGTTAGACATCTTTGCAAGCCCAGAAACAGAAGGGCTATAAACGAAAAGATATGGGAAGATATATTGGATATGCTTAGCGCCAATAGCGACATAGAGCTGGCTTACCCGACCCAGCGCTTCTACCATGCGGACGAACAAATTAAAAAGACAAGAGTGGATATAGAAAAGGGCAAGGGGGACATTAAGTGAGCATTCAAGTAATCACGGACAGCACGAGCTATATATCCGGAGCGGTGGCCGAAGAGCTTGGCATTAGGGTTATTCCTTTGAGTTTTACTTTTGGCGAAGAATATATAAGAGAGACCGAAATAGACAACGAGGATTTTTACAAGCTGATGGAAGAAAAGGGTAGTATACCTAAATCGTCACAACCGCCGATAAAAGATTTTATTGATATATTTTCAGAGTATATTGATGAAGGCAAAAAAGTAATTGGCATATTCATTTCAAACGAAATGAGTGGAACATATAGTACCGCCAAAATGGCTGGCAACATGGTTTCGGAGAACTTTAAAGACTGTGAAATTGAAATTATAAATTCAAAAACGAATTGTATGGAAATGGGATATTCAGTAATAAAAGCGGCGGAAGCAGCAAGGGAAGGCAAGTCTATGGAAGAAATAAAGGAGATGGTGGAAAATATTCTTTCTTGCAGCCGTTTTCTTTTCGCGCCTCATAATCTTACACACCTGAGGAATGGTGGCAGGATAGGCGGAGCCCAGGCTTTAATCGGAAAGATGCTTAAGATAACCCCTATTCTTACCGTCAACGATGGAGGAGAGGCGGATATTTTTGACAAAGTCAGAACACAGAAAAAAGCGATTAAAAGAATTTTGGAAAACTTCAAAAGCGAAATTGATAGCTTCGGACTTAGAAATGTTACCGTTCATCATATAAATGTACTTAAGGAAGCAGAGGCTTTGGCGGAAATGGTTGAAAGCATAATTGGTTATGCTCCGCCAATTAGATCGATTGGACCCATAATAGGCTTGCACGTAGGTCCTGGTACTGTTGGATTAGCCTATTGCACGAAAAAAGAAATACGAAAAAGAAGGATGGCAGAATAAAAATATATTCTTGGAATGTAAACGGAATAAGAGGCAAGGCTAGCATTGCCTGCTTTCAATTTAAATACTATAGTGAGAATTTTGAGGGGGTAATAGTTTGAAGGTGAAAAAAGCGGTAATACCGGCAGCTGGTTTGGGAACAAGGTTTCTTCCGGCCACCAAGGCAATTCCCAAGGAAATGCTTAACATAGTAGACAAACCTGCACTGCAGTATATTGTAGAGGAAGTAGTTGCGTCAGGCATAGAGGAGATACTCATAATAACAAGCCGAAACAAGGAAACCATAGAGAACCATTTCGACAAGTCATATGAATTGGAAATGAAGCTTGCTGAATCTGGAAAAACCGACATGCTGCGCGAGGTGGTTCGTATTTCAGAAATGGCGGATATACATTATGTGCGTCAAAAGGAAGCTAAAGGACTGGGTCATGCAATAGGGTGCGCCAAAACATTTGTGGGAAAGGAGCCCTTCGCAGTGCTTCTAGGAGACGACATAATATATAACAAAGAAGAGCCTTGCCTAAGACAACTACTTAATATATATGAAGCCTATGGCGATTCAGTTTTGGGAGTACAGACAGTTCCTCATAGCGAGACATCAAAGTATGGAATAATTGCCGGCGAAAAAATGGCGGATAGAACATACCGCGTTACGGACATGGTTGAAAAGCCAAGCCCGGGAGAGGCGCCATCCGATATGGCGATACTTGGAAGATACGTGCTTGATAGCGATATATTTGAAATGATAAAAAAAACCCAAAAGGGCAAGGGCGGAGAAATCCAGCTTACCGATGCAATGAAGATGCTCCTTCAGAGCCACAGAATGCTTGCCTATGATTTTGTGGGAAGAAGATATGATACAGGAAACAAGCAGGGATACCTGGAGGCGACTATTGAGTATGCACTCCGGCATCCTGAAATCAAAGATAGCTTCATGAAATATCTGAAAAGAATTAAATAAAATATTACGGGAGCGGGGAATGTATACACTGGATGAACTGAAAAACTATTGCGAGCACTGCAGAAAATGTCCTCTCGGCAATACGAGAAATCGTCTGGTCTTTGGAGACGGTTATGAAAATGCCGACATCTTTTTCATAGCCGAGGGTCCGGGCTACTACGAGGACCAGTCCGGACATACCTTTGTAGGCAAGTCGGGAGTTCTGCTTGAAAAAGCCATTAATGGAATAGGCATGATGCGTGAGGATGTATACATAAGCAATATAGTAAAATGCCATCCTCCTGAAAACCGCAATCCTTCTGAGGAGGAGATGCAGGCATGCATGCCTTATCTTAGATATCAGGTTGCAATCATAAAACCCAAGATAATAGTATGCCTTGGGTCTGTGCCTTCTAAAAAAATAATAGGTGAGCACATAAGGATTACGGCCGATAGGGGACTATGGGTCGAAAAAAACGGCATCTACATAATGCCCACTTTCCATCCCGCAGCGGTTCTTCGAGATGAGGGAAAGAAAAGACCCTTTTGGGATGACTTCATCCAAATTAAAAATAAATTGCTAGAGATGAAATCGATTGAAGCATAATTTCTATATATAAATATTTGGGCTGTTCGCTTTTGCGGGCAGCCTTTAAATTTCTATAAAAGGTCTTGACTATTTGGTCTACAAAGCGTAAACTGAAAATATAGTTTACAAAATATAGACTGGAAAGGAGATGTGCAAATGGAAGAATATAGACTGACGGAAGCGGAGAATAAGCTGGCTGAGATCATTTGGACAAACGAACCTGTTTCTTCTCCGGATTTGGTTAAAATTTGCGAAGTTAAGTTAAGCTGGAAAAAGTCCACCACCTACACAATGCTTAAAAGACTCGAGAAAAAAAAGGTGTTTGAGAATAGAAAAGGCATGGTATCTTCACTTCTAACAAAAGAGGAGTTTTACACCGAGCAAAGCAAAGAAATACTTGATGGAGGATTTGGGGGTTCATTGCCGAGATTTTTGGCGGCATTTGCAAACAGCAAGAAACTGAGCGGCAGGGAAATAGATGAACTCCAAAAGCTCATCGATTCGCATAAGGAGGAATTATAGTGGATAAATTATTTTTGCCTATTCTTAGCATGAGCATTACAGCTTCATATGTAATTCTTCTTGTTATGATAATGCGTTTGTTTCTCAAGAAATGCCCAAAGGTGTTTTCATATATTCTCTGGTTTCCGGTACTCTTTAGACTGCTTTGTCCTCTATCCTTAAAAGGTTTTTTCAGTCTGATTCCACAAAAGGCTCAAAACGTGCCTCAAAATATAATTAGTAGTATAAATAGTCCGATCGGTGCAGAGACAGGATTTGTCGGCGGAGTGGCAAATGGGTCGCTGCAGGCAAAGGCTAGCGTAAGCAGCCTAGACCCCATGCAGATATGGATTTCAATAGGCTCTACGGTTTGGATAGTTGGCATATTGCTTTTGATTGGCTACTCAATGTTTTCGGTTATCAAGTTGCGCATTAAACTGAGAAATGCAGAGCAGCTTGCAGGCAATGTCTACGAGATAGCTGGGATAAAAACTCCATTTGTTTTTGGAGCCTTAAAGCCTCATATCTATATTCCAATTAATCTTTCCGAAAATGAAAAATCATACATAGTAAGGCATGAAGAGACACATATAAAACGCTTTGACCACATAATGAAACCCTTGGCTTTTCTGACGCTTTGCCTGCACTGGTTTAATCCTCTTGTTTGGTTGGCATTTTCCTTCATGAGCGAGGACATGGAGCTAAGCTGTGACGAAAGCGTTATAAGGCAAATGGGAAGCGAAATCAAGCAGGACTATTCATCATCCCTTCTTTCTTTTTCCAAGAAAAGAGGAATAACAGTCGCTTGTCCCCTTGCTTTTGGAGAGAGCAACCCCAAGGGACGGATTAAAAACATACTCAACTATAGGAAGCCATCCTTCTGGGTAATCATTCTTGCGATGCTTATAGTTTCCGCTATATCTATTGGTCTTATTACAAACCCAAATATCAAGGACAAAACAGTCGATGATTATGCCAGGGAATATTTGGACAGCGAAGTGGACATGTATGAAAACTCTTTCAATATAGAGGAGAGCGAGATAATCAATCTTGAAAAACTGCATTCCTTCGACCAATTGACTGGCTACAACATTGAACTTTGGAAAATTGAATACAGGATAAAGCCTGAAAACTTAGACGAGGTTGTCATGGCCGGAGGCATGAATCAGATTGACGGATGGATCACAGAGGACGGCAGCATGGGCAAACCCATATTGGTATTCTCTTTTGAAGATGATAAACCCATTCTACTAGGAAGCATAAGGTCAGGTGAAATGGGAAGCACAATATCCGGATACGAAGTTGCACTGAGGGAATTCATGGAGCGAAACAATCTGATTGCGAATGAAAGCTATCCCGGAAACCATGTTGTCGTGAAATTCCTTTTGTCCACGGGGGAGACCAGTCAGCTGTTGCTTTCACAACCGGCTAGGCAGGGCGAGACTGGCATCTGGTGCGTTGAGCGCTGGATGGATGGAAACGGAAACATCTATTATGACGATCCACAGGCAGACTCTTCCGCGGCGGACTATTACGCCGGGCTTCAGAGTGAATGCGACGGGGGACACCGAGCAGGACTTCTTGATCCCGAACAGGTGGCGTATGAGTATATTATAGGAACTTTGGGGCAAACAAGCGCGTTGGAAGAAACCGAAATAGTTAATCCTGCCTCTGTTTCAGATTTTTATGAAATGCCTATAAGCACATACATTGGCTTTGTGTCCGACTTTGACCTAGAGAGAGGCTTCTTCCATATGGACAGGGTGGAGTGGATAACCTACGATGATCAAGACCGCATAAACGAGCTGGGCTTGTCAAAGGATGACGACATGCCGGGAGGGTTCTACATATACAATCCCGAAAGCTGGCCGCAGACATTCGAGGTGGATGAAAATACCGATTATACAATTCTGGATTGGAATAGGACCTATGGAAACGAACAGTCCTATACAACGAGCGATCCCAATGAATTTATCGATTATCTCGATTCATACCAAGGTGGTTTTGCCCCGCCGTTTTGGATTGTAAAAAAAGGGAGATATGTGGAAAGCATAACCGAGCAATATGTTCCATGATGAAAAGGGGGGGGAGAAAGAAAGGTCTCCCCTTTTTAACGGATTTATATTGACACTAATGTCAATTATGTTATAATCTATTTGTAGATTGTTAAACCATAAGGAGAAAAGATGCCGAAAATTGTAGATTATGAGGAAAAGAAAAAGGAAATAGCCGTAAAAGCCATAGAAGTTTTTACAGAAAAAGGCTACTATAGCGCTAACATATCCGACATAGCAAAAAAAAGTGGTATGGGTAGAACAAATTTCTATCAATACTTCAGCAACAAGGATGAAATATACGATTTTGCAATTGATATGGCATTTGCATGCCTGAGCAAGGATTTTGCCATCGTAATGGCAACAGAGGATGATGCCTTGTCTGCAATAGCAAAGATAGTCCGTCAAACAATAGACGACTACAGAAAGAACGATTTGATAATAGTGATAGTTGAGCTGTGGCTTGTAATGAACAGGGAAAAAAATAGAAAAAGTGAAAGGCTGCAATCGAGGACAATACGGATAAAGGATATGTTCTTCGAAATACTCGAAAAGGGATATGAAAAGGGACAGCTTGGTGAATTGGATTTGAAGGCGACGGCTGATTTGATTTATATTTTTACCGAAGCCTTGCTCCTTCATATGGCATTTCACGGAGAAAAGGGTATCGAAGCAAAATTGGATGCGCTTGATATTTTGCTAAATGGGCTAAGGAGTTAATTTTTTTAATTTTAAATAGACATGAGTGTCAATAAAAAAGGGGTGTAAGAATGAATAACTTAAAAAGAAGAACGGAAGGACTGCTTGTCGATGAGGGAATAAGGTATCTAGACAAGGACCCTGTAAGGAATCTGGGAAAGATGATTAATTTGGGGACCAAAATTGCAGCTGAGGGCGATAACAAGAAGGTTATGCAATCGGTAACTAAAGCTTGGAACACCAAGAATGGAAATACCAGAAAGTTTATGGAAAAAGCTTTATCGGAGCTTCATCCAAACGTAAGGAGAAAGCTGATAAAAAATTTTACACTTAATGCCTATCTTTATGGAAGGCAGGATTCGAAACGGGCAGAAGAGGAAAACAACTGCAATATACCTTGGGCAGTGCTTATGGATCTAACTACAAGATGCAATCTTAAGTGCATAGGATGCTGGGCGGCTGAATACAATAAGAAAGATGAACTGGATTTTGACACACTTGACCGAATAATCAAGGAAGGCAAGGAAATCGGCACATACATGTATATATATTCGGGTGGAGAGCCTACAATGAGGAAAGATGACATTCTTCGTCTTGCCGAGCTTCATGATGATTGCATGTTCCTTGCCTTCACAAACGGAACACTTATAGATGATTCTTTTGCAAAAAAAGTGCAGAAGCTTGGAAATATAGCTTTCGCAATCAGCGTCGAAGGATTTGAGAAAGAAAATGATATGAGGAGAGGAAAAGGAGTATTTAAAAAAGTAGTAAAAGCTATGGACATTCTTAAGAGGCATGGAATACTGTTCGGATTTTCCACCTGTTATCATAGCAAGAATACAGATGTTGTTGGTTCTGACGAATATATAGACTTTGTGACTGAGCAGGGTTGCCTGTTCGGTTGGTATTTTACATACATGCCACTTGGAAAGGATGCCGATACAAGCCTCATAGCAACAAGCTCCCAGAGAGAGCATATGTATAGAAGAGTAAGAGAAATAAGGGCAGGGAAGCCAATATTCGTTCTCGACTTCTGGAACGACGGCGAATACGTTAACGGATGCATAGCCGGCGGAAGGAAATATCTTCATATAAACGCAAACGGCGATGTTGAGCCCTGCGCATTTATTCACTATTCCAATGTAAATATAAAGGAAGTATCTTTGCTTGATGCACTTAAATCGCCGATTTTTATGCAATACCGAATGCAGCACCCATTCAATGACAACCACCTCAGGCCGTGTCCCATGTTTGACAATCCAGAGAAGCTTGTAGACATGGTGAATAAATCTGGTGCTCGTTCAACCCAACCGGCAGACCACGAGACGGCTGAAGAGCTTTGCGTGAAATGCGATAAGCCCGCCTCTGAATGGGGCCCGGTTGCAGAAAGCCTTTGGAGTGAGAAAAGCGGAGGCAAAAGCAAAAAACAGGCATAAAGAGATTTTTCGTGATTTTAAGCCGATTTGACCCAAAAATGTAGAAATAAATGATTGTTAAAAACGTAACGTTGACTATAGGTATATTGTATACTATACTAAGGTTAGCATGCATATTTCAAACATTTAAAAACACATGGGGGTGTATTTCAATGAGTAAAAAAGTTTTCAAGACAATGGATGGAAACACGGCAGCTGCGCACGTAGCATATGCGTTCACTGATGTCGCTGCGATCTTCCCGATCACACCATCTTCACCAATGGCAGAGTACATAGATGAGTGGGCTGCCAATGGTCGCAAGAATATTTTCGGACAAGAAGTAAAGGTTTCAGAGCTTCAATCAGAAGGCGGAGCATCAGGTGCCGTTCACGGTTCATTGACTGCTGGCGCACTTACAAGCACATTCACAGCATCACAAGGTCTTTTGCTTATGATTCCGAACATGTACAAAATTTCCGGCGAACTTCTTCCGGGCGTTTTCCATGTTAGTGCAAGAGCCATTGCAGGTCATGCCCTTTCAATCTTTGGAGACCATTCAGACGTAATGGCTGCAAGACAGACAGGATTCGCTATGATCGCATCAGGAAGTATTCAAGAAATTATTGACCTTGCCGGCGTTGCACATCTTAGTGCAATTAAAGCAAGCCTACCATTCGTACATTTCTTCGACGGATTCAGATCTTCTCATGAAATTCAGAAGGTTGAACTTATCGACTATGAAGTATACAAAGAAATGGTTGACATGGACGCAGTAAAAAGATTCAGAAAGAATGCTCTCAATCCTGAGCATCCAGTAACAAAGGGTACAGCGCAAAATCCTGACATCTACTTCCAAGCCAAAGAATCTGCAAACCGTTTCTACGATGCAGTTCCGGCAATCGTTGCTGATTACATGAAGCAAATCAGCGAAGTTACAGGAAGGCAGTACAAGCCTTTCAACTACTACGGTGCAGCTGACGCAGAGCGTGTAATCATCGCTATGGGTTCGGTAACCGAATCGGCTGAAGAAACTGTCGATTATTTGATGGCAAAAGGCGAAAAAGTTGGTCTGATCAAAGTCCATCTTTACAGACCTTTCGCAGAAAAGTATTTCATGGAAGTAATGCCTGCAACAGTAAAATCAATTACTGTTCTAGATAGAACAAAAGAGCCCGGAGCAATGGGAGATCCTCTCTACCTGGATGTAAGAAACATGTACTACGAAAAGGAAAATGCACCTATGATCCTTGGCGGAAGATATGGACTAGGTTCAAAAGACACACTTCCTTCGCAAATCAAGGCTGTTTTCGACAACATGCTTGGAGAAAAGAAAAACCAATTCACAATCGGTATCAATGATGATGTAACATTCACATCCTTGAAAATCGAAGATGAAATCGATACAGAGTCTGTAGATACTATCCGTTGCAAGTTCTGGGGCCTAGGCTCGGACGGTACAGTTGGAGCAAACAAAAACGCCATCAAGATCATCGGCGACCACACCGACATGTACGCTCAAGGATACTTCTCATACGACTCCAAGAAGTCTGGCGGAATCACAGTTTCCCACCTTCGTTTCGGCAAAAAGCCAATTCGTTCAACATACCTTATCAATGTAGCTGACTATGTGGCTTGCCACAACCAATCATACGTTGACAAGTACGACTTGGTAAAAGGACTCAAGAAGGGCGGAATATTTGTACTAAATACAATTTGGACACCCGAAGAGCTTGAAGTACATCTTCCTACAGCAATCAAGAAATATATTGCTGAAAAAGAGATTAACTTCTACACAATCAATGCTACTAAAATAGGTGAAGAAATCGGACTTGGAAATAGAATTAACATGATCATGCAATCAGCATTCTTTACTCTTGCTAAAGTTATTTCAGTTGAAGATGCCACCAAATACCTTAAAGATGCAATCAAGAAGTCTTATGGTAAAAAAGGTGAAAAGATTGTTTCAATGAACTACAAAGCTGTTGATGCTGGAGCTAACGAGCTTGTCAAGGTTGCTGTACCTGCAGCTTGGAAAGACCTTAAGGTTGAAGCAGCTGTAGCAGAAGAATCAAACGCACCGGAATTCATCAAAAATGTTGTGGAACCCATAGCAGCCCAAAAGGGAGACGATCTTCCAGTAAGTGCATTCTCGGGAAGAGAAGATGGATCATTCCCTGCTGGAACAGCAGCATATGAAAAACGCGGAATAGCAGTAAACGTTCCGGAGTGGCTCACAGACAAATGTATTCAATGTAACCAATGCTCCTTTGTTTGTCCTCATGCAGCTATCAGACCTTTCCTTCTTACAGAAGAAGAAGTATCTGCAGCTCCTGAAGGCTTTGAAACTAAGAAAGCAATGGGCAAGGGACTCGAAAACCTTGCATATAAAATTCAGGTTTCTACTTTGGACTGCACAGGCTGCGGCAACTGCGCCGATATCTGCCCTGTAAATGCCCTTGAAATGAAGCCTATCGGAACACAAACAGACATGCAAGTTCCCAATTGGGATTATGCAGTTAGCCTTCCTGTTAAGGATGACAAGATGGAAATCACATCTGTTAAAGGCAGCCAGTTTGTACAACCGCTCTTCGAATTCTCGGGCGCTTGCGCGGGTTGCGGAGAAACTCCTTACGCTAAGGTAATAACTCAACTTTATGGTGACAGAATGCTCATAGCAAATGCAACCGGATGTTCATCCATCTGGGGTGCATCAGCTCCTGCAACTCCGTACACTACAAATGCAGCAGGAAAAGGTCCGGCTTGGGCTAACTCCCTCTTTGAGGACAACGCCGAGTATGGTTACGGAATGGCTCTTGCTACAAACCAAATGAGAGACAGATTGGCCGGTCTTATGACTGAGGCAATGGAAAAAGGCGTTACAGAAGAAGCAAAAGCTGCATTTGCAGCATGGCTCGAAGCCAAGGAAGACGGAGACAAAACTAAGGCTGCTTCCGCAGCAGTAATGAATCTCTTTGGAAAAGACCTTGGAAATGCCGAAGCAAACGAAATGCTTGCTGAAATCGAAGAAAAGAAAGATTTCCTCATTAAGAAATCTGTTTGGATCTTCGGTGGTGACGGATGGGCTTATGACATCGGTTATGGCGGACTCGACCATGTCCTCGCTTCAGGCGAAGATATAAACGTATTCGTATTCGATACAGAGGTATACTCAAACACAGGCGGACAATCTTCAAAATCCACTCCTACCGCTGCAGTTGCTAAGTTTGCGGCTTCCGGTAAGAAAGTTAAGAAGAAAGACCTTGGCCTAATGGCTACAAACTACGGTTATGTATATGTTGCTCAAGTATCAATGGGAGCCAATAAGAACCAATTCATGAAGGCACTTGTTGAAGCTGAAAGCTACAAGGGACCGTCCCTAATCATAGCTTATGCTCCTTGTATCAACCACGGTATCAAAGCCGGAATGGGTAAATCACAAGAGCAAGAGAAAAAAGCTGTCGAGGCTGGATATTGGCATATGTGGAGATTCAATCCGCTTCTTGAAGAAGAAGGCAAGAATCCGTTTGTTCTTGATTCCAAAGAGCCGACTGCATCCTTCCAAGACTTCATCAAGAGTGAGGTTAGATACACATCTCTCGAATTTGCATTCCC
>CAZTZB010000012.1:12556-34038 GCA_964617505.1 uncultured Peptostreptococcaceae bacterium | reverse complement strand
TCAACAAATATCTTGAAATTAATGAACAGTATACAATTCTTATACTTTATATTAAAACTTTACCGGTGTTTTTGAACGCCGGTTTTTTCCATTCCTAAAATCATGTATTTTGACGCCAAGCCTACGAATATTCCCGTGCCCACAGCAGATACTACAAGAAGCGGAAGATAGAATACAATTTTAATATTTTGTATTATAAGCGCTGCCATCAGAAGCTGCCCAAGATTGTGAAAGACTGCCCCAACAACGCTTATGCCTATTATGCTTACGCGGAGCCTAGCGAATCTATAGACCATATACATTGCCAAAAGGCTAAGAAGCCCTCCGGAAAGGCTGTATAAAAACCCTGAAACTGATCCCCCAACCAGCATAGTCATTATTGTCTTTAAGACTACTATTGAAAGCACTTCCCTAAATGAGAAAAAATACAGGGCTGTCAGGGTTATTATGTTCGCAAGCCCCAGCTTGGCACCGGGGATTCCGAAATTTATTGGAAGCATTCCCTCTATTACATGCAAAACCAAGGCCTGCGCCACAAGCAGTGCTATAAAAACAAGTTTTTTTGTTCTTGTCATTTAATTTCTCATCCTTTGCCAGTACTTAGAAATCTTCTCGTGAACTACTCGGCATTGAAATACCGAGCTTCTAATGTCACATAACTTTCGTTACGCTACCATTACAGCCTGTCCATTGCTACTACTGCTACGCTTTCTAGCGTTACACAGATACTTTGAGTCTTGATTGAATTTATAAGTTATTGGATGACTGAGTCCAGTCACTTTTGTTTCTTGCCATGCATCATTCTTTTGATAGTACAGTCGCATGATGTTGTAGGCACCAACACTATCCGCATTGAAAATTAGATTTCCGTCTTTGTATAGACCTCTATGCTTTCGATTTGATTTTTTAGCATATTCTTTGGATACTTCATTCGATAGTGGCGAGCATTGGCTAGAGTAGGCTTCATTTTGTTTAATCAATTCAATACCTTTGAGAATGAGTTTATATCCCAAAAGTGAATAGATTTTAGCAAATGGAAATTTGTGAAGCTTTTGGTTTGTAACTTTGCCAAAATTAGCATCCTCTCGAATATTTGTAATGTCACCAATGATGATTTTTGAAATATCATTTGCATCACAATAATCTACAACAGTCTTTGTTGCCGAGTGTAATAGGTGACTAAGTTGCCCGGCTCTTTTTTCATAAAGAGACAGAACTCTTTTGCTTTTCTTTGGATACTTAATGCCTTTTGCACTTTGCTGTGCATCTGAAATCGACTGATAATGTGCAATCTTCTTGTCAAAATAGCGATTGATGCTGAGCCACTGCTTTCCACTGACAATAAAACTTTTACCATTTTTGTTGTCATAGCAAGTCAACATGTTGCTGATGCCGATATCAATTGAAAGATAATGCCCATTGTCTGGTTTTTGAATTGTATCTTCAATCTCATGAACAACATTGATTTGATAGTTACCATTTTTAAGTGGCTTGAATTCTATCTCTTTGACATTTAAGTCGAGCTCGGAAAAGTTTCTAATTTTCACGATTAAATAGTTGTCCTCGATGTCATATTTGTCTTTGAGATGGTTTTTCATTGCTTTCGATAAAGAAAAACGAACAGTATCCCCATCAATCTTGAAACCATTATTCAGATACTTGAAATTGTAAAATTTTTTGTATTTTGGTGGGTTTGGATTCTCAATGCCACCAGTTTCTCTTAACTTGAAAAATGATTTCCAGCTTTTTTCAAGCATGTTCAAAACTTCTTGAGCTGTTTGTGAGGGTAGATTCTTATACCAAAACTCAGTTTTGAGTCGTTTCTTTTGCTCATACCAATTGGGATACTTTTCAAAGCCTAACGCCTTATAGTTATGTTTTTCATAATTGGCAATATTCCAAAGCTTTGCAGATGCAAAAGAGAGGTGTCTTAATATAATAGATTCTGCTTTGTTGGGTTTGAAAATGATTTTTTTAGTTAAAAGCACAATCTAGCACCTCTCTTTCTGTGTTTCAATATACTTCTGGATATTTTTTTCCGAAGTTGAACCAATTGTTTCGATGTAAAACGATGAGTTCCATAGCTTTCCTTTCCAAAGTTTGTTTGTGATTGATGGAAACTCTAGAAAAAGTTTTCTGCCACTGATACCTTTCAACATTTTAACAATGTACGATGGCGAGTATTTTGGGTGGGCTGTTACAAAAATATGCACATGATCAGGCATTACCTCCATTGCTTTAATGGTAAAACCTTTACTATTGGCAATGTCGTAAAAGGTTCGTTTTAGAAATTCGTCTACTCCTTCCTTCAATATTTTACGCCTGTACTTGACTGACCATACGATGTGGTAATTCACATTGTACACACATGTTCTTGCATGAGTTAAATTAGAATTCTTCATACATATAGTGTATCATATAGGCTTGTAAATATCCAATTTACAAGATTAATACACAGGCACATAGTCAGCAAGTGCAAAATCACAGACAATTCATCTCTCTATTAAAATAGAGAGGATTCTTGCCCAAATTTACTAAAATTCCATTAGGCTATATCCTTGTTCTTTTAAAAATGCTTCGTGTTTCACAAGTGCATCGATAAGGATTTGTATGTGCTCAGTCATGTCCATCCCTAGTTCCTCCGCGCCCTTGCTTAGTCCTTCTCTGTCAACCTTGGCGGCAAAAGAATTTGTCTTGAGTTTTTTCTTTACAGATTTAGGCGTTAGACCTTCGAAAACCGTGGGTCTCATAAGCGCAACTGCAACTATGAAGCTTGACATTTGGTCAACTGCATAGAGAGCCTTTGCCATGTTTGTGGTTCTAGGCGTATCGGTATAATCCGCATGACCTTTAACTGCAAGACAAAAGTCCTCGGGGTATCCATTTTCTTTAAGCATTTCAGGTCCTCTGAAAGGATGCTCATCGGGATACTTTTCGAAATCGATGTCATGGAGAAGCCCACAGCTTGCCCATGTTTCCTCGTCCTCTCCAAAGTGCGCCGCATATCCTCTCATTCCAGCCTCAACTGCAAATGAATGCTTAAGCAGGCTTTTACTCTCTACATGTTTTTTCAATAATTCAAACGCTTCAGCTCTTGATCCCATAATCCCACTCCTTTTGTTTTATTTGTATGACTACTTCAAATAGTCAATTATGATTTTTACTGCATCTTCAAAACGCTTGCTGTCAACAGTTTCGCCATCTTCAACTCCTGCAAGGCAATTAAGCGCATTATCCTCCACTATCATGAGTCCAACCTTGTTTATTGAAGCCCTAACGGCCGCAATCTGTACAAGTATATCTTCGCAAGGCTTTCTATCGGCAACCATCTTTTCGATGCCTAAAATATGCCCTTTGACTGTTTTAAGCCGTATTATTACGCTTTCTCTAAAAGGGTCCAGCTGTTGTGGCAATTTTTCCATATGTATCCTCCTTCTAAAACATTTATACGTAATTATATCACAGTTAAAACCATAAATGCAGTGAGCAGCCGGCAGTTGGCAGTGGGCAGTAAAAACAAAGGACAAAAGATCAACTGCGTAAAACTTGATATTATCAATCTTATGCAGTTGTTTTTCTTTGCTTTTACTTCTTTTGTCTTTATTCTCTTACTGCTTACTGCCTGCTGCCTGCTAATAAAAACAATCGACCACCAAAGGCGGTCGATTTGCTTTTATTAAATAAATAGATTTACATTTCCCTCTTCGGCTTCTCCGAGGTATGTGGCTACTCCGGCAAGTTCGATTCCGTCAATCAGTTCCTCTTCCCTTATGCCCATAACATCCATGGACATTGTGCATGCAATCATCTTGACGCCCATCATCTGTGCGCTTTCGATGAGTTCTGGCAGGGAGTTTACATTCTTTTTCTTCATCATGTCTTTCATCATCTTTGCCCCCATGCCTCCGAAATTCATTTTCGATATGCCCATCTTCTCAGGGCCTCTCGGCATCATGAATCCAAACATTTTTTCCATAAAATCTTTTTTAACTTTTATCTTTTTTGCTTTTCTTAAGGTGTTTAGCCCCCAAAAGGTGAAGAACATTGTGACTTCGCTTCCCATGGCAGCCGCTCCGTTTGCTATTATTAGGCTCGCCATAACTTTGTCCATGTCTCCACTGAATACGACAAGAGTTTTTTTATCTGTCATTTAAGCCTCCTATTTCATCTTTATTTTAGCTGTAATTTCAGTTTCGGAAACATCCATGTCAAGTATCTCGTTTCCGGTTTTCTTTGCCCAAGCCTGGATATCTTTTTCAAATCCTCTATCGCTTACGGTTGCAATTATAAGGTCACCGGATTCCGCTTTCTTTGATGCCTTAAAAACTTCCATGATTGGTCCTGGGCATTGCATTCCTTTTAGGTTCAATTTGATTTCGCTCATTTTATTTCCTCCTTGTTATTCTGTTTCGTATGGGTATGCTTCCATTCCGCCTTCGAGTATTTTTACATCTTCAAAGCCCATGGCCTTGAGTTTAAGCAATGTTAGGTATGCTTCTTTTCCAAGCTTGCATACTATAACGGTTTCTTTTGTCTTGTCGAGCTCGTTTGCCTTCATTTTTATCTCTGCCGAATAGATGTTTACCGAGCCAGGTATAGACCTTATGAAATGGGACGCCTCGTCACGCACATCCAGTACTAGGACTTCATCCAACCTGTCTTTTAATATCTTTGGATTTATTGTTTGGAGTTTGCCTTTATATACATTTCTTAAAACATTTGCAGCTACAATGGTTGACGCCATTGCACTTGAGAATGGAGGGGCATATGCCAGATCAAGCTTTTCAAGATCTTCAACCTTTGCTCCAAAGGTTATGGCTGTCGCCATGATGTCGATAGGTTTGTCTACAACTCCCTCTCCGATTATCTGCGCTCCCAAAAGCCTTCCCGATTCTTTTTCAGCAATAAGTTTTGTCACTATGCTTCTGTATCCCGGGAAATAATGGGCTCTGTCGTTTGCCGGCACGATTACGCTTGCAACTTCATATCCCAAATTTAAGGCATCTCTTTCAGACAGTCCGGTCTTTGCGGCGTTTACTCCGAAAAGCTTAACTACTGTCGTTCCAAGCACACCATTGAGATTGTCGTTTTCGACTTCTCCACCTATGTTTATCCCGGCTATCCTCCCCATTTTATTGGCTGTGGAACCCATGGGATACCATACTGCTTTTCCGGTAATTAAATTTTTTGTCTCAGCGCAATCGCCAACTGCATATACGTTTTTTATGTTGGTTTCCATTCTATCGTTTATCTTGATAGCTCTGCTTTCTCCCATCTCTACGCCTATGCTTTTAGCCAACGCTACATTCGGCCTAACGCCTACCGAAACAATTACAAGATCGGCTTTAAGTGACCTTTTATCAGTCTTAACACCTGTAACCTTTTCACTGCCTTCTATTGCAAGAGCTTTTTCATCACCGAATATATCTACGCCCTTTTCTATCATGTGCCTCTGCGCCAAAAGCGCCATTTCTTCATCGAATGGGGGAAGGATATGCGGTACCAGCTCAATAATGCTGACATTTACTCCTCTTTCCTTGAGGTTTTCAGCCACCTCAAGCCCTATGAATCCGCCTCCTATTACAACGGCATCTCGGATTTCTCCGTCATCTACCAATTTTCTTATTTTGATTGCATCTGTAACTCTTCGAAGTGAGTATACATTGTCAAGCTCAATCCCCTTTATTGGAGGAACAAATGGAGATGCTCCCGTCGCAAATACAAGCTTGTCAAAGGAATATATCTTTTCCTCGCCATTTTCATAATTCAAAACAAGGGCTTGTTTTTTCTCCATATCTATTGCTTTAGCTTCATGCTTTATGAATACATCCACTCCGGTTGCCAATGTAAATTCTTCGGGGGTTTTTACTACCAATTCTTTTTCTTCCTCGATTATGCCCCCTATAAAATAGGGCAAGCCACAACCGGCATATGAAATATGTTCGTCCTTAGTAACGATAACTACTTCGGCTTCCGGATTCTCTCTCATGATTTTGGCCGCTGTCTTTGTTCCCGCAGCAACTCCGCCGATTATAAGAATTTTTTCTTTTCTCATTTTACACCTCTTTCATTAAGTTCATTTAAAAGAATTTTTTCATCAACATTGTACCTATTGCAAGCATCTCCGATGCTTTTAAAAAGAGCACCGCCTCAGCCATAGCATCGTATTTTGTGTTTCGTGAAAATCTCTTCAAGCGACTTGTCATTCATTAGAACATCATGGATCCTATCCTTGTTTGAAATCATCTACTCCCTCCATACCCATACCCCTATGGGGTGTATTTGTTAATATAATAACACCTCGTCCCAAGGGTGTCAACTTTTATTTAATTACCCTTAATAACATTCTTCAAAACAGCATAAAAAAAACAGACCCTAGGGGAAATTGTCCCTTTGGTCCGTTTGTCTTTTCTATTTACTTGTTGTTCATAAGAAATGATAGTGTGAACAAACTTTCTATCAGATGCACATTTTCAACTATTACATCATCCGGCACTTGTATGTCGGTATTCGTAAAGTTCCAGATTGTCTTAACTCCGCATCCCGTAGCATTTTGCGTTACTTGCTGCGCCGCCTCTGCATTTGTAGCAATAATTGCTATATCCACATGGGTTTCTCTAAGGAATGAACACAGTCTATCGGAATCGATAACCTCTGCATCCCTTATTTTCAATCCTATCATTTTGGGATTCTTGTCAAACATGGCAATGCATTTGAATCCGGCTTTGCCGAAATTGTTGTAGTTGGCAAGTGCCTGTCCTAAATTACCGGCTCCTATTATGATTACATTGTAGTCCTTGTCCAGCCCAAGTATTTTACCTATGGAATCGTGTAGATCTTTTACATTGTATCCATATCCCTGCTGCCCAAATCCTCCGAAGTTATTGAGGTCCTGCCGTATCTGCGATGCCGTGAATCCCATGATGGTTCCTAGTTCCTTTGACGATATTTTGTCAATGTCCTTATCCATCAATTCCTCAAGATATCTATAATACTTAGGCAAGCGCCTTATTGATACCATTGATATGTTGTTTGATTTTTCCATTCTTTCACTCCTCTCATATTTGTATTTTACTCTTCTCTGTTCTCATGTCAAATATTTTTGACCCTTATATTTAAAAGCAGGCCTTGCGGCCTGCTTTATTATTTTGCGCAATTGTTGTTTTTTATCATATCCAATACCCTTTGATGGGTAAGATGGGTTGCATCAATAAGAAGCATTCCAGTTTCTCCGGAAGAATTAACCATGCATTGGGTATTCTCGATTCCTTCATAAGCGGAATCAATTCCCGAAACAATTGTAACATCGGGTTCAATTTTGCATTCACCTTCATAACAAACTTCATATCCTTCATTCACCAACGCTTCTCTCAAGTGGCTCAATCCCTTTTGTAAAGATACTCTGAATTTGTTCATGAAATAATCCTCCTTTTAGTATACTTCTGTTTGACTGCCCATCCTTTCATTGTGATACTTTTGCCCGTTTCTTATAAGGTACATTGTTTATACTGTTTTTTAGTAGTGTATTTTTTTATGCAGCTTTCCTTTTTTTAATGGACATCGGAAATACAATTTCTTTGTATTCGCAAGCCCATAGTAAAATTTATATTACAAGGTCTTCGTTTAAATGCGCACACTTCTTGGAGCACATGTCCCTGGCTGCCGCATTAATTGGATATGCAACGGGAGACGCAGTCAAAAGTGGGTGTGTTGCAACTTGAAAAGCATTGAGTTCGGTCGATGTTGCAGACTTTTGTATTGCCAGAGACAATACATTTACCATTTCACCAATACTATCCCCACCTGATATTTGTCCACCCATGATAACACCCGAGCATTTAGAAAATATTAGCTTGATATTGATTTTTTGGCTTCCGGGCAAGGAGCCAGGATGTTTATCCATTGTCGAAAATTCGCCTGTCATTATTTCAAAGCCTTCAGCTTTAGCCTGTCGCTCAGTAAGTCCAGCAGCAGCGAAGGATCTACCATTAATTTTTGTTGCAAAAGCGCTTATGGTTCCCTTGTTCGATTTGATAAGTCTTAGATGGAAAGCGTTACTGCCTGCAATAGTCGCCTCAGCAGCCGCTGTAGATGCTAAAAGAATAGGAACAGAGTTTCTAGTAAAGAAGCATTTTTTCTCAGCGCAGTCACCCACGGCAAAGACATTCTTATCTGATGTCCTCATGTACTCGTCTACTACAATAGCTTTTCTCTTATTGAGTTCTATTCCCATGCTCTCCGCTAAATCATTATTGGGTCTTGCGCCCATGCCGAGAATTACTAGATCAGCTGGGATTTTTTCGCCATTGTCAAGCAGCAAAGCCTCTACCTTGCCGTCTCCGACAAATTCCATAACTTTTCTTCCAGTTTTAAGCGTTATTCCCATAGCGGTCATTATGTCTTCTACTTCTGCCGAAAACTCTTCGTCAAATGCCGTCCAAAGACATTTTTCAGCAACCTCAACCAATACGACTTCTTTTCCACTTGCTTTTATCTGCTCGGCAATCTCAACTCCGATGAATCCGCCGCCTACAACGGCGACTTTTTGAGCCTTTTCAACCTTGTCATGTAACGCTATAAGATATTCTTGATTCTTTTGAATCGGAAATATGTTTTCCATCTCATAGCCTTTTATGAATGTAGGTACTACCGGTTTTGAACCTGTGCTTAAAATAAGCTTCTTATATTCTATGACTTCTCCTGATTTTAGAGTTGCAGTTTGTGCTTCTTTATCAACTGATAAAACCTCGTCAATTATTAATTTTACGCCCTTGCCTGTCAGCATTGCATCCGGTATTACATTCTTGTTCGTATCGAAAAGGGTCCCGAATATGTAGGGAATACCGCAGGGCACCATTACTTTTTCAGTCATTCTTACGACTGTGATGTCGATATCTCCATAAGTACTTCTGGCTGCGAGAGCACTCAATAATCCTCCTGCACTTCCTCCAATTATAAGCAAATCAGTTTTTTTCATTATTTACCTTCCTCCTCGTATTTTGGGCTACCCCCCGGGGTGGGGGATGTCATTGATATGATAATATCATGACAAGGTGAAATGTGTCAAGGGGGAAATGCAGAAAGTTGAAAGTGGAACGTGGAACGTGGAAAGGAAGAACAAAAGCTTAAAGATAAAAACAGAAAAACAGAAAAAGATTGAAACAACAGGTTGGAAAGCAGAAAGCTGAAAGTGGAACGTGGAAAGCAGAAAATGGAAAGGAAAAACAGTAAAACGTAGAACGTGGAACGTAGAACGTAGAACGTAGAAAGTGGAAAGAGGAACAAAACTTAAATATAAAAGCAGATGCAAAGAAAAAGAATGGTCTTATTGCTGCTTAGTGCTTAGAACGGCGAATGGACTTGATTGCGAAGCATTGTCCGAGCCTTGAGTATCACAGCTTTGGATAATGTAAAATCGTAAAGAAATCCGCTTTGGCTTTAGCCCGATACGAAGTGAGTTTGCGGATTTTAGATTTTACTAAAAGACAAAGCGCTATGATAATCAGGCGCAAGACGTAGCGAGCAAGCAAGTCTCGAGCCGTGAAAACAGTGTAATGTAAAAAGTTGAATAAAAAAACCGAAAGAGAACATGCCCTTTCGGTTTTATCAATATCAATTAATCAGTTTGTATATTTCATTCGACAGCAGAGCAAATTCATCTATTGTAAGGGTTTCTCCCCTTCGCTTCGGATCTATCCCTGCGCCTTCAAGCGCTCTTGATACGACATCGTCTCCGTAGGGAAGGGCTTTCTTTAGTGTGTTGTAAAGGGTCTTGCGTCTCATTGCGAATGCTGCCTTAACCGTTTCGAAGAATAGGCTTTTGTCCTTAAGCACTACGGGAGGTTCTTTTCTGACCCTAAGCCTTAAGATTATTGAATCCACATTTGGAGCCGGCATGAATACATGCTTTGGCACAATACCCATTATTTCCGGCTCGGCATAGTATTGAACCGAAACCGAAAGCACCCCATAGCTCTTTGTTCCGGGAACCGCCTCAACCCTTTCCGCAACTTCCTTTTGCATCATTACAACTATGTCGGTTACAGGCAGGTCCTCTTCAAGAAAGCGCATTATTATAGGCGTTGTGATGTAGTAGGGCAGATTGGCAATCATCTTAAAAGGTTTGTCTCCAAAGGAATCTCTTACTAACTCTTGAAGATTCTCCTTAAGAATGTCTCCATGGAGAATTGTAAGATTTTCATAATCCTTTAGGGTGTCATTCTTAAGTATGGGTATTAGGGCCCAGTCTTTTTCAATTGCAAGAACCTTGCCCGCATCCTCGCAAAGCATTTGGGTAAGGGTCCCTATCCCTGGTCCCACTTCCAGCACATTGTCATCGGGGCCTACATCGCCTGCAAGGATGATTTTGTCTATGGTGTTTCCGTCCACAAGGAAGTTCTGCCCAAGGCTCTTTGAAAATCTGAATTTATATTTTGCGATTATTTCTTTTGTTCTGCTTATGGATGAGATTCGCAGCATGAAATTCTCCTTTATTGTTCGCTAATACTCTCAAGCGCGATAGCGAATTCTTCTCTTGTTATTTCGTAGTGATTAAGTCTTGAAAGCAATCTCTTGGCGTTTCCATATCCTATTCCAAGTTCCCTGCCCAGTTTGCTTCGCATTTCAGAGGAATCGCTTTCGCCAACAAGGCCTGAATCCGACAAATCATCCATTGAGAAAAGAGTTCTCGGAAGGATTCTCTTTGTGCGAACTTTTTCAAGGGCCCTGACTATGCTCTCTGAGGTAGCATTTTCTATGCCTATGTTGTCGCCGCGCATGGCTTCTTTAAGTGGAAGATATGCATGGGAACATCCCGGAACCGTTTTCTCAATTTTCCTCCTGATATTTTCACCGGCCCTGTCCGGATCTGTAAAGATTATAACCCCTGTGCGTTCCTTGGCGGTCTTTATTCTTTCGAGCGTCTGCACGCTTAGTCCAAAGCCGTGTGTCTCGATTATCTCCGCGTCTACGGCCTTTACAAGCGCACTTCTATCGTCCTTGCCCTCAACCACTATGGCTTCCTTTATCATGGGTCTTTTGTCACTCAAGTATATACACCCTTACCTTCCTCTTTCCGTAGGCTGCCACCTCGGACTCACTTTCCATAAAAAGGTCAATTATATTACCCTTTACTGCGCTTCCCGTATCCTCTGCAACTGCGAATCCATAGTCTTTTCTTCCGTCGAGGCTCTCAATATAAAGCCTTGTGCCTAGTGGTATTACCCTCGGATCCACAGCAACTGTTCCGGGTTTCGCTCTTGTCCCGCTAAAGGTAATTCCATAAGCAGGATCATCCGGGGTCTTCCCGCAACTTTCTACGCTTAGGTCGTAGGCTGTAGATGTCATTGTCATTGATTTCTTAAAGCGCAAGTCGCCCCTGGATGCAACTAGGAGTCTTCCGTCGCCATTTTCGATAATTTCAGTAATAGGCTCGGTTACAATCTCCTCCGACACCTTTTCTTGACTAGTCGCGACTCCGTTTTCGTATGTAACTGCATAGGTCGACAGTTTTATACCGTCTACGCCTTCCTGAAGAATTTCTTTGTCTTCTATTCCCCAATCCGGATTCTTTCTCGTTTCGATGCTATATGGTAAAAGCTCTTGTCTGAAGAATATTTCTTCGCTAACCCTAATTACGGATATTACGTCTCCGCTTTCAACAGATGCGTAGAGTGCCGGCTCTACCCTATCATTTCCGCGCAAAATCAAACCCTCTTTTGCAAGAAGGTCCTCAACCAAGGGCCCTACTGTATAGACTGCTTTCATTCCGCTCTCGTCTTTAAGCACAACAGCAAAAGATCTTTTAATCTCGATTGTCATTCCATTTTTCAGTTTTTCCTTCCCCTCCGGAAATATTTCATCCGAGGGCTTCAATTCGTATCCGGCTTCGTCCAAGGCTTCCGCAACAGTTTCTAGGCGGGTTTCCAATTTCTTTTCGGATTCCCCATCTGATACAATTATAGTTTTCTCCCAATTCGGCAAAAAAAACAGTGCGGCTACCATCATCAAGACAAACGCCGATAGCATGATCTTCCTTTTACTCATGAATGCGTCCCCTCCTTGACATGGAAATCCCCACTCCCGTATGTCAGAAAGATTATACAACGGAGTAGGGACTGTGTCAATTAAATGCCGAAAAAGGCCTTTGCGTTACCGCTTGTAGCAATTGCCACCTCTTCGATATCTATTTCCTTTATTAGTGAAATCCTTTGCGCTACAAAACGCACAAATTCAGGTTCGTTGCGCTTGCCTCTACGAGGTACCGGCGCGAGAAAAGGGGAATCGGTTTCTATTAAAAGCCTATCCAGGGGAAGCATTTTTACAACATCGGCCAGCTTTCTAGCATTCTTGAATGTCACGGGACCTGCTATGGAAATACTCGCTCCCAGCTTTACATACTGTCTTGCCATTTCAGCGCTTCCGGAATAGCAATGAAGCAAAACCCCGGTCTCAAAAGCTTTCTCGTCCTTTAGTATTCTCATAACATCATCGTTGGCCTCCCTGTCATGGATTATGACGGGCATGCCTAGACGCTTTGCCATTTTAAGATGCTCTATGAAGCAAGCCTTCTGGTCATCTCTAGGAGAATAATCGTAATGGTAGTCGAGCCCTATTTCTCCTATGGCCTTTATCTTTTCTTTTTTTGCCAAGCCCTCCAAGAGGGAAAGGCTTATGTCATCCACTTCTTTTGCATTATGGGGGTGTATTCCCACCGCTCCATAAATGGTCTCATACTCTTTTGTAAGCCTCACGACTTTTGAGGAACTTTCCAAATCCACAGATGGATTCATTATGAGATTAACACCTGCTTCTTTCGCTCTGCCTATGACTATGGCTCTGTCCTCGTCAAAAGCAGACGAATCTAAATGGGCGTGCGAGTCAAAAAACATCTATCTCACCAGACTTCCATCAAGCACATCAACAGTCACCAAGCCCATGCCCTCTGCGTCGTCTGAAGCCAAAAGCATCCCATTTGATTCAACTCCTCTAAGCTTAACCGGTTTAAGATTCGCTATTATGACAATCTTCTTGCCGACAAGTTCCTCGCATGAAAAATCCTTAGCAATTCCGGAAACGATTTGTCTCCTGTCTGAGCCAAGCTTTAGCTGAAGCACCAAAAGCTTGTCCGCCTTAGGATGTTTTTCGGCTTTTACTATCTTTGCAACCCTAAGGTCAAGCTTTTCAAAGTCGTCTATGCTTATCTGGGGCTTGTATGGCTCCACTTCAGGCTCTTCCTCTTTTTCTGCGGAAAGGGCCTCAAGTTCTTTCTCAACATCTATTCTTGGGAAAAGAGGGGCCGCTTTTTTAACTAGGGTTTTTCCTTTAGTTTTTCCAAATTCACTCGCGCTGTCCCATGATGTTGATTCTCCTTCTTCTATTCCCAGCTGCGCCCATATCTTGTCTGCTGTATGAGGCATGAATGGACTTATCATCACGGATATTATGCGGATTGCTTCGCAAAGGTTGTAAAGAACCGCATCTAGTTTGTCCTTCTGCGACTCATCTTTTGCGAGCGCCCAGGGCATTGTCTCGTCGATATACTTGTTTGTTCTTCTCACGACCTTCCAAATGGCCTCTAAGGCGTTTGAAAAATCAAGACGGTCCATTCTCTCTTCAACGAGGGCTCCCGCGGAAACGGCAATCTCTTTAAGGGATGAGTCGAATTCGGTTTCAACCTTTGGCAATACAAGTTGTCCGCCATTGTATTTAAGAACCATGGCAATCGTCCTGCTAACAAGGTTCCCCAAGTCGTTTGCAAGGTCCGAATTAATCCTGTTTAGGAGCACTTCGTTGTTGAAATTGCCGTCATGTCCGAAACTATACTCTCTAAGAAGGAAGTATTTGAGAGCGTCTACTCCGTATTTTTCAATGAGGACAACCGGATCTACTACATTTCCCTTGGATTTTGACATCTTTCCTCCATCAAACAAGAGCCATCCATGCCCAAACACCATCTTGGGAAGGGGCTCATCCAAGGCCATGAGCATTGCAGGCCATATTATTGTATGAAAGCGAACGATTTCCTTTCCTACAAGATGCACATCTGCCGGCCAGAACTTTTGATATTTCTCAGGATCGTCCGGATATCCCAGTGCGGTTATATAGTTGCTTAACGCGTCAAGCCATACATAAATTATATGTTTTTCGTCAAAGGGCGCCTTTATTCCCCAGTCAAAGCTTGTGCGGGTTATGCACAAATCGTCAAGCCCAGGATCTATGAAGTTTTTTATCATCTCGTTTGCTCTGGATTCGGGAAGAAGGAATTCCCCTCCCGCCAAAAGTTCGCGAAGTCGGTCCTGATATTTTGACAGCTTGAAAAAGTAGGCTTCCTCTTGCGTCTTCTCAACGGGTCTTCCACAGTCCGGGCAGCATCCGTCATTGAGCTGGGCTTCCGTCCAAAATGACTCGCAGGGGGTGCAGTACCAGCCTTCGTAGTATCCCTTGTATATGTCACCCTTGTCATAAAGCTTTTGCGCTATTGCCTGAACCCTTCTTTCATGGTCTTCGTCAGTCGTACGTATGAACTGGTCGTATGAAATTTCCATCGTTTTCCAAAGCTTTTTAATATCCTCTATCATTCCATCCAAGTATTCCTTGGGCTGCATCCCTTTTTCAAGCGCAACCTTTTCAATCTTTTGACCATGTTCGTCCGTTCCGGTAAGGAACATTACATCATAGCCCGCAGCCCGCTTGAATCTAGCCAAGGCATCAGCCGCCACCGTTGTATAGGTATGACCGATATGAAGTTTATCACTTGGATAGTAAATTGGAGTCGTCAAATAGTATTTTCCTCTGCTCATGATTCTTCCTCCTCTTTTTTATGCAAAAAATTAAACGCCCGTCTCTAAGAGACGAGCGTTGGCTCGCGTTACCACTCTGCTTCATCCTCCGATTACTCGAAGAACCTTCCTAGGTGACTAATCATCACCTTGCGCACCTAACGGACGCAAAACCGTCCGGACTTACTATAAATTCAGTCCGAAAGCTCCGGGGCCATCTTCAGTATCTTATCCTTTACCGGTTCCCACCTTGCTCCGGCTCTCTTTTAAAAGACTTAAAACCTACTCTTCCCTTCATAGCTTATAACATTTTCATGGACATTACTATATAGAAAAAGTGTCTATTTGTCAAGAATTCGCAAACTTTTGCCTCAAGCTTGCAGGATTATCTCTGTTTTAATAGAAGTAGAACTAATAGAAAAGATAAATGGAGGTGATTCACACATGAATACAATGATTAGTCTAAAAGACCTGGGTATTGTCATTTTGTGGGGTAGCCTTGTCGTCATGCTAATTTACCTGGCTCTTCTTTTTAAAAGGCTTAACGACACCATAAAGGGAGTCAATAAGCTCATCGAAGACAACAGCGAGGAAATTGGCCAAACCATAAAGGAAATTCCTAAAATCACGCAAAATATCAACAGCATAACAAGCGAAGCAGTAAGCAGCGTTCAAGCCGTAAAGGGAATTGTAAAAAATGTCGGCATACTGAAAAAAGCCGCAAAGCCGATTTCTAAAGCCGCAAAAAAAAGAAATAAATCGAATGAGAAAAATAACAAAGAATAGAACTCGACCTTTTTAAGCAAAAAAGCCCCCACTTCATGTTAATGAAACGAGGGCTTTTTTTTGCTTATTAACGATTTTTAATTTCTTCGAAGCACTTGGGGCATATGTTTTTGCCCTTGTAGTTTACGACATCCTTAGCTTGTCCGCAGAAAACACATGCAGGTTCATACTTTTTCAAGATTATGTGAGATCCTTCAACAAATATCTCCAAAGCGTCTCTCTCCGCGATGTCCATCGTTCTACGAAGTTCGATCGGAATTACCACTCTTCCAAGCTCATCGACTTTTCTTACTATACCAGTAGATTTCATTTATATCCCTCCTTATATAGCAATACGACAATTTTCGACAATCTTTTCAATTTAAATGCTACCATCACTTCCATAAAAAGTCAACTCATTTTTTAATTTTTTTTACGAATACTTAAATCATATATCCTATTCCTTGAAACTCCAGTTTCTTCAGCCACAAATTTAACTGCTTCCTTTTTCTTCATTCCACCTTCCAAACATTTCTTCAAGCGGATTTCTATCATTTCATCCGTAAATTCCTTAAACTCTTCCGTTTTGCCTTCTATCACAATTACATATTCTCCTCTTGGATCAAGGCTTTCATAATAATTTAAAAGGTAGGATGCGCTTCCCCTTAAATGTTCTTCGTAGCGTTTCGTCAATTCCCGGCAAAGAACACACTTTCTTTCACCAAGAATCTTTTCAAGTTCTATAAGCGTTTTCTTAAGCCTATGTGGAGCTTCGTAAACTATGGTAGTACGCGTTTCTTTTTCTATACGGCCAAAGGCCAAATTTTGTTCTTTCTTTTTTTTGTCTAAAAACCCTTCAAACACGAAGCTCCTGGATGAAAGACCCGAGGCAACCAGTGCATTGACAAAGGCACTAGGGCCAGGAAGAACCTCGAATGGCAGATTTTCTTCGATGCACAGCTTCACAAGATCCTCCCCGGGGTCTGAAATCCCAGGCATTCCGGCATCGGTGACAAGCGCAACAATTTGTCCGTCCCTTATTTTGTCAGCTATGTTGTGCTTTTTTCTGTCCTTGTTGTGTTCATGATAACTGGTCAGTTTCTTTTTTATTTCGAAATGGTTGAGTAATTTAAGTGTATGGCGCGTATCTTCGCAAGCGATAATGTCTGATTCTCTAAGCACCCTAAGAACTCTCATTGTTATGTCCTCAAGATTGCCTATTGGCGTCGGGCACAGATACAATTTCCCGCTATTTTCAGTCATCAACATTTCTCCTTGCAAAGTATTTTTTCTATTCATAGCCCTAGCTCTATGGATTCTTGTTCATACCATTCTCTAAGCTCTTTGGTATAGCTTCCATCTTCAGAATATACTGCCATGGGTAGCTCAAAGACCAGCTCGGGCTTTCCGTCTCTTACGCTTTTAATAAGCACAAGATTTGGTTTCTTGTCCCTGGAAGGCTGTATGAACAATATTCTTTTGGGTTCCAGTTTATTTTCTCTTAGTGCGCAAAAAACATCAACTAGCCTGTGTGGCCTGTGAATCATATAGAATCGTCCGCCCGGCCTCAAAAGCTTGGCTGCGGTTCCAACAACTCCATTAATGTTGCATTTGATTTCATGCCTTGAAACAGCTTTTGCCATATTTCCATTTTGAATGCCTCTTCCTTCAGCCATGTAAGGAGGGTTCGCTGTAACAACATCCACCGAACTGGGCGCCACATGACGAGCAGCATTTTTCAAATCTTCATTGATAATTTCCACCCTTGCTTCAAGATGATTCATCAAAACACTTCTTTGCGCCATTTCAGCTACTTTGTCTTGTATTTCTATCCCAATTATTTTTCGCGCACGGCTTTTGCCTGCGATAAGTATGGGTATTATTCCCGTACCCGTACCCAAATCGACAACCGTTTCGCCTTTTTTTACTTCACAGAAGTTGCTAAGCAAAACAGCATCAATCCCGAAGCAAAATCCATCCGGATTTTGAATAATTTTAAGACCCTTCACTTGAAGGTCATCTACGCGCTCCGCTTCCTTGACCCATTTTTCTTTCATATCTTTCTTTGTCCGTCTCCCTTTTAGTATTGCCTGGTTCTTTCTATTTCTTCAAACAAGTAATCCTTGCCGATAATCCCCTGAATCATGTTCCTGACAATTCCATCTTCATCTATGAAAAAGCTTGCGGGTGTAAACGGAAAGTAGAATTGCTCCGTGACCTTTCCATCCCTGTCGAGTACAACAGGATAATTGAGGCCCAGCTCTTCAATAAGATCCAAGGTCTTGTTGAGTTTGTCATGGAAAGCCATATTAACCGATAATACAGCAGTCTTCTCTTTGTCGATTTCTTCGTAAGCCTTACGAAGCGAGACAAGTTCCTCTCTGCATGCCGGTCATGTTGAATACCAAAAGTTTAGGACGACCACCTTCCCTTTGTAATCAGAAAGCGTATGCGTCTCTCCCTCATAAGTGTCCAAGCTAAAATCGTATGCCACTATTCCATTGTAAGGATTGATATCCTCCACCGCATTTTCCTCTGGCACTTTTTCGGTGCATCCGGCCGCCAACAGAACCAGACAAACTGCGGCGGTCAAAAAAGGCCCGAATATTCTTGTTTTCATATTGTATGCTCCTCTTGATAGATATTCAGTACATAATGCTAAGCTTGTCTGCATATAACAATATACCCAAAATAATCAAGAGTACTCCACTTATTACTTTTATTCTGTTAAGATAATTTTCCAAATGTGGAATTTTGCCCAAAAGATATTGATAAAACAGTGCAAGAAATAAAAAAGGCACCGAAAATCCAAAAGAATAGATGGAGAGCAGGTAAAAACCCTTGAGCATATTACCCGTGCTTCCCGCCATTAAAAGGACTGAGCCAAGTATTGGACCTATGCAAGGCGTCCAGCCAAAGCTAAAGGCCATGCCTATTGCCACGGACCTAAAAAATCCTGGTGCCGCCGCTTTTATCTTTATTCGCTTTTCTTTCTCGAGTTTCTTTAATCTTAGCAAGCCGATGTGATGCAGTCCAAATAGTATAATAACCGCTCCACTGATTTTTTCTATTAAACGCACGTTCCTAATCAAAAGCCTTCCCAAAAGTGTAGAGGCCGCTCCCAATGCTCCGAAAACCACAAAAAGCCCCAAAATGAAACCAAGTGTATTTACAAGAACCTTCTTTTTTAAAAGAGCGGAATCGATTTCATCCTCTATAGTACTTCCTACTAGATAGCTCAAATAGACCGGCATAAGAGGCAGAATGCAAGGCGACAAAAATGAAGCCACTCCCTCCGCAAAAACTATTATGAACGAAAATTCAGGCATTAAGCATCAACTCACTCCTTGGGCCTTAGCTAATTATTCTTTGGGTTTTCTTTTGTTCCAATCTTTACCAGCATTCTTGTTGCCAGGCTTTTTAGTATGAAGACCTTCGCTTGCTTCTTTAGCCCTATCAGTTTTACTTTTCTTTCTGCGCTTCCGATAGTTGGTTTTCGGCTTTTTATGAAGATCTTTACTTTTTTCTTCTTCCACCTGAGCATGTTTTGACTCATTTTCAATAGATGGATTTTGACCAACTTTCTTAATGCTTTCAGTCCTTTCATCCTTTTTGTTTATTGATTCAAAAATACTCTGTTCCATATATTGAATTTCGGGAAAACTTTCAATTTGCTTCGGAAATTCTCCTCTTGGATTTTCTATTTCAGCCACCTTCATGTTTATAATCTCTCTATCTCTTTCGTGCTTTCCTTCAACTAATACCTTTACTGATTGAGTCATCAAATTTTTTGAAATCACAATCCCCGGTCCCTGAAGAGTTTCAATCTTCTTTCCCATTTTCGGTAGTTGCTTTTCAAGATATTGATAGGTTTCATGTTCATATTTGAGACAACACATCAATCGGCCACAAATACCTGAAATTTTTGCCGGATTTAGGGAAAGGTTCTGGTCCTTTGCCATTCTAATGGATACAGGGTCGAAATCGCCTAGCCAGCTTGAACAACACAGCTTTCTTCCACAAGGGCCAAGACCTCCTATCATTTTAGCCTCATCCCTCACGCCGATTTGCCTAAGCTCAATTCGCGTTCTAAAAACAGCCGCCAAATCCTTTACCAATTCCCTAAAGTCTACTCTTCCATCGGCTGTAAAATAAAATATTATTTTATTGTTGTCGAATGTGAATTCGACATCGATTAATTTCATTTCAAGTTTATGCTTTTCTATTTTGTCTTGGCAAAGCGCAAAAGCTTCTTTTTCCTGATTCTTATTCTCTTCATTCTTTTTATCGTCTTCTTCGTTTGCTATTCTTAAAATCTTTTTAAGAGGTTGATACACCTCTTCTTTGGGAACGAACCTTGAACCTATAACAACTCTTCCGTACTCTATTCCTCTGACGGTTTCAACCACAACACTTTGGCCTTGTTCTATTTCAAATTCATCAGGGTCGAAATAATATATCTTTCCCACTTCCTTGAATCTTATTCCTGCCACCTTTATCATTGAAGAGCCTCCTGAATTTTTAGAATCAGATGGTCTACGGCCATCTGCTGGTTTACATTTTTATTCATTTTCTCTATTGCATCCATCAATGCCTCTACAATTCTATAGAAGGCTTTTCCATCTGCTTTACATTCCAAATTCATTATATCGTTAATCTTATCATGATTGACAATAAATTTTCCATTCTTTGTTTCTTTGTAGACAGATAAATCCCTAAAACAGGTCAAAATCATTTCAATTGTGTTCAAGCACTCTCTGCGGTCCATTTTCGACAATGCTTCGGAACGCTCCAGCATTGATTTTATGTCTCTCGCCAGGCAATCTCCCGCAAAACAGAAGGCCTCATCTATTGCCTCTACCTTGCCAATCGTCAATCCTTCAATTTTTGCCTGAGGCACGCTTCCGCTCTCATTTCCGTCGAAATGCAATCTTTGACAACGGGATTTCACTGTCGGTAGAAGGCCCGCTGCATTTGCACTAACGAGAATTACAAGACACGAAAAGGGAGGCTCTTCAAGAATCTTCAACAAACTGTTTTGAGCCTGAGGAGTCATAGTATCAGCGCTATCTATTATAAATACCTTTCTGCGGCTTTCATAGGGCTTAAGATGCATTTCCGTCTGAATAACCTTCACTTGCTCGTTCTTTATGCTTCTTCCGTCGGGGCCCACCACAATTATGTCAGGATGGTTGCCCAGGTTCGCCTTTCGGCAACTTAGACACGCATCGCAAGCATCGCCACTTCCTTCCTGGCAATTGACCGCCTTTGCAAATTCCTTGGCCATTTCAAGCTTGCCGACCCCTTCTTGCCCTTCAAAAAAATATGCATGGGAAAAAACCCCTTTGCCTAGGGCTTTTTTAAGATAATTTTTAACCATTTCATGGCCTTTCAAATGTCTGTATGCCATGGGTTTTCCTTTCAATATTTCTCATAACGTTCCACATCGGTTATGAAGATTGTTGCTCCACCTACGGTAACCTCCAAGGGCATTACTACAAAGTTACTTGTGTTGGCTCCAATCGGAGCTGTTGTGGTCAATTGTCGGCGTGTTTTACATGTTCCCTTTATCATTTCAAGTACCTCTTCGACCTGTTCTTTAGATACTCCTATCAATAGAGTGGTGTTGCCTGATCTTAGGAAACCTCCGGTTGAGGCAAGTTTAGTTACTCCAAATTCCTTTTCATTCAGTTGTTTAAGCAATTCCTTGGAATCCTCATCGTGTATAATGACTGTAATCATTTTCATTGGAGCACCTCCAAGCGTTTTTATTATTATAACATATTTGGCAAAAGCGCAAATAATTGCGGTTTTGCCAAATTAAGTAGAAAGTGGAAAGTAGAGCGTATAAAGGAAGAACAAAAGCTTAAAAATAAAAACAGAGACATAAATAAAAATACTCTTAAATGTTTTGTATTTAATCTTTTGTATTTAATC
>CAZTZB010000012.1:0-12456 GCA_964617505.1 uncultured Peptostreptococcaceae bacterium | reverse complement strand
TTTGTATTTAATGTTTTGTATTTAATGTTTTGTATTCAATCCTTTCCTTTCTACTTTCCACGTTCTACGTTCTACGTTCTACTTCCTGAGTTCCACGTTCTACGTTCTACGTTCCACTGTACTCATCTTTCTACTTTTCACTTTCTACTTTCCACTTCCTACTGCCCACTTTTTTTGCTATTTTAATAATAAATCATCCTTATAAGAAGCAACACGATTATATGCCCCGGATAGAAGGCATAGAAAAAGTATCTGTTAACTCTAAGTTTCACTTTCCAATCGGCAAATATGAACGGTAAGGATCCAATGCTATATAATTGTATGACCATGGAATACGACCATCCATGCATCCATGCAAAAAAAATTGACATCATGGCATAGGCAAGCGCAAGTATCCCTTTGTCTTTTCTACATATGTAAAATATCCATATCATCATCAATCCGTATGAGCCATACTGCAAGTGGATTATGTCCCCAGTCGCAACCAGTAGCAGGGCTAAAACAAAACCATATCGGCCCGCATTTTCATGGAGCCAAATCACCCATAATCCAAGAAGCAAAGTAGGAATTATGTTGAGATTTCCCGGCGAAAACCAAGAGTATGGAAGCTGCGCAATCAAGGAAAAAACAAGCAAGCGTTTCATGTATTTCCTCAGATTGGATGTCTTTTGAAAACCCATTGCTACGCCGTATGCAAAGATAGGAAATGCCAAACGCCCTATAATTCTAAAAATGATGTATTGAGGAAAAAACATGTACCCAACATGATCTATAAGCATGAATATACATGCCAATATCTTTAAAAAATCATTTCGCTTCCCATCTGTATGAGTTTTGATTTTATTTTCGATTGCATTTTCAGTCTTGCTTTCCATAATCACACTCCCATATTTTGTCTTTATTTATCATTATATCAAAAGAGGGAGTATAGCTCTATTTTTTACTACAAAACAAATGAACCGGACTATGACAATTATAAATAATTGAAGTCCGGTTCATCCTGAATAAGAATCAGTTCCTCTTGCTACTAAATTTTGAATCTCTACGATGATACTTCACCTTACCCTTCAAACTTTTATTTCCTGATCTTTTTGAGGATTCAGAAAGTCTTTCTTTGTTTCATAAAACTAGCTAAGCTCATGCGCCAATGAAGGTTTCTATTCTTCTATTGGCTCGAATCCTAGTGTTCAACACATACAGTTATTGACCCTAACGTTCACTCTTTACATAAGGTAAAGGTTTTTTTGCCCGGAATTCCGTTGCACTTTCCAATCTTGTTGGAATCGATGCACAGTATCCAAACCATTCACTTTCATTCCAAGAGGCCATCATCTTATTCTCAAGGGATAATCTCCCTCTTACTTTATATATACCGCCTTTTAAGATTTTTAAACATTTATTTTCCCTTCAGCTAATGATGTATTCAAATTCCACTCATTATATTTGACTCCCTTTAAGGTCATTATTCCAATCTCTTCTTTTTTAGTTTTTTATAAATAACCGGAATGATTGAAAGCCCACCTAGAAGGAAAAGGGCAAACAATATTTCCTGGGAAAAAACATCCGAAACATTGCTAACCTTGCTTAGATTTTCTCCCGCATATGCAAAAACGAAAGATCCTGGAATTATACCAATTGATGTCGTAAATACAAATCTCCAAAACGAAATTTTGGTTATACCGGCAAATATGTTTACAAGAAAAAATGGAAAGGCAGGTATTAGCCTTACTGTAAGAAAGTAGCTCATTCCGTTTTCTTTAACTTCCCTATTAAATCCCTTAAGTTTTTCCCCAAAACGAGCCTGTAATATATCTCCTAAAAGATAGCGAGCGACCAAAAAAGAAACCGCAGCTCCAAGGGTTGCCGAAACATTTATTATTACCACTCCATATAAAGTCCCGAACAGGAATCCCCCCGCCATTGACAAAATTGCGGCTCCGGGCAAGGCAAAAGATATTGATACTACATATATCAGTCCATAAATCAAAATTGTCTTGATGAAATTCTCAGCGACATAGTTTTTTAAAATAATCCTGTTTTCTTTTAGGTTTTCAAATGTGAATAGGCGACCACCTTCTGTATATTTATAGACAATCCAAAATAGCAAAGCCACAATCACAAGCATTATTATTCTCTTACTTTTCTTACTCATGCTCTTTCACTTTCATTGGATTTCTTTTATTCTTCCTATGTCTTGCAAGCACAAGGTCATCGGAAGAATCGGCTTTTTTGTTTCCAGAAGCCACCTTCCTAATTCCTTTTATTATGGGCTGCTCAGAAAGATTGTCAATATATGCCTTTTGGGCTAGTTTTCTTAAAATATCTGAATATGTCGGATATATATGTATTATATCTTTTAACTTGTAGATAGGTTTATCAAGCCCCTTTAGCGTAGAAAGCTCATGCATTATTTCTCCCGCCCTGCTACCTAATATATGGGCTCCGAGTATCTTGCCTCTTTTGTCTGTTATTACTTTTACCAATCCTTGTTTTGAATGGTCTGTAATCGCTCTGTCAAGATCTTCATACTTTTCTACAAAAACTCTACAAGCTTTTTTTCCGCATTTAGCTTGTGCCTCATTTTCTGTCAATCCGAGGTGTGCAAGTTCGGGATCAGTGAAGAGACACCACCCAACTGTTGAATAGTCCATTTTTTTCTTTACAGGAATCGAGGCGTTTCTTCCAGCGGTTATTCCTTGATAATAGGCCATGTGACTGAATCGCCAGGGACCAACTATATCCCCGGCCGCATATATGTTAGAGACGGATGTTTGCATTTGTTCATTAACCTTTATACCATTGCCGTCATAGACGACTCCGGCTTTCTCGGGATTCAATTTTTTCAAATCGACAATCCTTCCGCTTGCTACGAATATGGCCTCGGTTTCAAAAATTTCCTCCCCTTCGGGCGTGCGAATCAAGAAAACCTTGTGTCCCAGCTTCTCGCTTACGCTCGTGATTTCCGCATTTAATACAAACCTGACGCCCTCTGTTTCGAGACGATGCATAAGGCTTTCCGAAAGTTCGGGCTCCTCTTTTTTGAGAATCTGCCCACTCCTTTGTATTATTGTTACTCGGGTATCCAAACGGCTTAGGGCCTGCGCCATTTCAATAGCTATAGCTCCTGCCCCTATTATTGCGATGCTTCTCGGCAACTCCTCAAGCTCAAAAATGCTTTCATTTGTCAAAACTCCTGCTTCGTCCAATCCTCCAACGGAAGGAATTGCGGGACGTGTTCCCGTACATATGACGGCCTTGTCAAAGCTTACCGTTTCTCCATCTATGTTCAAGTGGTGGGAATCCTCAAATTTAGCTTCCCCTTCAAATACATCAATGCCCGCTTCCCTTAGTTTTTCGGGGGTTTCGTTTGCATAAACAGATTCTATGGTTTCTCTAACATGCTTCATTACTAATTTTGTGTCGATTCGGAGTCTGCCTATTTCAATACCCAGTTTATCGGCATTCTTCATAGCGTTAAACTCTCCAGCTGTCTTTATTAGAGTTTTACTCGGGATGCAACCCATCCATGTGCATTCTCCACCGATTCTTCTTTTCTCGACAAGTGCCGTTTTTCTTCCGAGCCCTTTGCTTGTAAAAGCCGCAGACAAGCCAGCCGCTCCTCCTCCAATTATCATGCAGTCATAATCATACGAACCCAATAGATCACCCCTTTTTATGAAACCTTTTGTATGTCTCAGCCGTCCTTTGTATAAAGGTAAGCATTATCATTAATGCAAACACTTTTGTTATGATACCCATATATAAAGGAAATAAAATCATTAGAGTGAAAAATAAGAAGCCCTCCGTTCTTTCCATTATCCCCTTTTGGTAATGAAAGCTTTTGATTCCATTGTTATCAATAAGCGCTGCCGATGTAAGAAAAACAGTCATTGACAGGATTATTGCTGATAAAAGAAGAAGGAATTCAAATCTGATTTCCGGATGTATAATAGAAAAAGCAAGGATTATAAGCACCTCAACCAGCCTGTCTGATGTTATATCCATAAATGTTCCCCATGGGCTCTTTTGTCCTGTCATCCTTGCGGCTGTACCATCTACAGCATCTAGCCATCCAGACACCCAAATCAAAACTATCGCAACTGCTTTTTCGCCCATAAGAATAGCTGCCGCAGACGAGGCTCCGGATGCAAATGCAAGCGTTGTTATTCCATTAGGACTAAAACCCAACCCAAGCAAAAATGATGCGCTTCTTTTAAACATAGGCTCTATTAGGTATCTTGCTTTTGAATCCAACATAGGGTCATCCTTTCCTTAGAAAATGCAAAGCGTTTTTATCTATGAATACATTCAAAATCTGCCCAAAGCAAATATCTGAAAAACCATAATGTGATGCGTAAACATGACCAATTTCTGTATCCAAAACAAGCTCTTGCCCCTTCCTTAAATCATCTGTCTTCAATACTACAGATGGAATCTGCAAAAATCTTTCAATCTCAAATTCTGGTTTTTGCAAGCATACAGCGCGTTCCGGAATCATTATCCACTCTTTTTCTTCTTCGCCTTTTATGGATATATGATATTTCCCTACACGAATTCCGTCTCGCTCAGCCTCGTATTCAAACAGATTTCTTTCCCCTAAGAAACGTGCAGTATAAATGGTCTCGGGCCTCCTGTACAATTTGTTTTTCTCCGACACCTCCACGATTTTGCCATTTCGCATTACAGCTATCCTATCCGACAATTCGAAGGCCTCCTCGCGATCGTGGGTGACCAAAACAGCCGTGAAACCGTACTCTTCATGCATTTCCTTTATGAATCTTCTCATCTCTTTTCTCAGGATTGGGTCAAGCTCGTTCAAAGGTTCATCCATTAGAAGCAAATCTTTGCGATAAAGAAGAGCCCTTGCAACTGCAGCTCTCTTCTGCTGCCCTCCACTTAGCTGAAACGGTTTCTTGTTATCCATTCCTCCCATCCCTATTTGCTTAAGAATCTTAGAGCTTCTCTCTGTGCGAATTTTCGGAGCAACCCCCTGCATCTTCATACCGAAAGAAACATTTTCTTTTAGTGTCATATTTGGAAACAGTCTGGCTTCCTGAAAGACCATCCCCATCCGCCTTTTCTCGGGCTCGAGACTAGATATGTCATTGCCGCCAACCAATATACTTCCTTCATCCTGTTTGACCAATCCAGCAATTATTTTCAGTAGGGTTGTCTTGCCGGAACCTGATGGTCCAAGTATTGTCATGAATTCCCCATTTCCGCATTCGAGTTTTTCTACAGAGAGGTCGAAGCCCGGGTAATTTTTTTTGATGTTTTCAATGATCAATTGCGGCATTGTTTACTTTCCCTCCCTTTTCAAGCTTTGTATGTGCGGCTTACGAATCGTGTGATAAAAACAAGAAGCATTCCTGCAGTCGCCGCAAAAATCAGGGTGTACATTGCTCCCATTGTTAAATTGCCTCCCGAAATATACGGCATCATTCTCAAAGTAAGTGTCTGGAATGATCCCCCTCCTATTAAAAATGTCGTTGCGTACTGGGCCATGGATATAAGGACCGTCAAGCTTGCTCCGGCACCTAAAGCCGGAAGCATATAAGGAAGGGTTACATGAAAGAACCTTTTTATCGGTCCCGCCCCAAGCATTCTCGCCTGTTCCTCGTAACCATTCCCATAGTGTCTATAGCCTTCAGTCAATGCTCTTATCATATATGGAAGTGTCGGTATCATGTGCATAATTACTACGCCACTGAAGGTTTCGGTTAGTCCCAAGTAAAGAAAATTTCTGTAAAGGCCCATTGCTACCATTAAGGGTGGCACTATAGCAGGTAAAAGCAGGAAGGCCTCTATGCTTCTTTTGAATGGAATTTTTCTTCTACCTAGAGCATCTGCCGCCGGAAATGCTATTAGCAAGTTTAAAAGAACACAGCAAACTGCAACTAAAATGCTCCTTACCCAAGCATCTCTTGCGCCTTGGCCAATTACTCGGGAAAAGGTCCTAAGGGATACCGCTTTAGGCAAAAAATCAGGCCATGGCCATCCACCATCCATGATTGCATATATCGGCAATGGCAGAATCGGCAACATGACCAGCAAAATCCAAAGGGACATTGCCATGAAAATCCAAACACTTTTTTTATTCGTTTTTCCCGCCCCCTTTTCTACTCGTCAACCCTAATGCTCCGGACAATGCATAGGCTGAAATATATAGAAGCGTCAAAACTATCAGTATTATCCCATTTACGGCCAAGGCTATAGGTCTTTCCCAAAGCATTCCTCTCACAAACAATTCATATGCGAAAACGGAAAGCAGCTTTGGATGGGTTACACCCAAAACATACGGCACTTCGAAGGCTGAAAATGTGAATGCCAAAACAATCAAGGAAGAAATAATCCACACAGGTATTAGCCTAGGCAAAACAGCTTCTTTAAAAAAGCGGAGCCTTCCAGCTCCGAAAACGTTGCCCACTTCAAATAGCCCATCTTCCATGCGTTTCAAAACCGGATATATCATTAAAAACACAAAGGGAGTTGTCTTCCAAACATATGCAATTACAATCCCATATCCACCTGCATCATTGACCAACTCGGGGAAGCCTTCAAAGCCATTCGTAATTCCTATGCTAAATAAAGCCCTCGAAAGCCACCCTGTTCGGGACAATAACCCATAAACCATGAATGATGCCATAAGGTAGGGAAAAAGCATTGGCAGATGTACCAAACGTAAAAACAACTTGCTTTGTTTGCCCTCCCTCTTGCGGCAATACATAAGATAAATTAGCCACATTCCAAATGCTGCCGAAAAAATGGTTGATAGCAAGGCTACCCTCAATGTCGCTCGGAATGAATAAATAAAATTTTCGTTTTCCAAGAGATAGGCATAGGCTGATATTTTTCCCATGCCTTGCTCTAAAGGTTCCATGCTTTCATTTATTCCTCTAAAAAGACCCCCCGCAAAAAACAATGCAAAAAACAATACCGCCGGGAGAAGCATAAGTGTATTCTTATTTTTTTCCGACATCTTCATACCATCTTCTTTCAAGATAATCTACGTAGCTTCCCGACAATTCGGAGCGGCTACCCTCTTCTAGCTGTTTTCCTGTTAATGTCTTGTCGCTTTCGAAAATAGCATCGATTCTTTCAATGCTATTTTGGCTAAGTTTTTTAAAAGACAGAACCGTACCGTCTCCCCAGTTTTGGGGGTTAAGCTTCTCTATCTGTGCATCTTCGGATAGCATGAATTCAATGACAGCAAGAGCTCCCGGCTTATTTCTGCTGCTTTCGGCTATGGCCAAATAATGTGTGTTTGAAAGCGTCCCTTTCTCCATTATGAAGCTTCTGACGCTAACCGGAAACATACCCGTCCTTTCCATGTTAAGTGCATGGTTGGGATTGTATGAAATAGTCAAATCGACCTCTCCCGATGAAAAAAGCTGATCGAGTTTTCCGCTGCTCTCGGGATAGGTGTCCCCATCTTTCCATAGAAATTCTTCAATTGTTTCCAAATAATCCATAGCCGCTTCCGCAGAAGGCCCAAATGCCTTTGTATCGATATCCGAAGGCCATTCTTTGTAGTCGTCTATTTCTCCAAAAATCTGTCTTACAAAAGCGCTTCCCGTAAAATCAGGCGGCGCCGGATATGTGAATCGTCCTGGATTGTTCCTCGCCCACTCAAGCAAGGTCTCCACACTGTCGAAGGGTTGTCCGCCGGTCCTTTCAATGTCGTATACAAAAACCATTTGGGACCGTCCCCAAGGTCTTTCATAATCCTCAATAGATTCCCCAAAATCCTTTTGAATAATTTCTGAATCAGAGTCTGTGTTTTTTATGAAATTTGGAGGCATGCCTGCGGGAATCTTCCAAAGTATTCCATTTTCCTTTGCAGTTTTAAAGTTTTCTCCATTAATCCAAAGGAGGTCCACGCTTCCCGTTTCTCTTCCCGCCTTCTTCTCCTCTAGCAACCTGTTCACTATGTCTCTTATATCCGATAGAGGAATCCTTCTCAGGGTTATGCCATAGAGTCCTTTGAGAGAAGGAACCGCATATTCGTCAATATAGGAATTTACCGAATCGCTTCCTCCCCACATGTAGAGGTTCACTTCAGTATTTTGCGCCTGCCTAATAACATCATTCCAGGAATCGTAATCGGCAATATTTTCTTCGCGGTCTTTCGTATTGCACGAAGCCAAAAGCATAACCGTGCATAGCAAGATTGCAAGTATAGTGTATTTTTTCATAAGCCCCTCCCCGTTAGTTTTTTATTTACCCAATTTCACCAATGCTAAAAACACAATGGGGTTTTTTTACTAAAAAACCGCCTAATTTACTATTAAGGATTTTTCTGCTTAAAGACTTCTCGCTCGTGTATAATAAACATAAAACCATGGAGGTGTTTTTATGTTTATTTATGCTCTAGTTGCAGGATTGGGTGCTTCTTCTCTTGTAGAATACCTATTGCACCGATATTATCTTCACCGTTCACCCAAAGATCCCCACATATTAAAACACCACAAGGATTTCAATGGGCAATCTTCATATTCTCAAACAGATGCTAAAAAGGCCGATATAGTCTCAAGCAAGCTTTATTTGGCGGTCAATGCGGCGCTTTATTTTCCACTCGGATACGCTTTTTTTCAAATAAACCACTCATTTGCTATAATTTTCCTTACATCGGCAATGTGCTACACCATCTGGATTGAATATGTTCACCTTCTATTCCATCGCCCTGCTGGACAGCGGATTGAGGAAACCGCTTTTTTTAAAAAAATAAAGGAACATCATAGAATTCACCATATAAGATATCGGGTCAATTACGGAATAGGTTCCGATTGGTGGGATAGGGTCTTTAAAACAAAAGGAAATTCCGCATAATTATATTTTCTTTTATTGCATGCAAAAGGAACTGCAAATTTAAAAGCAGTTCCTTTTGTATGCAAATCTTGATATTTCGCTTATGGCATTTTCCATTGCCACAACATCGGTATTGTTTGATGCAAATCCAATAATAAATGGTCTTTTAGCGTATACGATTCCAATATCATGGGTAATCCCTTCATCTTCCCCCGTCTTGTGGGCTATTGGCACCCCTTTTGGCAAAAGTCTGGGTATCTTTCCATTCAAACGTTGCATCTTAAGAATATCGAGCATCTCCATTGAAGCCTTTCTGGAAATAAGTCTTCCTGTGTACATATCCTCAAAAAGCCTTGTTAACTCCTCAAGTACAATGATATTTTCAATTCCCTGGTCCGAAGCTTCCTTGTCGAAAAAAAGTCTGTTTAGACGAGTCATGTAAATTTCACGATCTATCATCGTTTGATTTATTCTATCCATGTCCAAGATTCGAATAAGCATGTTGGCGGCCGTATTGTCACTATGTATTATCATTAGAACGCAAAGATCCCTTAGTGTTACTTCCAGCCCGTCATGCATATATGTAAGTGCTCCACAGGACGGCACCTTGTCCGACTTTCGAACCTCATATCTTTTGTCAAAGTCCATTTCGCCGAGGCGCACCCTATTAAAAGCCTCTACTAATATTGGTATTTTAATGAGACTAGCAGCATAGAAAATTCTGTCCTCGTTGAAAGCCACTACTTCACTGCCATCGAGACACTTATAGTAGAAAGCAGTTTGTCCCGGGATATCCTTCAAGATGCGTTTGACATAGTTATACACGGTCCGTCTCCCCTTTTTTCTTATATTTATATATTCCATTATATCAAATCCAAAGATTTATTTGTTATAATAAAGAAAATCATCAAATAGGAGGAATTTCATGGCAAAACAATGTGACAGATGCAAGACTAAAATTAAATTTTCCGAAACCCCCTACATGGAAGATGGGCAAATGCTTTGCCCCAAATGCTACGGCGAATTGCAATTTGAAAAGCAAAAGGATACACCAGAAATGCTATCGGTAACCCTTCCCGAAATAAAGGGCAAGAAAATCGTCCAGTATTTCGACGCCATCTTCGAATCCAGCCTTACCAACCTAAAGCAAAAGGCTTCCCGCCTTGGTGCAACTGCAATAATTGGGGTCCTTGCCTCGGACTACGATAAATGGTGCGGCACTCCGGTAGTGCTGGAAGAAGAAAACAACTGAACCTGCCCGACCTTTCTATTCAATGTATATACATCCTCTCAATATAAATAATCATGGATCAATTTCCACTAGCTGAGCTAGGCCTGAGAAGACCTTCTTCGCTATTCTCGAATTTCAATCAAAGGCGTATCTCTTCTGGAAAGGCTTCTTTTCTCATTATTCCCCACATCTTGTCTATGTATGAAAGTGTGTAGTAATTTTCATAATAGTGGTAGTAAAAGGCGCCTTTCATTGTCATTTGGAACGTGCCTTTTTCTTCTGTCACAAAGCCCAGTTTCTTCGCAAGCCAAAGCTCGAATCCATATTTGCTTTTGAGTTTTTCACCGAAAAAACTTTGGAATGCCGCAGCATCTATTTTCATGCTGTATGCGGTCCAAAAGAGGTAATAGATCATCCTTTGCCTCTTGGAGAACCGTATTGTCAGAGATGTCGGCATCAAACCTCCGTCTATTCTTTTGCTGTACTCGTCCACTGAAAATGTGTTTATTTTAAATTGGCCTCTCAAAAGGGATGTTGCGGAACATCCGAAACCAAGAAATTTGTCTCTCGTCATAGATGAATATCCCGCATATGAATTTTTTGAAAATGTCCATATCGAATCTCTTTTGTACCCCTTGCTTTCGCAGTGCATGGTTATTTGATCAAGCAATTTTCTTTTTTCTCTTTTGCCCATAGGCGCAATTTCGCTTTCGGTGAAAGTGAAATCGATAAAGGGATAGATTGCTACATGGTTTGCCCCGTTTGTAAAGGCTGTTTCAATATCCAACTTCAAGTCTTCGAAGGTCTGTCCCGGCAATGCAAAAATAAAATCCATCGACACCGTTTCAAACTCTACCTCTCTGAGAACTTTGAAGACCCTTTCGAAGTCAGTTCCGCCCCTTCCCAATGTTTTAAGCAATCCCGCCTGGAAGGACTGTATTCCTATGCTTATTTTCGTAACACCGGCTTTTTTCAATTTTGCCAGATTTTCCGGCGTCACATTGTCAGGATGCAATTCCAGCCCTATTCCTTCAGTAATGACAAAATGCTCGTTTAGGGCATCAACTATGTCCTGAATCCTGTCTATGGCAAGAGCAGGTGTCCCTCCCCCAAAATACAGGCTGCTTGCCACCTTTTTCCCATCGTTTTGATTCCCCACAAGGTGGATTTCACTTATCAGATGGTCAATATAATCTTCACAACGCTCTTTTTCAAATTTTTCCTTGCAATACGGACAAAACGGGCAGATGCTTTCGCAAAACGGAATATGTATGTAAAGCCCAAGCCTTTCCGCATCAGTATAAGGAAGAATGTTGTCGTATTCATTCTTGAATACAAAAGGCTTTAAAGACCTTGTTAGCCACATCCTTGTCGCTGTTGTCAAAATGCTCATGGCTTCCCCCTATATGTACTTCAAATATGTTTTCAGCATCTCATAAATTATTTTCATATTCCCGCCAAACAAAAGCGTGTATTCCGCAACAAAAAAATAACCGCATTGACCGCAGAGGCCGGGAACGTCGATGCATCTTCCGCAAGTGCTTATTTTTCCGTTTTCGATTACTATGCACTGATGGCAGGGAGTCTGAAAACTGTTGTCTATGATATACGGAAAAGCGCTTTTTAAATTGAATACCGGCACGCCCCGGTCCATCATTTTAGAAATGGTATCGCAACAGATTCTTTTTTCTTCTCTTGAAAGAGCCAACGCTTCTGTGTCGGGGTATGGGGTGTGAAAATTGAAGGACACAGCCCTTACGTTTTTTTTGGCCATTGCAAGACGGCAAACATCTTCAATTGTGTCCTTGTTGATTTGATTGATTGCCATATAGAAACATATATTGTCCGATGCTGCATTTTCAATATTTTTCATTATAAGATCATATGTATCTCCGCGAATCTCGTTGTGTTTGTCCCTGTCACCATCGAGGCTGAGCAGAATGAGATCCGCTTCCGGCAAGTCCAAAGGGAAAGTTCCGTTAGTGACGGTATTTACTATGAGAAAACCCATTTTCTTGGCTTCCGCCACCAAATCTTTCAGAGTTCTGTCGCCATCTTCCCACATGAATGTTTCCCCTCCGCAAAAGAACAGGATTCGAACGCCTAGCCCATAGAGCTTTTCCATCTCGGATTTCACTTGACTGTAGGGATGGATTACGGATTCTATATTGTTTACTGAACAATGCTTGCATGACAAATTGCATTTGTCGGTGAGTATCACCGTACCGAGAATCGGTTTTTTCTGCCTGAATAGAATTGTTTTAATGCTGAATTTCGCAAAATGCATGAATGACGATATTTTCATGATCAGATTACCATCCCTATTATTGGATAAATTTAAATTTTATTGAAAGATAGCCGAAAAAAATAATACTATAACATTATAGCATTATTTTTACATCATTTGCCAAGCAAGC
>CAZTZB010000011.1:0-35063 GCA_964617505.1 uncultured Peptostreptococcaceae bacterium | reverse complement strand
GCTAAATCGTAAAGAAATTCACTTTGGCCTTGGCCCGATGCGAAGCGAGTTTGTGAATTTCAGGTTTTGCCGATAGACAAAGCGCTATGAAAAGCAGCCATAGTGCGCAGCAATCAGACAAGTCTTGAGACGTTAAAACAGTCGAACAAAAATCAGAAAAGCCCGCCTTTCGGCGAGCTCATGTTTTTTTCTACTTCAATAATATTTCCCGGGAAATAATGTCCTACTGCAAAACCATTTCATCGAGAGGCTTGCCCGGAGGAACAAAGGGAAAGACGCCTGTTTCCTTAGCGATTCTGCAATCAATCAGGTATGGCTTCATTGATCTTAGAGCATTATCAAGCGCATTGCCTAGGCTTTCCATGTCCGAAGCAAGAGCTCCATCAATTCCGTAGCTCCTAGCAATCCCAACATAGTCGACTTCCCTGCCAAGTTCCGTTTCAGAAAATCTTCCTCCGCAAAACTTTTCCTGCCACTGCCTCACCATTCCAAGGGATTCGTTGTCCATCAACAGTATAAGTATGGGCAGATTGTATTTTGCTACAGTAATAAGCTCATTGCAATTCATCCTGAAGCTTCCGTCTCCGGATACAAGAAGAACACGCTCTCCGCTTTTTCCAAAGGCCGCTCCCATAGCCGCTCCCATACCATAGCCCATGGTCCCTAGTCCTCCAGATGTCAGAAAGGTTCTCGGACTTTCAAATTCCCAATACTGCGCCGTCCACATCTGATGCTGTCCTACCTCTGTTGCAACTACAATATCCTTTTCAAGACGATTTTTCATATAATCCAGTATCTGCCGAGGATGAAAATCTGCTTCGTTTTTAAAATCGTCCTCCTTAGGCAAGCTATCTATCCAATCCAAATGTCTAGATTCAGTAGCAAATTCGGTGAGTATTTCAAGTATCCCCTTCATATCTCCAAGAATCCAATGGGCTGTTTCAACATTCTTACCTATCTCTGAAAAGTCTATGTCTATATGTATTACACGGGCTTTGGGAGCAAAAGAGTCAGGTGGACCTATTACCCTGTCGCTGAATCGTCCTCCAACCGCTATTATGAGATCTGTTTTTGAGATTGCCATGTTAGCCTTATACAGTCCGTGCATTCCCACCATTCCAAGAGAAAGCCTATGATTTCTTGGAAAACCGCCTAAACCCATAAGTGTATTGACTACAGGAATCCCCGTTTTCTCTGCAAAGCTTTTCAGATGCTCTGACGCCCCTGCTTGTACAACTCCTCCACCGGCATAGATGATGGGTCGCTCGGCATGGCGAATCCATTCGGCTGCTTTTACAAGATCTCCCTGTACAGAAATAGACTTTTCTTTATCCTTTTTGCTTTTTTTCTCCACAAATTCAGCTTCGGCCAGAAAAATATCCTTTGGAACATCTATAAGAACCGGGCCTTTTCTGCCCTCTTCTGCTATCCTAAAGGCCTTCTCGATTATGTTTTGCAAAGAATCAACCGACCTCACTATGAAGTTGTGTTTTGTTATTGGCTGCGTAATAGCCGTTATGTCCACTTCTTGGAAAGAATCCTTTCCAAGCAAACTGCTCGGAACTTGGCCAGTAATATATACTACCGGTATGGAGTCCATATAGGCTGTTGCAATAGCTGTAACTATATTCGCAGCCCCAGGTCCTGAAGTGGCAAAACACACGCCCACCCTTCCGGTGGCTCTGGCATAGCCGTCAGCTCCATGAGCAGCGGCCTGTTCATGACAGGTAAGCACATGTTTGAAATGTTCCTTGTTCTTATATAAGGCGTCATAGAGAGGTATTACCGCTCCACCGGGATATCCGAATATTGTATCCACGCCCTGCCTTTTCAAGCATTCCAGTATTATTTGCGCACCTGTCATCATCTTTTCCTCCGTATATACCTACTTTTGGATCCAGGACATCATGCCTCTGAGTTCCTTGCCCGTTTCAACCATTGGATGCTCAAGCTCCTGTCTCTTTCTTGCATTGAAGTAGGGCCTTCCTGCAACATTTTCAAGAATCCAACTTCTTGCAAATTCACCGGATTGAATTTCTCCAAGCACTTTCTTCATTTCGTTTCTCGTCTCCTGAGTTACCATGCGTCTTGAAGCTGTGTAGTCGCCGTATTCAGCCGTATCGCTAACACTATATCGCATGTTCTCGAAACCGCCCTCATAAAGCAGGTCAACGATTAGTTTCATTTCATGCAAGCACTCGAAGTATGCAATTTCCTTTTGATATCCCGCTTCAGTCAATGTGTCAAAACCAGCTTTGATAAGTTCCGTGATTCCTCCGCAAAGAACGCATTGCTCTCCAAAAAGGTCTGTTTCAGTTTCTTCTTCAAAGCTAGTTTCGATTACTCCAGCGCGTGTTGCTCCAATTCCCTTTGCATAGGCTAAAGCCAAGTCTCTTGTCTTACCTGAAGGATCCTGCTGAACCGCAAAAAGTGCAGGAACTCCCTTTCCATCTTCATAAACCCGTCTTACGAGATGACCGGGACCCTTTGGCGCCACCATGAACACGTCAACGTCTTTATCTGCAAGAATCTGTCCGAAATGAACATTAAAGCCATGGGCGAAAACAAGTGCATCTCCTGGATTTAGGTTCGGTTTTACAGCAGTTTCATAGAGAACCTTCTGCTTTTCATCGGGCACAAGCATAACAACTAGGTCACTTTCAGCCACGGCATCTGCTGCAGGGAGAACCTTGAATCCATCTTTTTCGGCCTTTTCCCACGATTTGCTTCCACTATAAAGCCCCACTACTACACTAGCTCCAGATTCCTTAAGATTGAGGGCATGGGCATGTCCTTGGCTCCCATAGCCCAAAACAGCCACTTTTCTCGTTTTCAATAAGTCCAAGTTCGCATCCTTTTCATAATACATTTTCGCCATTGTTATATCCTCCGTTTTTTTTAGTAGTTTTAGTAGTCAATTGCATTAAAGCCAACCAATCTGTTAAGGTATGTCATAGCCCTTCTGGAATCATCATCCGTATCAGCCAAGGTAATGCTTAAAAAAGCTTCTTCCGGAATGCTGCCTTCCTCCATAAGGACTTTTTTCATCCTAAAGCCTCTTCTTCTCATAGTGCCTACCACACGCATAAGAACATCCGGTTCGTTTCTAACCCGTGCTCTGATTATACTGTCCGCATTCATTCATTTTCCTCCTTTCTGCACTGTTTAAGGTATAAAAAAAACTCCCGTCCTCGAAACATGTCATCGACATATTTCGGGGACGAGAGTTGTTCTCGCGTTACCACCCCAATTTACGAACTGCTCACGCAGTACGCCTCTTCAGGTCGCAGATTTTCATCTGTTAACCCTAGCCATGTAACGGTGGCACTCCGCTTTCGCGGATCCGTCCTCGCCTACTCGGTTTCCCTTTAGGCTTGGAAGCTCGGGAGTGATTAGTATATACCCGTTTAGACCTCGGCTCTCAGCACACACCGATTCTCTGTAATCTCCTGTTGGATATTTTTCTCTCCGTCAACGCTTTTATATTTTTTTTTGATTTGAAACCTAGTATATAGCCACATCAATACCGTGTCAACACTTTTTTATGATTTTTCTGAATTATTTTGAAATTACCTAAAAAGTAGGTTTGCAGCAAAGAGAAAAAGACAAGCACCGACCACGCGGTCGAGATTTTTCATTACCCTTGGAGTCAGCGCACCCTGAATCCTCGATCCGAGAAAGGATGCCGCCGTCAAAAACAAGAGCGTAGCGGATACGCACCCACCTGCATAAAGAAGTATTCCATTACCTCCTGGCACCATTCCCGAAGCAAGAACCGCTCCGAATGTTCCTGTCCAAAACACTATGCTTAGAGGATTTATCATTGTGAGTTTTAAACCATAATAGAAGCTCTTGCCCCTTCCCGAATCCGCAGCCTTTGCACTTTGCTTCCCTGCCCGCCTGAAATATCCAAGTCCAAAATAACAAAGTACAAGCGCTCCTGCTACGCGCATAGTCCATGCAAGATTGCCACTTGCCGCCAAAATTCCCGAGACCGCTGTAAACGAAAGTGCAATGTATGCCCCGTCAACGAGAGCCACCCCAAGGGTCATCTTGAAGCCTTCAATGAAGCCCTCCTTTATGGACTTATGCAGAAGCGCAAAAAAAACGGGTCCAACGGAAAGTTGGAGCGTCATTCCAAGCAAAAATCCCTTTAAGTAAATTGTCATGAGTAGTCATCTCCATTAATATTTCACTTTATTTTTTACTGATAAAAACATTTCCGGACACTGTCAGAACCACAAAGAAAAAGCATAGGTCCATAATACATCCCAAAATCCAGAATATCTCCTACTTTTACATCTTCCGTGCAGTCCTCAATATCAAGTATCAAATGATCGCTGCTTGCCCCCAATACGAATGCCCCCTCCATTTTCGGAATAAGCTTGTCGGGTTGCCCAAAGTCTCCCCTTCCCACTGCAAGGAGAGCCCTCTTCCTTCTGCCCTTATCTTCAAAGACCGGTTTTTCCCCGAAAGCATTAACCATCATATCCCCAAGAGGATGGGTGGGTTTCGTTTTGACCTCAACCACCTCGGCCTTAAGCACAAATGCATCCTTCTTGAGCCCTTCTATTTGACAGTCGAAGAATTCCTCCATATCTCTTGACGTTAAAATTGCCTCCCCTATTCTTAGATGGTTAATCCTTTTAGGGATGTCTCCATCTACAAGGGATTTAAGCGAGGATGTTGCTCCGCCGGAAATAATTTCAAGACGTCTTCCTATCCGCTCCTCGATTCTTTCGGCAAGTTCAACGAGCCTACCCAGATTTTTAGGGGTCGGGGCCACTGACCCATAGCAACCAAGATTTGTTCCAATTCCCTTAAGCCGCACCCTCTTTAATTTGTTTTCAACAAAAGATGCCGCCTCCATAAGCTCTTCTTCCTCAAAATATCCTTCTCTAAGGTCGCCAAGATCTGCCATTAGTATAACGCCATGGCTTTTATCGTTACGCTCGCAGGCCTCTTCAATTTTCTTTAACACCTCAATTTCCGAATTAAGGCTGATGTCAACATTGCAAACCAGTTCGTCCGCTTCAGATATCATCGGAATCCGAAGGAGAAGAATTTCCGCATCCAAGCCCCCTTTTCTCATGCTTAAGACATGGTCCATTCTCGAATCTGCAAGGCATGAAATTCCACCCTCCAAGATCGCCGCCGCAACAGGCAAAAGAGCCTCCGCTCCCTTTACCACGCCGGCTACTTTAATGCCTCTCTTGCCGCAAATTTTCTTAATGGTTTCTGCATTGTTTCTTATTTTTTTAAGGTTTATTTCAAGAACAGGATACATGTGTAGCCCTCCTTTATTTTTCAAAAGCAAGATCATCCATTAGCTTTTCCGCCAAACGCTTTTTTAAATCAGCCTCAATAGCCAGTTCGATGATTTCTGTAATTTTTTCCCCTTCAGACATTGCGTCCCACGCCTTTTCGTAGCGCCCACGAAGCCTTTCTATATTTTTTACTTCAGATGCCCTAAACAATTCATACCCGTCTTCGATAGAACCCTCAAACATTCTAAATAACTTTTCTATGTCTTTTAAAGAAAGAACATTCTTCAAGTGATAGAGCATTATTATTCTTTCTATCTGCTTTTTACCATACTTCTTTTTGTGGGGACTTTTGATGACCTTTGCTTTCACATAATTGTTTATCATAGTCTTAGTCATGGCCTTGTCGCCTTTTTCTCTCTCAAAAACTTCAAGCCTTTCCTCAAGGAAGCCCAAAATCTGATCCATATAAAGCTCTATTTCCGGTATGGTTTCAGGTGCTATACCTGGTGTTTTAAGAAAACTTTCGATTTTTGAATTCAATTTCTTATCCTCCTTAGACTCTTATATACTGTTTTCTCTACAAAGAACGATTCTCCTTTTTATTAATCTACTTCTTGCATTTTATATCTGGTCTTGTTATAATCAATATATCACATAGTATCTATTACTACATAGGAGGTCTTTTTATGTTTAATAAAATACGCGAACCGGTCAACACAATTACGCATTTTTGCGGAGCAATTCTATCCGTAGCCGGACTCATTTGGATGCTTTTTAAGGTGATAAAACACCCTGCTCCAAGCTACCTGCTTTCTGTTATAGTCTTCGGCCTGAGCCTTATTCTACTTTACGGTGCTTCCTCTTGCTACCATTGGGTAAAAGCCTCACCCTCAACTATAAAAATTCTCAGGAAAATAGACCATTCTATGATTTATATACTTATTGCGGGAACCTACACCCCAGTTTGTCTTCTTGGACTACCTAAGCCACTAGGATTTTGGCTTCTTTTGGGAATATGGTCGCTTACCCTTCTTGGCATAGTCCTCAAATTCACTTGGTTAGGTGCTCCCAGGTTTATCTATACTGCTTTTTATTTATTTTTGGGATGGCTTTCAGTCTTTTTCATAGTTCCAATATACCGGGCCATGCCTATTCAGGGTTTTCTATTATTCCTGATTGGCGGCCTTCTATATACTTCAGGGGCTGTAATATACGCATTCAAACCCTCAAGATTCAGGGTTTCAGTTTTCGGTTTTCATGAAATTTTCCATCTTTTCATACTTGGGGGAAGCCTTTCTCATTTTGTAATGGTCAGCCGCTACCTTCTTCCAAGGCTGTAATATCAATTTTGTTTTTAATAATGGTTGCAAGGACAACTATCCCGTGTTATAGTTGTCCTTGCAACCATTATTTTTTTGTGATTCAAGGAGGTTCTCATGCAAAATTCCAACACATCTTTGGGAAAATATATTTCTATAATTTATAGACACGGTAAAATGCATATCAATGAAAAAATAAAACAGTATGGATTTAGTGAAGGCCAAGCAGTCTATTTAATGGCTCTCTACCATCATGATGGTATACGGCAGGAAGATCTATGCAGAAGTATCAACATTGACAAGGGCACCACCGCCAAGGCTCTCAAGAAGCTTGAGTCTTCGGGATATATCTCCAAAAAAAGAGATTCTTTAGACAAACGTGCATACAGGATATACCTGACTGACAAGGCCCTTGCCCTAAAGGATGATATAAAATCCATATATATGGGATGGACAGACATTTTGGCAAATGATATGTCTTATGCTCAAAGAGAAAATGCCATAGAATTACTCAAATTCATGAGTGAAAACGCAGTAAACAACACATTCAAAATTCATCAAAACAAAGAACAGGAGAACAAATCATGAACGAAAGAAGCATACAGCTAGGAAACGAAAAAATCAGCAAATTGTTGTTCAATCTATCCCTTCCCGCAACAATTGGGATGATTGTAAACGCTCTATACAACATTATTGACACAATATTCATAGGTAGGGGAGTAGGCACATTGGCTATCGGCGGATTAACAATAGCCTTTCCTATACAGATGCTGATAATGGCCTTCGCGCAAATGGTTGGAATCGGCTCAGCCTCTGCTATATCACGGAACTTGGGTGCCGGCAATGTAGAAAAGGCAGACCATGTTGCAGGAAATTCCTTTGTTGCCATACTCATTTTAAGCTCAGTGCTAATGACTCTAGGCTTTCTGTTCACAGATCCTCTTCTACGACTATTTGGTGCAAGCGATACGATTCTTCCATACGCCAAGGATTACATCACTATAATACTCATGGGAAGCGTATTCTTTTCTTTCACCGTTTCCTCAAACAATCTGGTTCGAGCCGAGGGAAATGCCAAGGTCGCTATGATTTCAATGCTAATTGGTACAGGCCTTAACATAATCCTCGATCCCATATTCATTTTCACCTTTGACATGGGAATTCGCGGAGCGGCCTATGCAACAATAATTTCGCAATTTTGCTCCTTCATATTCTTAAGCACGTATCTTTTTAGCGGAAAAAGTACAATAAAAGTTAGATGGCACCATTTGAAACCTGATTTTTCAATTCTAAAAGAAATATTTTCTGTTGGATTGGCTTCATTTTCACGCCAAGTAGCAGGTAGCGCTGTTGCAATTGTGGTCAATAATTCTCTTGTTTTCTACGGAGGCGACCTGGCAATATCAATTTTCGGAATTATAAATCGCGTTATAATGTTTCTTTTCATGCCAATGTTCGGAGTCGTACAGGGGGTTCAACCAATTGCAGGTTTCAACTACGGAGCGCATAAATACGAAAGGGTTCGCGAGGTCGTTAAGCTTGCAGTCATCGTTACTGTAATCTACGCAAGCATTAGTGTTTTGATTGCTCAATTGTTTCCATCCGCGATCTTCAGCATATTCACAACAGATAGCGATTTGATTGCAAAGGGCGCCCCTGCCCTTAGGCTTGTATTGCTTATGCTTCCCATTGTCGGAATACAGATAGTTGGCGGCTCGCTATTCCAATCCCTTGGAAAAGCTCTTCCATCCCTTGTGGTTTCCATGCTTAGGCAAACATTGATTCTCATACCGCTTCTTCTGACTCTCCCCAAAATTGCTGGGCTTGGACTTACGGGCATATGGATTTCCTACCCTATGGCCGATTTCCTTTCAACTGTAATAACAGGTTTCTTGCTAATGAGAGAGCTTAAATTAATGAAAAACCTTGAAACAGTCCTTCCCGAAAAAGCTATTGTTTAAACTTGGTTTATCCACAAAATATTGTGCATAGTGTGGACAAAACCGCCTTCTCTCCCCTATAGAATGGGTTGAACAGGCGGTTTTTATTTAAATATTCCCTATTATGGCGGTCGCCCTTATGGGAGAACCATCCGCATTTATTGTTTTAAGAGGCATACACGAAAACCAAAAATATCCTTGTTCAATAAGCTTATCCAGATTAATAAGGTTCTCGATTATGACCATTTCCTTACCAAGGATGATGCGATGATTCGTCAAATTAACGTCATCAACAGGATCTGCCGATATGTTGTCAAAGCCTAAACCCTTAAGTGAAAATGAAGCAAGATACGTGGCGGCCTCGCTATCAAGGCATGGAAAGTTGTCATAGTATTCATCCTCTCCCCAATACGCGCTCCATCCAGTATAGAATAATACATAATCCGCTTCCCTTATTTCATTTTCCCTTTCTTTCAATGTATTTTTTTTAATAATACCTTCCGCCATTCCGGATGCATCAATTACAATAGCCTTTCCAAAAAAATGACCGGCATCGTAGTTATCCAGCGTTTTTCCACCCTTAAGCAGATGGGCTGGGGCATCCATATGTGTCCCAGTATGTGAACACATTCTTAGTATCTTTTCCTCAAAGCCGTCTTTTTCGATTGTGTTGGATTTAATTATTTCTAGTGGCTCCGTCCCTGGAAAAACCGGCATGCCAGGTTCTATCAAATGGGTTAAATCTAAAATTTTCATGTCTGCAAATCTCCTTTTATACAATCAATTTTTGGGCATTTTAAGGTTTTCTCTTCTACATTTTACTCTAGTTCAAAAGCAAAAGATATAAGATGCTTTCTTTTGCTGTATAATAAGATCAAGAGAAAGAGGTGATTTTTATGAATATATTTATAGATGCTGACGGATGCCCCGTGGTTTCACTGAGCGTTAAAATAGCTGAAAACTATGGGATAGAAGCTTTCATTGTAAAGAACTACGCCCACGAAATCGAGAGTGATTATGCCACGGTGATAACCGTCGACAAATCCCTGGACAGCGCAGACTACTACATAGCAAACCACATTAAACCCTACGACATTGTCATATCACAGGATTACGGACTTGCTGCAATGGTTTTATCCCGAGGCGGAAAATGCATTACCCAAAACGGACTGGTAATATCTGACGCAAACATAGGAAAACTTCTTGGTGGTCGCCATATGAACCGCATCATACGAAAAGGTGGAGGTCGTGGTTCCAGGTTCAAAAAAAGAAGCCCCGAAAACGATAGGGCTTTCGAGGCCTCTCTAAAAAACCTTATTGACTCTAATTTTTAATCCGTTTCCTTCTTGATAATCACTTTCTTGACATTTAACTCGTAAAGGTCGGTTCGACGATTTTTCAAAAGAGTAACGGTTCCATCCCTTCTAGTCCGCTTCAGAAGTTCAAGGTCCAAGTCTCCTACCACAACCATTTCAATGTTAGGGGTGCATTCGCCCATTATGCCGTCACGGGGGAATGCGAAATCCGATGGCGTAAATATGGCTGACTGAGCGTACTGAATGTCCATGTTGGCAACCTGGGTCAGATTACCGACAGTTCCTGCAATAACCGAATAAACCTGATTTTCTACCGCCCGAGCCTGAGCGCAATAGCGCACTCTCATATAGCCCTGCCTCTCGTCGGTACAGAAAGGGGTGAATATGATTTGTGCTCCCTTTTCTGTAACGATTCTGGAAAGCTCAGGATATTCAATATCATAGCATATTAGAATTGCAATTCTACCTGAATCCGTATCAAAAACTTTTATTTCATTTCCCGGAGAAATCCCCCACCAACGTTGCTCATTTGGTGTTATATGAATTTTATATTGCTTCTCAATTGTCCCATCCCTACGAAAAAGATAGGCAACATTATATATTAGTCCATCCTCCTCGACAAAATGCGATCCACCTATGATGTTGACATTATACTTGATTGCAAAAGCAGTAAACATTTCAATATAGGGCTCTGTGTATTCCGTCAGCTTACGGATTGCATCGCTGGGAGACTTGCCTCCTAAAAACGAAAGCAATTGGGTAGTGAAAATTTCCGGAAATACTACAAAATCGGATTTATAATTTGAGGCTATATCTACGAAGTATTCACATTGATTGGCAAATTCCTTAAAGGATTCAATCTTTTTCATCATGTACTGTATTACGCAGGTTCTCACCGGAAATGCCGTCTTAAAGTGCCTCTTAGTATTGGGATGATAATCCACATTATACCATTCCATTAATGTGGCATATTTTAGAGAGGCTTCATCATCTGCAAGGTAATTGCGGTTGATGCGCTTAACAACGAATCCATTGCTAAGCTGAAAGGTCAATATGGGGTCTCGAAGGTCGTGGCGCATGACCTCACGCACATACTCCGCCGGCGTCATATCCCCTGCATATTTGTAATAATTAGGAATCCTACCACCAATTACGATGCTTTTAAGGTTCATTTCCCGGGCCAAATCTTTTCTGGCCTCGTAAAGCCGTCTACCGATTTTCATATCCCTATACTCAGGATGAACCATAACCTCTATGCCATAGAGATTGTACCCATCGGGATCATGAGTACTTATAGTCCCTTCGCCCGTAATTTCATCCCATGTGTGTTTGTCGTCATACTCGTCAAAATTAACAATCAGGCTAGAGCTCGACCCTATGATTTTGCCGTCGTAATCAACGCACATCTGCCCCTCCGGAAAAATTGATATATGGCTCTCCAATTGGTCGATACGCCAAGTATCCATTTTGGGAAAGCAGATCTTCTGAAGCGCTATAATCTCGTTAAAATCCTCCCGCTTTATCTGCCTTACAATAAGTTTCTTCTCGAATTTTGACAAGTCAATGTTTGGCACTTTAATCCTCTCCCTTTTCTTGATATTTTCTTTTATACCCATTAATGCCCTTTTGTCAACCTTGAACCTCTCATGACTGAAGTCATGAGATTCTTAGGAACAAAGCATACTTGATATCAGAATGTTTCTCTGATATCAGCGGTTTCTTTTATTTACTAAGCTATCCCCGGCGTCCCGACGGTTCTATTTAAGGTTTAGCTATTTAAAAGCCTAAGACCCTCATTGAGCGTATTGACACTTGCATTGACATCTCGATCAAGAATTGCACCACAATTTGAGCAAGTCCACTCTCGGATGTCCAAGGATTTTTTACCATCTCTGTAGTTACATTCAGAGCAGATTTGACTCGATGGAAACCAGCGACTGACTTTGACAAGTTCTTTATCATACCAAGTAGTTTTGTATTCGAGCATGTTGATGAATTTGCTCCAAGATACATCAGCAATGGCTTTTGAGAGTTTTCTGTTTTTCATCAGACCCTTAGTATTAAGCTCTTCAACACAGATGATGTCGTGGTTTTTGACAATCTCAGTGCTGAGTTTATGAAGAAAATCTTCTCTTCGATTAGCAATTTTTTCGTGAAGCCTTGCAACTTTTAATTTTTGCTTTTGGTAATTCTTAGCCTCGGATAACTTGATGCCTTTTTCTTTGGCCAGTAACGCTCTTTTCGAAAGTTTACTTTGCTCACGATCCAATTTCTGAGCCATTTCCTTGGAAAAATGAAGGTTGTCAACTTTCTTACCACTGGAAAGGGTCGCAAAATGAGTAAGCCCCAGGTCGATGCCTACCGATTGATTGGTTCTTTCAAATGGCTGCATTTCGACCTCGCAGACGATAGACACATAGTATTTACCTGTTGAGCTTCTCTTGATGGTTGCCTTGACGATTTTACCGCCCACTTCACGGCTTTTAGCAAATTTAACAAGACCAAGCTTAGGGAGTTTAATATAGTTTTCCAAAATGGCAATATTGCCATTTGTCAACTTTGTTGTATAGGCTTGTGTGCTATATTTTTTACTTTTGAAATTTGGGTATCCACCGAGTTTTTTAAAAAAGCGATCAAAAGATTCACCTAAAAACTTAACAGATGATTGCAAAGCAATACTATCAACTTCTCTAAGCCAATGATATTCATCTTTAAGCTCTGGGATAAGTGCTGAACATTTAGAGTAACTAAGTCCTTTATCTGCTACTTTGTATTCGTTAGTCCAAAGATCCAGAAAATGATTAAACACAAAGCGAGAGCTACCAATTGTTTTGAGAATCAGAGTTTCTTGCTCTTTATTGGGTTTGAGCCTAAATTTGTAGGCCTTGTAAACCATCTAGTCCACCTTCTTTTGCTTTTGAATATAGGCTTTTATTTGCTCTTCTGTATTCTCACTGACAGTTGCAACAAAATAACTGGGGTTCCAAAGGTGTCCACCCCATAGTTGAGATTTTAGATCAGGAAAAGTTTTGAAGAGAAGTCTAGCTGAAACCCCCTTAAGTCCTTTTACAAGGCTTGGGATATAGTGTTGAGGGGTGCACTCGATGAGCAAGTGGATGTGGTCGAAGTCTGATTCGATTTCTTCTATTGAAAAACCCTGATTAGATGCAATTTCATATAGAAGGCTTTTAAGCTTATCGTCCACAGTGCCCTTCAAAATATTTTTACGATATTTAACACACCATACCAAGTGGTATTTGATGGAGTAGACGTAGCCACGTCCATGATGTACTGTTTGCACTTTGCATCACCTCTTATGGTAATTATAACATATGTAACTATAATATACCAGCAATATCAAGGGTTAAAAGATTAAAAACAATAACATATGTCGCCAGAACACTCACGACTGAAGTCACGAGTGTTCTGGCGACGGCCATAAAGCAATCCTTATTCCAGCCCTAATTTAATAAAAACAACCTCTGCTAAGAGAAGTTGTTTTTAGCTACAGTTAATAATTTTCTCACTTTCCCGCAAGATCGATTTTTCTGAAAAATGCCTTATCCTTAAGCCATGCTTCAATGGCATCTACGGCCTCGTCAATGTCTTCGTATGTTATTTCAAGATCATATTCGGGGACATTCTTTATAGAATAGTCGTATAGTCCGTCGTAATATGACTCCATAAGATATCGTATAACCTCGTAATATTCATCATTATTAACCTGGCGAAGAAGTCGATCGGCATTCTCTCCACCCAATCGCTTCCTCAAGGCCTCTATGGCTCCAATTATCTGTTTCTCAGTTTCAGGCGATACATAGTCGTCAGCAATTATTTTGACCCGGTTTTCAATGTTTGTGTCAACGAGTATGTGAATACCTCTTTTCATAGCCTGAAAGAAATTTTCCTTCAGGTGGAGATCTCCGATGCGTTTACTTTCACTCTCAAGGATAAAATAGTCGTCCCAGTCTTTAAGGTTGTCAAAGAGCAGGGTATCGAACCGCTTCTGGCTAGGCCCCCTTCCACCAAATGGTATTCTACCAAAAACTGACCCTGAGTTGCTTGCATGAGCCTCAAGGTCTACCGTATGGACTCCTCTTTTCTTAAGCTTTTTAAGTATTTCCGTCTTACCGACTCCTGTCCTTCCATGAAGAACCACAAAGGTCAGCTTTTCCACATTCTTCTCGAGATATGCGTTAACAATGCGCCTGTACTCCTTGTATCCACCTTCAAGCTGCAAAACATTACCCATTCCCAGAGAACGAAAAAATGCAACAACTGCTCGGCTTCGCATGCCTCCCCGCCAGCAATAGACTACTACGCGGTCATACTTGCTTGAAAGAGCCTGCATCTGCATATATAAAAGCTCGAGTTTTTTTGATGCAACCCTTATACCTTCAAGCTTAGCCTCACTCCGATTCTCTTTGTATATGGTTCCTATTCGAGCCCTTTCTTCGTCATTAAAAAGCGCGAAATTCAAAGCCCCTTCTAAATGGTCTTCTTTAAATTCTCCTTCAGAACGAATATCCAAGAAGATGTAGTTTTCCTCTGCCAGGGCCTTCTCAACACTTATAGTCATGCTTTCTTCCATAATCTCTATCATTCCTTCTATATTTTGTTTTGGAATTCTTCTTTCCCTGCTTCCGTAAGTCTTGTTCCATCTTCTTCCAAAGTGATCAAGTGCCTCTTGAACAATCTTCCCAAGGCTCTCTTGAAAGAGCGCTTGCTGATATCAAAGCGCTTCCTTATTTCATCGGCATCCGATGTATCATTATAAGGCAAGAATCCATCATTCTTGTATAGTTCATTAAAAATAAAGTCAGCATCATCGTCCATTGTCACATGTGCCTTTTTTCGAAATGTCAGGTTCAGTTTGCCGTCTTCTCTCTTTGATTCAACCCAGGCTTCAATTCTTTCTCCAAGCTGAAATATTTTATATACCTCGCGTTTAGGAAGCATTCCATGATAGAGATTATCTACGGCAACAAAAGCACCCATATCGGGATTGATGTCATAGACTGTTCCCCATATAGCCATACCTTCATCGTAAGGACTTGCACTTTGAAGCCTATTGGATATTTTCATGCTTCCACATAAGCGTCCGCTTTTATCTTCATACAATTGGACTAAAACCCTATGGCCTTCTTTAATTGTTCCTCTTTGCTCTTTGAAGGGCAGAAAAAGGTCCTTATCCAATCCCCAATCTAAAAATGCACCAAACTCCGTAATAGACTTAACCGATAAAAGAGCCATTCCTCCCTTTACAAGTCTTGTCTCCTTCGTAGTGGCCAAAAGGTTTTGTCTGTTGTCTTTGTAAACAAAGACCTCCAAAGCATCTCCAATTTTCATTTCTTCCTTGATTTCCTTGGTCGGCAAAAAAACATTTTGACCTTCTGTAGAATCTGATAGAAACAGTCCGTCGGCAGTTTTTTTAATTATTTTCAAGGATTGTCTTTCACCTAATTTAATCATTTTTCCCATCCTTTTATTATCATTCTTTTAATTTCCTATACATCTCTATCATACAGCAAAAACCCGCTAAATAAGCGGATTTTTTTAGTCTAAAGCTCTTTTCTTATGACTTCTCCAAGTATTTGAATCCCTTCCACGATTTTTTCCTCTTTCATGTTGGAAAAATTTAGCCGCATTGTATTTTTATTTCCACCATTTGGAAAAAATGCTCCACCAGGTACATATCCTACATTTTTATCAACAGCCTTCTTGAGCATCTCCTTAGAATCTATCTTTTCTGGGAGAACTACCCATAGAAAAAGTCCTCCATCCGGTCTTGTCGTTTCGACACCCTCTGGGAAATTCTCATCTATAGCTTCAAGCATAAGGTCCCGTCTATTTTTATACAATTCCTTGATTTTCGATATATGAGCATCTATATCGTTGTTTGCAAGAAAATGAGAAACCTCCATCTGAGAAACAGAATTAGTATGAACGTCGCTTCGCTGCTTAACCTTCACGAACATATCCATAATCTCCTCACCTGCGCAAAGCCATCCTATCCTTATACCAGGAGATAAAATTTTTGAAAAAGTTCCTAGATAAATAACATGATTTCCCTTGTCCATGGACTTTAGGCTCGGTTTTGCTTCACCACTGTAGCGAAGCTCGCCATATGGATTATCCTCCAAAACAATTAAATCGTATTTTTCTACAAGCTGCATGAATTCCTCTCTTCTAGCAATTGACCAGGTCTTTCCTGTTGGATTTTGAAAATCAGGTATGACATATACTAACTTAATATTGTCATTGGACGCCACTATTTTTTCCAAATCCTCAACAATCATTCCGTCATCGTCTGTCGGAACCTCTAAAAAATCGCATTCATATGCTCCCATAGCATTTATCGCACCCAGGTAACTTGGGCTCTCGCAAAGCACGACATCGCCTTCATCAAGAAACACCTTGCCGGCAAAATCCAAGCCCTGCTGCGAACCACTGGTGACAAGAATATCCTTAGCCTCTACAAATGCTCCAACAGTCTTCATTCGCTCTGCTATCCATTTCCTTAATGGTTCATACCCTACAGGATCATTATACTGCAAAGCTTTCATTCCCATGCTGTCCATAACCTCGATGGCGGATTTCTTCAAACCCTCGATTGGAAACAATTCCGGCGCAGGAAGGCCTCCAGCAAATGAAATTAGCCCCGGAACAGCAGCCATTTCAAGGATTTCCTTCATTTCCTTAGATTCCATTCTTTTCATTCTTTTAGCATACTTTCGCTTTTTCATTTTTTCACCTCTTTAAATATTTCTTTTCATTGTACATTATTTATTAATATTTTTCAGTATATTTTCTAAATTTTCAATTTTCCCGTTTCAATTTTTCTTGACTATTTTTATAAATAAAACCTTAAGGTAGTCACTTTCACTGTAGCTTTCACATATCCTAAAATCCTCAGGCAGGGTGTACTCCTCGAGAATATTATATGTCGAATCCGACTGTTTGAAGCCTTCCTTAAGCATTTCCTTAAAACGCTTCATGTCAAAGGCCCCGCAGTTGGTAGATGCAATAAGAACTCCTTTGTCTTTAAGAAGCGCTGCGGACTCCGAAACTAGCTTTCCGTAGTCCTTCGGGGCGCTGAACACCTTGTCCTTAGACCTGGCAAAGCTCGGAGGATCGAGGACCACTACATCGAAAAGAAGTCCTTGCTTAGCCGCCCTTTTGAAATACTTAAATACATCTTCTATAACTATCTCACTTTTTTCGTTAAAGAGATTGTTGATTTCAAACTGCTCTCTTGTCCTTTCAAGGCTCCTATTGGCAAGATCTACGCTAACGGTTTTTTTCGCTCCGCCAAGCTCAGCCGCAACCGAAAACGCACCTGTATAGGAAAAGGTATTAAGAACTGTCTTGCCCTTTGAATAGGCCTCTTTCAGACGACCTCTAACTTCCCTCTGGTCAAGAAAAATGCCGGTCATAGCTCCCTCGTTCAGATAAACTGCATATTTGACGCCTTTTTCTTTGACTATTAGAGGAAATTCCGGCCTAAGCCCCTTGACAAAATCGTCATCCGTCAGGTATTTGCCTCCGCTATCAAATCTCTTTTTCTCATAGATGCCCTTGGCCGCTGTCATAGCGGAAAGTGCTTCTACTATGGTTTCCTTGAATCTATAGATTCCATGGCTATACCAGTTTATTAGGCAGTAGCCATCAAAATAATCGATTGTCAATCCTCCTATTCCATCACCCTCACCGTTGAAGATTCTAAAGGCGTTTGTTTCATGATCTGCGAAGTATCGGCTTCTTTTTCCAAGCGCAGCCGCAATTTTGTTGTAGAAGAATGCCTCATCTATCGCCTCGTTTTCCTTTCTCGAGAGTATCCATCCGGCCCCCTTGTTTTGACTGCCTATGTAGCCCCTTGCGATGAATTTTCCGGAGCCATCCTCAAGCCTGATGATAGAACCTTCCTCAAGATTTTTGTCGACGCCTTCAAGGTCCTTCTCTCTTATGAGGGGATAGCCCTCGATATATTTTATAGAATCTTTTTCCCTAAGTTTCAAAACTTTTTCTTTCAATTTTATCTTCCTCCGGTTCATTTATGCATATATCATATGGTATCATTCATTGTCTCTTAGCTAAAATCTTGCCGTTAAGCTTTAAATTTTACTATAGCTGCCTCCTGTTTGCAAGAACTCTCTTTAATCCCCAAACCGCAAGAAATACCAAGGCAATAATCCCAATAAAAGGCGACGCTATATAAAGCAGAAACATCATTCCATACGGTGGCCTAAAAAGTGCTAGAGAACATGCAGCTATTAGGCCCCCACATATGGCAATAGCCTTTCTCCTTTTCTTTCTCCAAATCCAAACGGAAAGAGCCATAATGGATGCAAAGGCCCCTAAAACTATTCCGTTATTTAGCGTTCTATCATTCGTTCCCAAAACAAGATTTTTTTTATCCACAAACGAGAAGAGCCATTCCTCTCCGGGAAGCCCGTCAAGCTCTGCCATGTATCCGTTTTCTCCAACCCTGTCCATTGGAATGTTGGAATGAAGGGCTATATCCATCCCTTCCGGAAAAGCAAGCTTGAGAGTCACCTTGGGTTCCCCCTCAAAGAATCCCGCTGGGGTCATATAATATATCTGCGAGAACACATTGTTTATTACATCTTGATACCTGTAAAAGCCGCTTTGACTATCATAGGCCACTTCAAGCTTTATATATTCCCCGGCAGGCAAGTCAACCGAAAAACGAGTCCCCCAAACGTCCTGTCCATCTTTTGAAATAGCCCCTTCAAAATGACTCGGGCTATTTTCGAGAACCTTTCCACTAACCGGCTCAACAATCGGCATTCGGCGGGATGCCTCCCAGTTTAGAGGCATCTCCTCAAAATGCTCTGCCTCCCCGCTTTCGATTTTCTTTCCCGCTGAACTAACTTCCAGGAATCCATCCTCACCCATGTATGGGGTAACGAAAACCATGTCCACAATTTTGTCTTCTTTCTCCTCATTTTTTAGGACATATGATACTGCGACCCTCGAGCTGTAAAGATTCTTATCTCCATAGAGTTCTTTGTCGCTATCAAAGTTGAAAGAAACCGTCTCTTCAACCATTGAAATACCCGAATCGTAAGCAAACATCATTTTGCTATCCACAGGGTTTACAATTGGAATTCCCATGTTTGCCCATGCAATTGTGGGAATGAGTAGCGCCGCCATAATTGAAATAAATATTTTTTGATGTTTTTTCATTATTTTTCCTCTTCTATTCATTATTTAGTATTGTCCTAGCAGATTTATTTGAAATGACTACGTATCAAAATTGTGGGTATATGTATTATGAAGATTTATAAAAATTTTGAAAGGAGGAGTTGCATGTTACATGTCCGCAAATCTAAAACACTGTTGGCTTTGCTTATATTTTTGATTCTTATCGTCATGGTGTCAGGATGTTCCAGCGAAAAGAAAATCGAAGCCGGAGATGCTGAAATAACAGTCAAAAGTGATGATGAAACTATTAAAATCACAAGCGATGACGAATCTGTGAAGGCCGAAATCAATCTGGAGGGCGGCACACAGCTACCCGAAGGATATCCCGAAGATGTCTTCCCTATTTATCCCGGAAGCATAGTGATAATGGCTCAAACTATGAAGGATGACAATTTTTCCAACTATTCAGTCAGCATCAAGCAAAAGGATTCAATAGAAAAAGTCTACGAATATTACAAAGACATAATCCAAAAGGGAGAAAACCTTATGGATATGAAGACACAAAATACCTATACATTGGCTGGAAGCATTGACGTCTATGATTTCGGAATCGTCATCGCTCCTAACGATCTTGGTGGAGAAGAAACGACAATGGTTCAAATCGTATTAACAGAAAAATAAGACTGTCCGATGCCGATATCAATCGGCATCGGTTTATTTTTTGAAGCTTGCACATCTTTTACCATCTGTATGTATCAAGCTAAGATTCGCCTTACGCCCAAGAACCTCGAGAGTCTTGGCTGTAAAAAAGCCAATGTGTGTCTTGTCTCTTCTATAATGCCAACCCAAAAAAGCCTCATCATTGTTGTAATGAAAAAGGGTCATTACCGAAAGAAGTCCTCCCTTATATAGACAAGCCGAAAGCTCTTTCAATATTTCAACAGGATCTTTAAGATGCTCAAGCACCTCTGTTGCAACAATCAGGTCATACTTTTTATCTATATGTACTCTCTCCGGAGAAAAATGAAGATCGTATATGTCTGTTTTTATTCCATACTTTTCCCTCATTATTCTCGATAATACGGGTTCCGGACCGCTCCCAAAATCCAGTGCCCTGACAAAGTTTTCCCCATATGGAAAGACTGCTTGCTCAAGAAAGTCTTCTAGAAAAGTCCTGTATCCCTGGTTTTCATATGAGTTGTTATGTTCCAGATAGCGTTCCTTTTCATCTTCTCCTGAAACATATCCCCCATTATCCAGAAAAATATACTGACAAACAGGGCAAACATGATAGCAGTCCTTCATTTGAGTGTCGTACAACTCCCTGGTTTCGCTTCCACAAATCTTGCAAAGTGTCTTTATGCAAGTCTTTTTTTCTATTTTTTCCAACATCGATTTTCCTTTCAAAGCAGTCGCTAATCACTATTATTAACACTTCTGTATACATTATAACAAATATTAAACTCTCCCAAAATCTCATTACGAAACTGTAATGGGATTTTCTGAAACTTTTATTGGTATAATACGTCTATAGGGTAGACGAAAAAACAATAAACATATAAAAGAGGAGACTTTTCTATGAAAACAAAATTATTAACCTTAATTCTAGCAATGCTTCTACTTCTGACTGCCTGCAATCAGGATGTACCACCAGAAACTGCTTCATCTGACAATCAAGCATCTCTAGAAACAGCCGACTTTAGCACCCCGGAAAAAATTGATTCAAACCTGTCCGTACTAAGGCTTGAGTCATTCAAGCTTCCCGCGGAGGCAAGCGGCTGGGAAAACAGGGCTATAAGCCGCTACTACAAGAATGACACTCTGCTAAAGCTGATTGCCGAAATAAATGACGACAGTGGAAATATGAGAGGAGATGTTTCCTTTTATTTCAGCGAATCCGGGCAACTCTTAAGTGCAGTATCCTCCTTAAACAATTATGTATTCATCTCAGGAAAGCTTGTCGAAATAACCGATAAAAACGGTTCCATAATAAATTTTGCCGAGGCAGATCTTATAGAAAGAGAGGCATATGCCTACCAAATGGCAAGCCGATATGCAGAGATTGAAGAAAACTTCGGATACGACCTTAAAACGGTCGAATTTGAAAATGAATATGCTAAAATACACTACCCTGCAGTAGAAAACTTCAAGGGTGAGCTTTTGCAGGGCTACATGAACCAGAGCCTATCTAAATATATCGATTTCTTTTCAAACGGAGACTGGGAATCAGTCGATCTCAACTACAAGGTAACATCCCGCGATGAGAACTACCTTAGCGTTCTCTTTGAAGGAACTGGAGAAATAAAGACTCTCGGACGCAAGGTCAATATTCTAAAGAGCGTAAACTTAGACATTGGAAACACATCAAACGAGATTATCTTCGACAATTTTGTAAGCGACCCTGAAGGACTCAAAGCCTTTCTACAATCATACACACAAAGTAACATGGAATATGAAGGACTCTTCTTCTATTTCACGGGTTCCTACGTTACATTCTACTTCATGCCCCTTGACGATTCCGCAGAGGAATTTACGAAGATTTCAGTTTCGAGGGACTCGATCGAACCATTCGTAAGTTGGAATTTTGGTGACAAACCGGCGAGCTAGAAACAGTGGAACGTAGAAAGTGGAACGTAGCAAGAAAAAAGCAAAAGAAGCTGGCAGTAGGCAGTTTGCAGTAAAAGATTAAAGAACATAAGAAGTATGCAGTTTGCAGAAGAATATAAAGCTAAAAACAAAGGAGCTTGTAGAAAGAGTGGTACGTGAAAAGAAAGAGATTAAAAACAGAAGAAGTGAATTGCAAGCTGTTTTTCTTCCTGACTGCGAAGCATTGTCCGAGTCTTGATTCTCACAGCTTTGTATAAGGTAAAACCGTAAGAAATCCGCTTTGGCCTTGGCCCGATACAGAGTGAGTTTGCGGATTTCAGGTTTTGCCGATAGACAAAGCGCTTTGAAAATCAGACGCAGGACACAGCAAGCGGGCAAGAATGAAAGACAGTACAAAAATCAGCGAGAATCGTTTAATTCAAGGCGCTTCCGGAAACAGCAGTAGGAGCGTATGTTTTATACGTGACGTGGCTGTTTGGGGAAAGCAAGACTGAAATTAGCGATTCTCAAAAATACAAGTCGGCGAGAATCGTTTATTTCAAGGCGCTTCCGGAAACAGCAGTAGGAGCGTATGTTTTATACGTGACGTGGCTGTTTGGGGAAAGCAAGACTGAAATTAGCGATTCTCGCCGACTTAAGATTATGCATTCAAATCTATATGACAATACCCTCCCGGGTTCTTCTTGAGATACTTCTGGTGATAGTCTTCCGCCCTGCTGTAGTTTTTAAGCGGCAAAACCTCGGTTTGCACCGGTTCCTTATACTTTCCGGCAACCGATTCAATCCAAGCCTTGGCTCTTTCAAGGTCGTCCTCGTCCTCCGAATAAACTCCAGTCCTGTATTGCGCTCCCCTATCGGGTCCCTGACGGTTTAAAAGTGTAGGGTCTATTATCCTGAAGAGTGCAGCAAGCAAGGTTTCAATACTGGCAAGGCTCTTGTCATATGTCACCTTAACCGTTTCCGCATGCCCAGTAAAGTTATGGCAAACATCTTCGTAGGTTGGATTTTCGGTTTTTCCATTTGCATAGCCAACTTCGGTTTCTACTACGCCTGCTACTTTTGAAAAATACTCCTCAACGCCCCAGAAACACCCTCCTGCAAAATATATGCTTTTCATCAGTTCGACCTCCATTCATTTTATTCTTTAATCTATTATCATTCTACCATTACATACTTGCCCATAAACAATATATTCCCGTAGACATCATCTGCAATCATGAAAATGAAGGGTCTGTCCGCCACGAACATAGCCGGATCTTCCATTGCACTCTCAAGCATCTCAACAACCGTTGCCGCAGCCGCTTCGCTTCCCTTTTCGTTGACCTCGATTACGGCCTTGTGGAGAACCCTGCTTATGAAGATTCCATCCCTTATTCCCGAAAAGTCCGCTTCAGCTCTAAAAGCTTTTTCCATACCCAATGAAATCAAGGAGCTATTAAGATTTTTTATTCCATAATCCATCTTAAACTTGGGAATTCCAAGAATAAGATCCTCCGTTTCCCTTATGGAATTTTTCATCGTTTCCCAACCATCCGCGTCAAGATTCTCAATCAATTCGTCTATTGTTTGACCGCCCTCAGGCAACAAGAGATACATCGACAGCTTTTCGTTTCCGTATGGCAACCTTGCAATTTTAAAGCTTTCCGTCTCTCCGAAATCGACTGTTGTCTTCTTACTCATCATCTCGACGGTTTTTTCCTCTCCTGAATCCTCCGTAAACTTGCTTTCATAGGTTCTTTCCTCGTCGAATGCGTTTGTCCACTCGCCCTTAAAATATACTGCGTTTATCAAATACATTACAACATCCGGTGGGATTGGCGGATCTATCATTTTATCTATCTTGCCCTTTGTAGCATCCTCTATCCATCCATTTATTATGTCTGCACTATCCGACTTTTGGAAATCAATGGCCTCAACAGAAGCGTCAAATACCTTTTTATTGAGATCAAGAAAGCTTTCTCCAATTGCCTCTCCTTCTCTATACCATATGGAATTTGATATGTCGATAATAGTCTTATCATCAGCCTGGGTAAGATAGGGAATAAGGTTTTCAAACGAATCGTTTGCCATCTCATCTGAAAAGTTTTCATACCCCAGTACCGACTTCATTTCTTCTCTGTTTTCCCCACCCGAACCATTGTATGTCATGGTAAGCGCCGCGGAAATGCTAAGGGGTGAAATAAATATATTTTTGCCTAGCTCTTCCCTGTTTAACTCCCTAAAAATATCGAAGGCAAAGGATGTCATTCCTCCAACTACCTCCTTGTCTATTTTTCCTTCGTCATAGGCTCTTTTAGGCTCCGTAACCGGCGCTGTGCATGCAGCCAAAATGACAACAAGCAAAACGACAGGCAAAACTGCCTTCAAATGTTTATTCATATCTTCATCTCCCTTCATGGAATTGTATGAGTCCCTATTTATTTAGACGATTAAGTTTTCAAACAGTTCCACGAAATTCTAAAAATACCTTTTCACCCTATCTTTATTGCTGAATTATTCTCTTTCAACTTTTTAAGCGCGCTATCTAACCTAAAAACTCCCTTCGGCCCGGTCCCCAGCCCCTCTATTCCTACAAGATCGAGCCCCTTGTCGAACATGACCTTTATTGCCGCCATTATGCTTTCATCCTCGAAAAGAAAGGGTATATTTTCCATGCCTCCTGCTGTATCCTTCATAAGCCCCCCGCTATCACAGGCATCCCTAAGGGGCGTAAGATTGAGATATGCCGTAAAATTCTTCAGACCAAAAAACTCCTCCACAAAGGTGTTCTTGGGACTGAAAAGCATTTCTTCCCTTGTTCCTGCCTGTACTACTTTTCCCTCGTTTATGAGGACTATTCTGCTTCCAAGCTTTATTGCCTCCTGTATATCGTGGGTCACAAAAACTATTGTCTTTTTTAGCTTTCCATAAATGCTCAGCAGTTCATCCTGCAACACTCTTCTCGATATCTCGTCTACCGCGCCAAGCGCCTCATCCATAAGTATGATGTCAGGGTCTGCTGCCAATGCACGTGCAAGCCCCACCCTCTGCATCTGTCCCCCGCTGAGCTCACGGGGATATCTTTTAAGAAAGCTTTCACCCATTCCAACAAGCTCTATCATTTCCTGCGCCCGTTTTACTCTTTGCTGCCTGCTTGTTCCTGTCAAATTGAGTACATAGCTTATGTTGTCTCCAACCGTAAGATGAGGGAATAGCCCTATCTTCTGTATTACATAGCCTATCCGCCTACGGAGCTCTATCTTATCCCATTCTCGTATTTCACGGCCCTCTACATATATATTGCCGCTGTCGGGTTCAATAAGCCTGTTTACAAGTTTTAAAAGGGTGGTCTTTCCGCAACCGGAGGGCCCCAAAAATGTAACGAATTCTCCCTCTTCTATATCAAGGCTCAAATTTTGAATTACCGGCTTATCCGTTTCATATGCCTTTTCTATTTCCCTAAAGCTTATTATCGCCATTAAAGCAGTCCCTTTCCCTTAAGAAAATCCTCAGCAACCTTCGCTGGGTCCATTTTTTCATTTTCCACAAGATAATTCATCTTCGTCATTTCTTCATCGCTTATTTGTCCCGTCAAAGCCTCCAAAACATCCTCCAGCTCAGGGTAGGTGTCTAAGGTTTCCTGCCTTATCAGTGTAGCTGCTTGGTATGCCGGGAAATATTGTTTATCGTCAACCAAAACCTTTAGATCAAATTGCTTAATAAGCCCATCTGTGGAGAAAGCATTTATCACATCGACCTGGTCTGAACCGATGGCCTCATATTTAAGCCCTATGTCCATTTCGACCGTATCTCCAAATGACAGTCCGTATACGGCTTCAAGCCCGGGTAAACCATCCTCCCTTTCGTAAAAATCATACTCCGCCCCAAAAACGAGGTCTCCACCCTTTTCCGCCAAATCACTATAGCTTTCGATTCCCATTTCCTCTGCAAGCTGGCGTTTCATGGCTATAGCATATGTGTTGTTGAATCCGTAAAGTCCCAACCATTTAATGTTGTAGTCTTCCGCATATGCCTTTTTCACGGCCTCATAGAGAAGCTCGGGGTCGTTTATCAATTCCTCTTTAAGCACAAAAAGCCACCCGGTACCCGTGTATTCGGGATATATGTCTATTTCTCCGTTTTCCATAGCTGGCTGTATGTTAGCCGTTCCGCCACCTATCCCAAGCTTCTTCTCTACCACTATGTCTGTGCCATTTTCAATCAGAAGCGTTATCATCTCGGCAAGTATGTACTGCTCTGAATGAGGCTTCGAAGCAAGAACAAGCTTCTTTTCCTCAGTCGCGGTGCATCCGAAGGCTCCTGTCAACAGAAGCAAGCACAAGCCTAGGCTAAAAATCTTTTTCATCATGCCACTCTCCTTTTTTCCATCCCAAAAATCTTGATTCGCACTTTCTTTTCAAGCAATCCCAGCAACCAATCCGAAATGATTGCCAAAAGAGCCACCAGAAGGCTGCCAGCAAAAGTCATCTCTGCGAAATTTGTCGTGATTCCCCTCCAAATCGCTACCCCTAGCCCGCCTGCCCCAATAAAGGATGCGATGCCCCCAAGGGCTATGGTCATTACCACCATTGTCCGGAAACCTGCTATTATGACTGGCAAGGCAATAGGCATTTGCACCTTCCATAGCAATTGCCAATCTGTGCTTCCCATGCCAAGTGCAGATTCCACTACATCCTCATCCACTCCCATTATTCCCGCGTAGGTGTTTCTTATCATAGGCATGAGGCCGTAAACAACAAGGGCTATTAGTGCGCTCTTGTTGCCTATGCCCGTTATGGATACAAGAAATCCAAAGAAGGCAATAGACGGAATGGTGTACAAGAAATTAACGAGGCCCATGACTATTTCCGCAATCCTCTTGTTTCGGGTCATATATATTCCGACAAAGAGCCCTATCAGACTTATTATAATAATAGCGGTAAATGTCAATGCCACATGCTCCATAAACAGCTTGGCAAAAAAATCTTTTCTTTCAGCATACAAAACAAAAACATTCCAAATAAAAATCATATTACCTCCGTTCACCTATTTTTGTGCATTACTTTAATACCCCAATAGGTAACCCGTCAATAGTCTTTTGCCTAATCCATTTCTCCGAGCCTTCAAACACTCTTACGCATCCTTCCCGTTAGTTTTTCAAGCCGTACTACTTTTTCATCAAGATACGCAGCATCAAGCATTGCAAGCTTATCCCAAGTAATTTCATCAGTTATATATCCACTAAAATTACCTACAGCCTTCTTAATGAAATAATTTTTAAGTTGCGCTATCTCAGAAAGTGAATCGACGAGCGCCGCTACTACAGAAACATCCTTCATTCCATAGTTCTTGATTTGGTAGTAAGACATATAGAGAAGCCTCTCGAAGGAAAGATTCTCAACTATCAATCTTAGGCTTTTATCATCGTCGTAATAATAGACTTTTTCAAGCTCGTATCCAATTTTTTTAAGTATTTGTCCAATCTTGTCGATGCAAAAAACGGCTGTATTCGGATCATTAATGCCTGGTGAAATCGCTCTTAATGCCATTTCAACCAATTTGCTTATTCCAAGGTCAACATCTTGCTCCCGGTTTCTGTCATCACCGATAAGAACATGCTGCAGTATTTCAGATGGATTGATTTTTATTTCTTCCTCATTTGATTCCTCTGCTTCGAATATTCTTAGGATAGAGGTCTCTTCATCTACATACTCCCCAATTTTCTTTTCGGTTTTTATTAACTTATTATGTTTTAGTCCATAAAGAACCAGGGCCTTTTCGTCAAAGCCTTGTATGTATCCGACTCTATCCGATTTTATTGTTTCCGATTCAAGCTCCAAACGATTACCCAAATTCTCCGTCGGAGAATTTCTTATGCTTTCATATTCCCTAATTTCTTGAACCTTTGATTCGATTAAAGCCAGAATTTCCCTTGTTATGCGTTCTATTAGTGTGTTTATTTGTATGGACTTTGCAACATGATTAAGAAAATACGCAAATAATATAAGACATATTATTGAGATAGCCACTCCTATGCCTGAGGACGCGATGAGGTTTTCCGGTGCTTTGTCTTTAACAAGAAAAAGCGAAACAATCGAATAGACAAATGAACCCATGAAGAATCCTAGAATCCTCAGGGTTATGCGATTCTCTAAAAAATCCTGCAAAACCCTCGGAGAGAATTGACCGGAATACATTGTAAGAACAACCATTATGGTTGAGAAGGTTATTGTTATCATAGTGAGTAGCGACCCTGTGAGAACCGAAAACAGTGTCTTCCCCAATTCAACCGATGTAAGCAAATAGTGTGGAAAATCTTCGGTCCATCCTGCGCTCGAATCGAGCCAGGCTACCGACAAAGACAAAATAATAGCCAAAAGACTGTAAGTTAAAGGTATGAAGTAGATTTTTCTTTTTAAGCGTCTGTAGAATTTCATGGTTTTTCCGCCTTCCTTAATATTTATATTACCCTTTTTTGACAAATAGAACCTAAATAAAAGCCCCTATTGTCATATAGAACAATAGGGGCTTTTATAATTTGGTCGGGATGACAGGATTTGAACCTGCGACCTCTTACTCCCGAAGCAAGCGCGCTACCAAGCTGCGCCACATCCCGAAAAAAGGCACAACACTATGATACATAATTATGTCCTTATAATCAATAGCAAAATGCAAATATTTCTTTTTTCTTCACGCATTCGTCACAATTATTGTGTATCATAATAACAAGTAATAATAGTAGAAAAAAGGAGATCTAAAATGGAAAATTTCATTACACTTGCCATTTCTTTGGCAATAGTTTATAAATTTGCACCAACAATAAGAAAATACGCTATGGCATTCTATGCCTTTGCTTTGATGCTTTCGCTACTCGCTCTTTCATTTCCGGCTTTTCCTATATCCCACCTAATAAACGGAGGTTATATAGGTTTGTCCCTATGGATTATAGTTATGTTTGTCGGTATAGCAAATCCACTGAAAACCATTTCAAAAAAAATCAGACTGGTTAGAACGGAGTTGTCGATTTCCGCATTCATATTCACCTTCGCTCATTTCATACACGACTTCATTATTAGTTTTGAACTGCCGTTTTCAACAGGAATTCTCTCTCTTATAATAATGCTACCGCTTTTCGCCACTTCCTTTCGTGTTCTCAGAAAACGCATAAAAGGAACTTCATGGAAAAAGCTGCACCGCTTGGCTTACCCGGCCTATGTTTTGATGCTTATGCATGTAATCCTTGTGACAAACAATGCATTTAATATGGTTTATTACTCGCTTGTGCTTTCCGTATACCTGTTTTTCAAATTTAGGAGGGCACGGCCTGCTACCCATATTTTGAAATATGCATTACTTTTGCTTGTGCTCGTAAACCTTGCAGCTAGCCCTCTGGTCAATCCACTTGTTTCAGAAAATGCGATTGCCATTGTCGACCAAAGTTTTGCAAATTCTTCAAATATTTCATACAGAGACGGAACATATACCGGAATAGCCGATGGATACGGCCCCGACTTGACCGTCGAGGTCACAGTAAAGGACAATATCATATCAGCAATCGACATTCTAAGCCACAATGAACGGGGTTCCTCATTCTATATGCCGGCAATGAATACGGTTCCTGCAGAAATAATCGATAGCCAGTCAATTTCGGTTGACGCAGTGAGCGGCTCTACCTACACCTCCTACGGAATCATGAACGCTGTAGGCGATGCTCTTTCGGGCGCCGTGGAATCAGGAAGCATAGAAGAAATAGAAACGCCTGATTATTTGGAAGAAGAAAACGAAAGTGGTAAGGGTAATGGAAAAGGGCTCCACAAGGGAAATCACGATTAAAAAAATAATGCCGCGCCTTAGGCGCGGCATTATTTTTATTTGTACATTTTTTCTATTGCAGCCTGGACCTCTTCGTTTGCAAGAAACTCGTCAAAGTCCCCCACTCGATCGTAAACACCCTTAGGTGTAATTTCAATAACCCTATTTGAAATGGTTTCAACAAACTTATGGTCGTGTGAGGAAAAGAGCAAAACTTCGCTAAAACTCTGGAGTCCGTCATTAACGGCTTGTATTGATTCCAAGTCCAAATGGTTTGTTGGCTCGTCGAGAATCAACACATTCGATCCTGAAAGCATCATCTTCGAGAACATGCATCTTACCTTTTCCCCTCCGGAAAGAACCGGAACCTTTTTCATGGGTTCTTCTCCCGAGAAGAGCATTCTTCCAAGGAATCCCCTTATGAAGCTTTCCTCTTTTTCTTCAGAAAACTGTCTTAGCCAATCTATGAGGTTAAGATCCACCCCTTCGAACCACTTGGCATTATCATTTGGCAGGTAGGCCTGACTAGTAGTGACTCCCCACTTGAAGCTGCCTGAATCGGCTTGCATTTCACCGGCTAAAATCTTAAAGAGGGTTGTAACCGCCACCTTATTTTTTGAAACGAATATGACCTTGTCTTTCTTATTTAATGTAAAGGAGATATCGTCTAAGACCTTTACACCATCGATTGTTTTGGTAAGGCCTTCTACAAAGAGTATGTCCTTGCCCGTTTCACGGCTTGGTTTAAAGCCAACAAAGGGATACCGTCTAGAGGAAGGAATTATGTCCTCAACCTTTATCTTATCAAGCAGCTTCTTTCTAGATGTCGCCTGCTTGGCCTTGGATGCATTGGAGCTAAACCTAGCTATGAATTTTTCAAGTTCCTTTATCTTGTCCTCGCTCTTTTTATTCTGATCCTTCATGAGCTTTAAGGCCAGCTGGCTCGACTCGTACCAGAAATCGTAGTTTCCCACAAAGAGATGCACCTTTCCAAAATCCACATCCACCATGTGTGTACATACCATATTTAGGAAATGCCTGTCATGGGATACTACCACAACTGTGTTTTCATAGTTTATAAGAAATTCTTCAAGCCAACTGATGGCCGCAAAGTCCAAATGGTTGGTAGGCTCGTCCATAAGAAGTATGTCTGGACTTCCAAAAAGAGCCTGGGCCAGAAGCACCTTCACTTTTTCTCCACCGGCAAGTTCCCGCATTAGCAGGCCATGAGAATCCTTCATAATACCAAGTCCGACAAGCAGCTTCTCCGCATCGGTTTCAGCATCCCATCCATTCATCTCTGCAAATTCGCCCTCGAGTTCGGCAGCCTTTATTCCGTCTTTTTCAGAAAAATCCTCTTTAGCGTAAAGAGCTTCTTTTTCAGCCATTATTTGACGAAGGCGTTCATGACCCATTATAACCGTATCGATAACACTTTCATCGTCGTAGGCAAAATGGTCCTGCCTAAGAACAGCAAGGCGTTCTCCAGGGGTAATGAAAACATTCCCCGAGGTCGGCTCAAGCTCACCCTCTAGTATTCTAAGCAGGGTGGATTTACCCGCTCCATTCGCGCCTATAACTCCATAGCAATTTCCCTTGGTAAATTTCAAATTTACATCATCAAACAGCTTTCTATCCGAAAATCTTAAAGACAAATTAGTAACACTTAACATTTTTTCACCCTTTTAACCTTTTTAATAATATCCTTCCGAATTGTTCACATTAAATTAGTGTATCTTAAAACCCTGCAAATTGCAAACCTTGAGTAAAAAAATGATGCTGACGATTTCTCACCAACACCATGCAAACCCTAAATAAAATACCTTAAATATTATCTATAGAAATATGCCTAGAATTAATTGTATATATTCTGGTAACTCTTCTACCAATAGTGGATATTACCTCTGATACCTGAACGCCGGTAATATTGCATATATCGGATTTCTCAATTTTCTCTTTCCCGTCTTCTCCTAAAAACGTAACTACATCTCCTATTTGCACATCCTCAATGTCAGTAATATCTGCAAAGCATGAATCCATGCAAACCCTGCCTACAATAGATGCTTTTTCCCCTTTTATGATTACACTGCCTTTATTGGATAATAAAGAGCTATATCCATCCACAAATCCAACAGGAATTACAGCTATGCGCATATTCTTACCAGCAGTAAAGGTTCTTGAATAACCTATGCTCTCTCCTGGCAATAACTGCTCAAGATCTGTTATAACAGCCTTCCATTCCAACATTGGTTTTAGTTTTATTTTACTGTATTCATGATCCATTCCATGGTATCCATAAATAGCCTTTCCAGCTCTCACAAGATTAAAATGACTTTCAGGCAATTCCAAAATAGCCTGACTGTTTGCGCAGTGAATATACCTAGGACTTATATTGTTTTCTTTTAGTTGTTTTAAAGCTTTTTTGAAAATATCTAATTGCTGCAGGGTAAAGGATTTATCTATAGCTCCACTTTCAGCAAAATGTGTAAATACCCCTACAATATCCAGTGCCTGAAGATTTTTAATTGAATAGATAAATTTCTGTAATTCCTCTCCCTGTTTGAACCCAATACGCCTTAAACCGGAATCTATTTTTATATGTACTTTTGTGTTTTTACCTATTTCTTTTGATATGTTCGAAACAAGCTTCGTTATATGAATACTGAATAGAGTTATAGATAAATCATTTTCTATAGCTTCCTTAAGCTGATCATCCGGTATGGGTCCTAAGACTAGAATAGGCAATTTGATATTTGCCCGCCTTAGCTCCAACCCCTCCCAAACATTTGCTACTGCCAGTTGAATATTAGTACATGTTTTTTCTAAATACTTCGATACTGCTACCGCGCCGTGTCCATAAGCATTTCCTTTTACTACGGCCATAATTTCACAGTTAGGGTCTATTAAACTTTTGATACTTTCAATGTTGTCAGACAAATAATCTAGATTAATTTCTAGCCAAGAATTATAGTGTTTAATATCTTTCAAATCAAATTACCCCCTATAAATATAAACCCACAAATTATCGACAGACATCTATACTCTTTCACGATTTCAGAATATAAATTGAATATTTATTTTCGTCTTATTATACTATATTTATTTTTGGAAATTTTCTTTTTTTGTTTTTTCCCTACAACAAATTTTCGCCAGCCTGAAAATACCGCCCGACTCGGGTCTTATTATTTCTGAATATTCCATCATTTGTCTTGACCTATAGGCTCTAGCAGTTTATGATAAAGGAAATACTCTCGAAGGGATGTGCCTAAATGAAAAAATCAAACAGCAATAAGGACTGCATAAAAGCCCTCGTAATCAGGGAGTACCAGCCGGGAGACTTGGGTTATATAGACTACCTGCACTGCAAACTGTATGAAAGGGAATATGGATTTGATGTAAGTGAATTCGAGCCATATGTCTTGCCTGCTATGGGTAAATTCCTTGAAACAAAAGACCGTAGCGGAAGCATGGTCTGGGTAGCTGAGGATAACGGAGTTATAGTTGGCTCTATCGCAATTATACAAAACAGCGAAGACGATGCACAACTCAGGTGGTTTCTAATCGATCCATCAGCAAGAGGAACCGGCCTTGGAAACGCTTTTATAATGACTGCAATAGATTTCTGCAAGGAAAAGGGCTACAAATCAATTTACCTATGGACAGTAAAAAACCTTGATGCCGCGCGACATCTTTACAAAAAATATGGATTTGAGATAACTGAATATGCTTCCCGCTTCCTTTGGGGAGTAGACCTGATTGAAGAACGCTGGGAATTATCGCTTTAGTTATCCTTACGAATAAATTAAAGGCTGGCACATCTTTTAAAAGATGCGGCAGCCTTTTTATTGCTCTCTAAATTCTTATACATAGAAATTTTCGTGGTCAATCATCCTATTGGCTCAATAACTTTAAATCGGATAGAAAGCTCTTGACTGCATCCGCCCCTGTAGCCCAAGATGTCACAAGTCGTAATGCCGTATTATTTTGATCAATTACGCACCATTCATAGAAGCCGTAGCTTTCCATCATTTTTTTTATGACCGCGTTTGGCAAAATAGGAAAAATTTGATTTGTGGTAGAATCGGCCATGAATCCATATCCTAAATCTTTTATTCCATGTGTAAGTTTTGCCGCCATATTATTTGCATGGTTGGCAAGTTTAAAAATAAGATCATCCTTAAATAATTCTTCAAACTGAAGGCCAAGAATTCTTCCCTTTGCAAGCAATGCTCCCCTCTGCTTCATAACATATCTAAAACAGGGCTTAAGGGCTTCATTGTTAATTACTATTGCTTCCCCTATGAGGGCTCCATTCTTCGTTCCACCTATATAGAAAACATCTACAAGGGATGCAAACTCCTCTATGGTCAAATCGTTTCCTTCCGCGCATAGGGCAGAGCCAAGCCTTGCCCCGTCAGCAAAAAGATACAGACCTTCCTTCTTGCAATAATCTGAGATTGCCTTCAGCTCCTTCTTATTATAAAAGGTTCCTACTTCTGTAGAATTCGAAATGTACACCATTGCCGGCTTGACCATATGCTCAAAGTAATGTTCCTTAAGCACTCTTTCGATGTCTAATGGAGTCAGTTTGCCGTCTTGGCTCGCCACCGCATTTATCTTATGTCCTGTGGCTTCTACAGCACCCGTCTCGTGTGTGTTTATGTGCCCCGAATCGGCAGATATTACTGATTCATGAGGCCTAAGAATAGAAGAAATAACAATCAGGTTTGCCTGGGTGCCACCAGGAACAAAGTGTATGTCTGCATCGGGCTTTCCGATTCTTTCTTTTATAAGCTCCTTTGCTCTTAAGCAATGAGAGTCCTCACCATATCCATCTTCCTGGTCCATATTCGTTTCTAAGAGGGCTTTCAATATACTCGGATGTGCTCCCTCGCTATAGTCGTTCCTGAAGCTGTGTATCATTTCCTTATCCCCCTTAATCTCAATCATTGATATTTTAACTTTTATGTTTTCATAATATATAATATTGATGCTTCAGTCAATTGAGCAATGCGTCATTTTAATCTATCGGATTTTCGGCTCAATCAGCCACATCGGCCAAGCTTCCTTTTGCCGCCAAAACTAAGGATTCTGCTTCCATTTCCATTTGTAGACCAATCATTCCCCCACTAACAACAATCTTATCAAGCAGTCCTGCGCTTTCATCTATGAAGGTCGTAAAATTTTTCTTCATTCCTATAGGAGAACAACCTCCCCTTATGTATCCTGTAAGCTTCAATATATCCTTTACATGAATCATCTGAATCTTCTTCTCTCCTGCGGCTTTTGCTGCCTTCTTGAGATTAAGCTCCATACCTGCTGGAATAACGAAAACATAGTGTTCTCCACTTGCGCCTTCCGTAACAAGTGTTTTAAACACAGATTCTAGGTTCCGCCCAATTTTGGCCGCGACAGAAACTCCATCAATCTTTCCATCCTTGTTATCATATGTAATTGTTTCAAATGCAACGCCTTCTTTTTCAAGAAGCCTCATAGCATTGGTCTTTTTTATCTTTGCCATATAGACACCTTCTTTCGAGTTCTTTTTACTATTATATACTGCATCAATAGTATTGTAAAAATTAATAGCATAAAACAACAAAAGAGTGTTTACGATTATTCTTAAGCGCAAACACTCCTTTTCATGATCATTTC
>CAZTZB010000010.1:0-35139 GCA_964617505.1 uncultured Peptostreptococcaceae bacterium | reverse complement strand
CGCTTCTTTTGCCGAAGGTTTGGATTATCACAAAAAAAATAGGGAAATACTTCAAATATTAGCAGAAAAGCTTGAATTAGAATCAAATGAACCTAAAGGTTATGGTATTCATATAGATAATGGGCCTATGGTCGATAGGTATATGGCTTATAGTGCTGGTCTTGGTTGGTATGGGAAAAATTGTCTTCTTATAAATGGAGAATTGGGATCCACTTTTACAATAGGCTCTCTTTTTATGAAAAAAAAATTTAATAGTGAAGATTATTGCAATAAAACCATAATCGATGCTTGTGGAGAATGTAGACTTTGCATTAAGGCTTGTCCAAATGGGGCAATAGGAGATGGATATAAAATAGATAGCAATCTGTGCCTTTCAGAACGGATGCAGTCAAAACGAGTGATTCCTTACGACATTCGTGAAAAAATTATAAGTGGGGCTTATGGGTGTGATATTTGCCAGGAAGCCTGCCCATACAATATTGTTGCACTAAAATCTTTAGCTTGCAGCCATAATATTTTTGAAGATTTAAATTTGAGCAAGAAAAGTTTTACTAGCAAATATGGAACAACGGCCTTTGCTTGGAGGGGTCATTCTGTTTATAAACGCAATCTGCTTATTTTACTTGGGAATAAATTCAAAAACACTAGAAACAATAAAGCTTATGAAGCGGCACTTGATATTGCAACGTCAAATTCATATATGGTGGCATCGCATGCATGGTGGGCTATGTTAAGAATCGATGAGAAGAGAGCAGTGTTTTGGATTAATGAAAAATCTAGAATTGAAAAGGACGATTTGAGATTGACTGAGATGAAAAAACTTTTAAGTTATTATTGTGATGAAAAATAAATGTGTATGTGATATATTAACATAAAAGGCTATTATAGCCCTTATGTATTAGCACCGTGAACAAATACATAAAAGGAGGAGCATATGAGCAAGGTACATGAGTTAGTATTTCTTAAGGAAAAAATTCAGGAACTTAAGAATCAAGGCGTCTACAGAAAGCTTCCAGTTTTAAGCACAGAGAATGGTTCGGAAATAATAATCAATGGGAAAAGCGCAATTAATTTATCTTCAAATAATTACCTAGGGTTCGCTAATCATCCAAGATTAAAGATAGCTGCGATAGAAGCGATAGAAAAATATGGAGCCGGTTCGGGAGCTGTAAGAACAATAGTAGGCAACATGGATATTCATGAGGAAATGGAGAAGGCTATTGCTGATTTTAAGCGAGAAGAAGCTGCTATGGTTTATCAATCTGGTTTTAATTGTAATACTGGTACTATACAAGCGATTACTGAAAAAGGTGATTTGATAGTTTCAGACGAATTCAATCACGCAAGCATAATTGATGGAAGCAGACTGTCAAGGGCCGATAAAACAATATACAAGCATAGCGATATGGATAGCCTAGAAGATGTTCTTAAAAGCAACAGGGACAAATATAAAAACATACTGGTAATTACAGACGGAGTATTCAGTATGGATGGAGATATTGCAGATCTTCCCGGGATAGTTGAGCTGGCTGAAAAATACGAAGCGATGACATATGTAGATGATGCACACGGATCTGGTGTTTTAGGAGAAAATGGAAGAGGTACTGTAGATCATTTTAATATGCATGGAAGAATAGATTTTAGCATAGGAACACTTTCAAAGGCGATAGGAGTTATTGGAGGCTATGTTGCGGGAAGCGAAACAATGAAGGAATGGCTTAGTCATAGAGGTAGACCGATATTGTTTAGCACATCACTTCCACCTGCTGCAGTAGGAGCAATAATTGAAGCCTTTAAAATATTAAATGAAACTACTGAATATACAGATAAATTGTGGTCAAACGCAAGATTCTTTAAAGAAAAGCTAGGGAAGCTTGGATTTAATACAGGTCATAGCCAAACACCAATAACGCCGGTTATAATCGGGGATGAGTCGAAAACCATGGAATTTTCCAGAAAGCTTATGGAAAAGGGTGTTTTTGCTTCGGCAATCGTGTTTCCTACTGTTCCTGTCGGTACAGGAAGAGTTCGTTGTATGGTGACGGCAGCGCATACGGAAGAGCAACTTGAAAGAGCCGTAAAGGTTTTTGAGGAATCAGGAAAAGAATTGGGTATTTTATAGGTAGAAGTGTATAAATAATATATTACACGAATCAAAAAGGATATCTAAATAGATGTCCTTTTTGATTGACAAAAATAAAATAGTGAAGTAGGATTAGAATACTGACCGGTCGGTCGGAAATTGGGATGGAGGAAAACACATGAATAATAAAAAAATGATATTAGGAGCTTTTGTTCTGACAATTATAATTGCATCGTTGACTGCTTGCGGTGGAAATAATCAAGATATAAGGGTTGAAGAACAGGAAGTATCAATTCCGGTTGTTGTTTCTAATGCTATGAAGGGGAATATTTCACAAGACATTGTGATTTCAGGACAATTAAAGGCAGATAATGAAATTTCCGTAATTCCTAAAATTGCCGGAGTTTCTGATGTTTTGAGCCTGAATGTCGAATTGGGCGACTATGTTAAAAAAGGTGATCTGCTTTTCACTCTAGACAATGGAACATTGAGTTCGTCAATCAAAGATGCTGTGTTGGCTTATGAAACCGCGAAAAATAATTTTGAGAGAATTTCGAAATTATATGAGGAGGGTGCTGTTTCCAAGCAGCAATACGAACAAGCGAAGCTTTCAGTTTCTAATACTCAGGTAAGAGCTCTTCAAGATCAATTAAGCGATTCATATGTAAATGCTCCTATTTCGGGTATTGTATCTGCACTAAATATTGAGAAAAACGGCGTTGCTGTTGCAGGTCAACCTTCGGTAATAATCACAGATATTAGCGTATTGCAGATAGAAGCTGATATAACAGAAAAGTTGATAAATAAAGTTTTTGTCGGGAAAAACATTCAACTCAGCATACCGGTAATTTCAGATGAAAAGATGGATGCAAAGGTGAGTTTGGTTAATCCTGTGCCGAATGCTATGACCAATCTTTACAAGATGAAAATACAGGTGGTTAATTATAATGATTCTATAAAACCGGGAATGATAGCGCAGATTTATTTTTCAATCGATGAGAGCAAGGAGGTATTCATGCTCCCAATAGATGCAGTCATTCAAGAAGAAACCGAGTATTTTGTTTATGTCGTTGAAGATGGAAGGGCTATTCGTAAAACGGTTAAAGTGGATATTGACAATGGAGAATACATTGAAATTATTTCAGGGATTAAGGCCGAAGACAACATAATTGTTAGCGGACAGGAATTTGTAAAGGATATGTCGTCTGTTCGAATTATAAGGGGTGAATAAGGTGAAAATATCAAATTTATCCGTAAAAAGACCTGTTACTGTAATAATGATGATGCTGATTGTGGTTTCGCTTGGATTTGTTTCCTTAAGCAAACTGTCTATAGATTTATATCCCGACATTGAAGTGCCGGTTGCGCTTGTAATAACCAATTATTCGGGAGTTGGTCCGCAAGAGATAGAATCCTTGGTAACAGAGCCGGTTGAGGAGTCAATGGCAACGGTCAACAATGTTGATAGAATAAGTTCGACTTCAAGCGAAGGAAGTTCTGTAGTTGTTTTGGAGTTTGATTATGGCGCTGACATGGATTCGGGAACAATGCAGATGCGGGAAAAGCTGGATTTAATCAGGGATTTTTTACCCGAGGATGCCAGCAGTCCATTTGTCTTTAAAATTGATCCGAATGCAATGCCGATAATCATTGCAGGTCTAAGTAGCGATAGAGGTATAGATGAGATACAGTCTATAGCCGAAAACAAACTTAAGAGCCGTTTGGAGCGCATCGAGGGTGTGGCTTCCGTTGACATATCGGGCGGTTACGAGGACATGGTAAGGGTTTTGGTGAACCCGTTGGAGCTCGATAAATATGGTTTAAGCATGACAGGGATTTCCAATATGTTGCGCATGGAAAACCTTAATCTTCCCGGTGGCTCTGTAGAAAAAGGCGATAAGAATTTGCTTGTGCGCTCTATAGGGGAATTTGAATCAGTAAAAGAAATTTCTGACCTGCCAATTATTTTGTCGAATGGAAGCAAAATATATTTAAGCGATATCGCTGAAGTATCATTGATTCCCAAAGAAATTACAAGGATAAATGAATTAGATGGAGTGCAGAGCGTCAGTATTAATATATTCAAACAATCAGGTTATAATACGGTTGATGTTGCCGACAAAGTCAATAAGGAACTTTTAAAACTTGAAGATGAAGTTGAAGGAGTGCGAATCGAAAACGTTTTCGATCAATCAACCTATATTAAGAAATCCATACAAAACGTATCAAGAAGTGGATTGATTGGTGGAGTTTTGGCAATACTTGTGTTGTATCTGTTCTTAAGAAATATCAGATCCACATTCATAATAGGAATATCTATTCCAGTTTCCATAATAGCTACATTTTCACTCATATTCTTTTCCGGTATAACATTGAATCTTATGACCCTTGGTGGCTTGGCTCTTGGAATGGGCATGTTGGTTGACAACTCCATAGTCGTTTTGGAAAATATATATAGGTTCAGACAAGATGGATATTCAAGAATTGATGCTGCAAAGGAAGGGGCAGGAGAAGTCGGGATGGCTGTAATAGCATCAACACTCACTACTGTAGCTGTTTTTCTTCCAATAGTATTCGTTGAGGGTATAACATCGATTATTTTTAAGGAATTGGCTTTAACAATTACATTTGCCCTATTAAGTTCATTGGTTATAGCCCTTACGGTTGTGCCGATGCTGTCATCGAAAATTCTTAAAATCACTTGCTCCGAAAAGAAAGAGGTAAAAAGCCGAATAAAGATATTTAAAGCTTTCGACAAAACGTTCTCGAATGTTGAAGGAAAGTATAGAGCGCTTTTGAAAAAAGCCATAGGTCACAAACTCCTTACTATTGTTGTTGCAGTGGTGATTTTCATCGGTTCGATTTTTGCTGTGGTTCAAGTCGGTGCTGAGTTTTTGCCTAGTACAGATGAGGGTAGAATAAGTATAAGTATTGAGCTTCCAACAGGGGCTAAACTTGAAAAAACGCGGCTATATGTCGATGAAGTTGAAGAACTGATAAAAAACATTCCTGAACTAGATACAATATTTGCATCAATTGGCGGGGGAAATTCATTCATATCCAGCGGTAGTCAAAGTAATTATGCCTCACTTGACTTGGCGCTTGTGAGTCTTGCAGATAGAGAAAGAAGCAGCGATTACATTGCTGATGAAATAAGGAAAATGCTTGCAGATATCCCGGGCGCCAATATTCAGGTGCAGTCCGTTTCGAGTCAAGGCGGGGGCAATATGGGAATGGGATCCTCGGCAATCAGCATACGCGTGCAGGGTGATGAACTTGAAGTACTAAAGGGGATTTCACAGGATTTAATTGATATATTGAATTCAGTAGAAGGCACGCGTGAAGTAGCATCAAGTTTCGAGGAGGGTCTCCCAGAAGTACAGGTAAAAATCAAACGCGAGATTGCTTCGCAATATGGCATATCCTCTTATCAGATAGCCCAGACAATCAGGGATAATTTATCAGGAGTAAGTGCTACAAAATACAAGGTTGATGGAAACGAAATTGATGTAATGATTGAATCTGTGGGTTATCTTAAGGACAACATAAACAACTTCAGGTATCTGCAGATTAAAAGCCCAATGGGAGTCAATGTTCCTTTGGAGCAAATTGCGGAAATTTTCGAAACCAAAGGGCCTATAAGCATAAATAGAATAGGTCAGGTAAGAACTATTTCAGTCACATCAGACATAATTGGCAGAGATTTGGCAAGTATAGTGTCTGACATAGAAGCACAGACTGACAATTACTTTCTTGAAGATGGATATAGCTTTGAAATTGGAGGACAGAATGAAGACCTTGTTGAATCTTTCAAGAGCCTTTTCCTTGCCCTTATATTGGCGATATTCTTGGTGTACATGATTCTAGCATCGCAATTTGAATCGCTTCTATATCCGTTTATCATAATGTTTACAGTACCCCTTGCATTTTCAGGAGGGGCTTTAGGATTATTTATAACAGGTAGGACATTGAGTGTGCCATCGGTAATAGGATTCCTGATGCTGTCTGGAATCGTAGTAAACAATGCAATAGTAATGATAGATTATGTGAATATACTTAGGCGCAAGGGACATGACACGGTTGAAGCAATTCTCATGGCGGGTCCGACGAGGCTTAGACCTATTCTGATGACTTCGCTGACAACAATTTTGGCGTTAATGCCAATAGCAGTAGCAACAGGAGAAGGAGCTGAGATACAATCGCCATTGGCTACGGTTGTAATAGGCGGATTGCTGCTTTCTACACTTCTGACACTTGTTCTTATACCTGTTATGTATCTTGTAATGGACGGTTTTTCGACACGTATTAAAAAATGGTTCAACCGGAAAAAAGATAAGGAGGAACCTTGCGTTGAATAAGAATGGGAAGAGCGAACGAATAATCAAGGCTGCTTTGGATTCTTTTTCAAAAAATGGATATCATGACACACGAATGGAGCAAATTGCCAGAAATGCTTGTGTGGGCAAGGGTACTCTGTATGAATACTTTTCAAACAAAGAGGAATTGTTTAAAGAATCCTTGGAATATGCAATAAGCATATACTTTGATAAAATAAACAAGGCGATAGAAGGAAAAAAGAATGTGGATGAAAAAATCCTAGGAATATTGAAAGTTGAACTACAAACCAAAAAAAAATATGACAACTTTGCATTTGATTTTATGAGAGAATCAATAAAAATCGAAATGGATTTAAAGAAATTCATCTACAGAATAAGAGAAATTAAAATTGAATTGTATAGCAAAATCATTCAAAATGCTGTTGACGAAGGGGTTTATAGTATTGATTTGGATGTTGATTTGGCGGCGGCTATTCTATTGGGTGCATTGAATCAAGTGCAATTCAAAAGTTGCTATCATGACAGTAACGATTTTCCAATTGATGACATTCAGAAAACTTTGAGAATTCTTGATGATGGTTTTAAAAAGAAGCAGTTTTAATAACTGCTTCTTTTTTTTCTTTTGCCATTAATATATGATAAAGAAGGGTGGTTCAAATGTTGGTTGGAAGTTGCGAGATATACATGAGGCTGATAGGTGTCAAAACACTTAAAGATAAACGCAGTATTATAAAGAGATTGATCAATAGAGTTGAAAAAAATTTTAATGTTGCGGTCGCAGAAGTTGGTAAGCAAGATATAACGGATAGAGCGGAAATTGGAATCGCGGTTGTTTCTAACGAAAGCCGTCATATTGAAAGCATGATGGACAATATTATAAATTATATTGAGGGTTTCGGTGAGCCTGAAATCGAAATAATAAGTTTTCAAAAGGAAATTAACTGATGGAGGAAAGCCTTGGATAAATTAATGAATACTAAAGAAGTTGAATCGGTGGTTGAAAAATTAAGAAAGGCTTATAATGGGGTCAAGCCTGGGCTTGACTATAATAATTCTTTTGAGCTTTTGATAGCAACAATTCTTTCAGCTCAGTGTACGGATGAAAGAGTCAATAAGGTTGGCACTGTGCTTTTTAAGAAGGCAAAAACCCCGATGGAGATTTTGAAAATCAGTGAATCTGAATTGTCTGAGATAATAAGAAGCTGTGGATTGTTCAGAATGAAATCAAAGAACATAATTCGAACCTGTGAATTGTTGATTTCGCATTACAAGGGCAATGTACCTGAAACAAGGGAAGAACTTATGGCATTGCCTGGTGTAGGCAGGAAAACGGCAAATGTGGTTCTTAGCCATGCATTTGGCAAACCGGCAATAGCGGTTGATACTCATGTTCAAAGGGTGTCAAACCGTATTGGTCTTGCAGTTTCGAATTCTCCACAAAAGACAGAGCTCCAGCTTATGGAAAATCTTGCCGAAGGCGACTGGGGAGCAGCGCATTTATGGCTTATTCATCATGGGCGGAAGGTTTGCACTGCAAGAAAACCAAAGTGCAATATTTGCCTGATAAATAAAGAGTGCCATTATTACAATAATAAGTTGAATAGCAGGTAGCTTAAATATATAATAAGGTTTGTGTGCGTTATTATAGTATGACGGAGGAAACAATGATAATAAAAGCAATAATATTGGGCATAATAGAAGGATTGACAGAATTTTTGCCCATTTCATCTACGGGACATTTGATTATAGCAAACCGATATCTGGATTTTCAAGGAGCTTTTGCAAATACATTTGATGTGGTTATTCAGGTTGGTGCAATATTTGCGGTCATTGTGTATTTTAGAAAAAAACTTATTCCAAACTTCAAGGATAATGATGACATGACGAGAAAAATCAGGCTCTGGTCCAAGGTTTTTGTCGGAGTGGTTCCGGCTGTGATATTGGGAGTCCTATTTGAGGATATAATTGACAAGTATCTTTTTAATACGGTTACAGTTGCATGGGCATTGATTGTCGGAGCCTTCCTTCTTCTTTATTTTGAAAACCGGAAACATGTTGTAAAAATAGAAGAGGAAAGCGAATTGACATATAAGCAGGCGTTTATAGTTGGGATTGTTCAATGCTTTGCATTGATTCCAGGGATGTCAAGGTCAGCATCAACAATAGTAGGCGGGCTTGGACTAGGGTTTGGAAGAAGGCTTGCCGCTGAATTTTCGTTTTTTTTGGCTGTTCCGACATTGCTTGGAGCATCCTTTTACAAGATGATAAAAAGCGGTCTGCATATTAACAACGAGCAATGGATTTTACTTGCTGTAGGTACCGGGGTATCTTTTATTGTTGCTTACCTTGTAATAGCGGCGTTTATGAATTATATAAAGAAGCATAGTTTCAATTTATTCGCTTATTACCGTATTGCTTTAGGCATTTTGGTTTTGTATGTATTCAAATGATCCTAGGAGGATAAGATGCAAATAATTATTGGACTTATTGGCGGTTTGGGACTCTTTCTTTACGGCATGAATATTATGGGAACCGGTCTTGAGAAAACAGCCGGGGATAGAATGAAGAAAATCATTGAGGTTCTTACTAATAACAAATACATGGGTGTATTGGTAGGAGCATTTGTTACAGCAATTGTGCAAAGTTCGAGTGCCACTACTGTAATGGTTGTCGGTTTTGTGAATGCCGGAATAATGAGTCTTACTCAGGCAGTAGGGATAATAATGGGAGCGAACATAGGTACCACAATTACGGCTCAAATTGTTGCTTTGGATCTTTCGAATATTGCGCCTTTGGCGATAGGCATAGGTGTTATGATATGGCTTTTTGCAAAAAACAGGAAGATTAAAAATATTGCAGAGATACTTATCGGTTTTGGAATACTATTCATAGGAATGGATTTTATGAAGGATGCGGTGAAACCTCTTAGAGAGTTCGAGGGCTTCAGAAACATGCTTCTAAGCTTTGGAAATAAGAATATAATAAGCACGGTATTAGCAATATTTACAGGATTTGCAATAACGGCGGTGATTCAAAGTTCGAGTGCCACAACCGGTATTCTTATTGCTTTGGCAAGCGAGGGACTGTTGCCTATTGAATCTGCTTTTCCGATTCTGCTTGGAACGAACATAGGGACATGCGTAACTGCTATGCTGTCAAGCATAGGGGCTAGCAAAACGGCTAAAAGAGCCGCGCTTATTCATCTAATGTTTAATGTGATAGGAACAATAGTATTTATTATATTATTTGCAGGTCCTACAGTTGCTGCCGTTGTAAGAATATCTCCGGAAAATTCGGTAAAGCAACTGGCGAATGCGCATACATTTTTCAACATAATGAATACTATCTTATTGTTGCCGTTTTCAGCTATTTTGGTAAAAATTGCGCAAAAAATTATTCCATATAGTGCGGATGAAGAGAAGGAAATTGAAGGGATAAAATATCTGGACGATCGTATATTGGAGACTCCGTCAATTGCACTTATTCAGGTAATAAAAGAGGTTCTTCATATGAGTAATCTAACAAAATATTCATATGAAAATGCAATGGATGCACTAATCAATCAAAATGAAAAAAGCATAAAAAATACCTTTAGAGTAGAAAAGAAAATCAATGAGCTTGAAAGAGGTATCTCTAGCTATCTTGTGAAACTCTCAAACAGAGAAGTATCGAGCATACAAAGAGAAATCATTACAGGTCTTTTTAATACTATAAACGATATTGAAAGAGTTGGGGATCATGCAGAAAATATTGCAGAACTGGCGGAAAGGTGCATAGAAGATCGTTTAATATTTACTGACAAGGCGAAAGATGAACTTCAATTCATGTCAGACAGGGTAATGAAATCCTTCGTTCAATCAATGACATCGTTGGCGACAGGGGAAATGGATTTGGCTGAAAGGGTAATTCAAAGAGAAGACGAAATAGACGATATGGAAAAGAAGCTTAGGATGAGTCATATTGACAGATTGAATCAGGGAATGTGTGTAACTAACGCAGGTGTCCTTTTCCTTGATGTGATAAGCAATTTGGAAAGAATAGGGGATCATGCGTCTAACATTGCATGGTCGGTAATAGATTCAAGCAGGTTACACTATTTTAAAAAATCATAGAGAGAAGAAGGGATAACAAATGAATATTGTTCTGTTTCAGCCTGACATTCCACAGAACACTGGAAACATTGCAAGGACTTGCGCAGTTACTGGAAGCAAGCTCCACATAATAAAACCGTGCGGCTTCAGTTTTGACGACAAGACTTTAAAGAGAGCCGGGCTTGATTATTGGCCACTCCTATCAAAAGAGATTCATGAATCTTTGGAGGATTTTCTTCTTAAATATGGGGACAAAAGCATCTGTCTCATAACTACCAAGGGTGACAAAAATTATGATGAAATACCCTTTGAAACGGATACATTTATACTATTTGGACGTGAAACAGCAGGGTTGCCGGAAAAGCTCCATATGCTTTACGAGAGCAGCCGATATAGAATACCTATGAAGGCGGTTGAGGGAGCCAGATCGCTTAACCTCTCCAATTCGGTTGCAATTGTTTTATACGAGGGAATGAGAAAAAAAGGTTTTTTGGATTTAGAATAGGCATATATAAAATATGTATGCCTATTCATTTTATTTTAAAATATTGTTGAATTTTTAACAGACTTTATGTATAATAGGTATTGAAAGAATGAATACTTGAAATCAACTCATAAAATATTCCTATCACAATTTTATAAATCGATTTGGATGAACTATGCGGGAGAGAGTCCGAAAGGACCGCCGAAGGAAAAAGTTTCAACGTTGCCGTTTGAAGCAAAATTCTCAGGCAAAGGAACCGCACAGGGACGAGTCTCTGAAAAGCTTGATTTTGAGCACCGAAGGGGCAATCTTTATGTGAACATAAAGAGAAACTCTCAGGTCTTATGACAGAGAAGCAATGGGCTATTACAAACTCCTATTGCTTTTTTTATTGTCTTAAATCTGAAAGAAAACCGGAGGGAATAAAATGATACTGATTACCAACAACCAAAAGGTAGCGGAAACATTCAGAGACACAATTGACTTACATTTCATGCCTGAAAAAACCTATCAGGAAATATTGCTTTATGTAAGGGATAAAATCCATGAAGGACACAAGCTATTGTCACATCCCTTATCAGGAAGCGTCAAACCTAATGAAACACCATTTAAATCCATTTTAATAAGCAAAACAATGCAAGTCTTGGATTACGACTCTTTAGTAATAATTGAAGACAGCCTTGCGACTGTAAGAAAATTCAATAATAGCAAAATAACACCAAAGTGGACAGAATCGATACTTGATGATTTTAGGGTTATTGATCTTTCACTAATAGAGGGTGCTATAGAAGGAAATCAATACTCAAATTAGGAGGAGAAAATGGAAAATTTATACGACGTAGTAATAATAGGTGCAGGACCTGCAGGATTGGCTGCCGGACTTTATTCTTCAAGAGCAAGGATGAAGACATTGATTCTTGAAAAGGAAAAAGCGGGCGGACAGATTGTAACGACTAATGAAGTCGCAAACTATCCGGGTTCAATTGAAAATGCAACAGGACCAAGCCTCGTGGCCAGAATGGTTGAGCAGGCGAAAGAATTTGGGGCTGAAAGCATAAAAGATGAAATAGTAAAGGTTGAACTTAAGGACAAGATTAAAGTTGTTACCGGAGAAAAAGGAGTATACAAATCTAAGGTGGTCATAATTGCAACAGGAGCAAGCCCTAGATACCTTGGGGTTCCTGGAGAACGCGAATTAACAGGGAAGGGCGTATCGTATTGTGCAACATGTGATGCCGATTTCTTTACAGACCTTGAAGTCTATGTAATAGGCGGAGGCGATACTGCGGTAGAAGAGGCAATGTACCTCACAAAGTTTGCTAGTAAGGTTACGGTTGTTCACAGAAGAGACGAACTTAGAGCAGCTAAGTCTATTCGTGAAAAAGCGTTTAAAAACGAGAAAATGGCCTTTATATGGGATTCTGTCGTTGAAGAAATCAAGGGTGATGGAATTGTTGAAACCTTGGTTTTAAAGAATAAAAAGACGGGAGAAATAACGGAAATAAATGCACATGAAGAAGATGGGACATTTGGAATTTTCCCATTCGTTGGATATGTACCCAAAAGTGAATTATTTAAGGAATTACTCGAGACTGACAAGGGTGGCTACATAATGACTGACCCTGATATGAAAACTGCGCTTCCCGGAGTGTTTGCAGCAGGAGACATTAGGCATAAATCGTTAAGGCAAGTGGTTACAGCTGTTGCGGATGGAGCAATAGCCGCTGTTCAAGCGGAAAAATATATTGAAAATACATTTGAAGCGTAAAGGAGGGGCGAAAAAATGATTATTCTTGAAAAGGACAATTTTGAAGAGGAAGTTTTAAAGTCTGAAGGGCTCGTGATTGTAGATTTTTGGAGTGACGGATGTGAACCATGCAAGGCTCTTATGCCGGACGTGGAGGCTCTTGCAACGAAGTACGAAGGAAAAGTGAAATTTTGCAAATTGAATATTACTAAAGCTAGAAGATTGGCAATTTCTCAAAGAGTTTTAGGACTCCCGACTATTTTGCTTTACAAAGATGGCGAAAAAATCGAGGAAGTAACTAAAGACAATGCGAAACCGACAAACATTGAAGCAATGATTGAGAAACACATTTAATATTGCCTTAAGGCAATGCTGTGCATTGCTAAAATAAAGGGGGGTGAATGTTTTGCGTTTGGAACTTGGAAAAATCAAGATTACAGATGTTCAATTTTCAGAAGCAACTAAAGTTGAAAATGGTACCCTGTATGTTAACAAGCAGGAAATCATCGACTTGGTAATGGAAGACGAGCATATTGTAAAATGCGTTGTGGAACTAGCAAGACCCGGCGAAAGTGTTCGAATTACACCTGTTAAGGATGTAATTGAGCCGAGAGTAAAAGTTGAAGGTCCCGGTGGAATATTCCCTGGAATGATCAACAAGGTTGAGACCGTAGGAAGCGGAAAAACGCACGTATTGAGCGGATCAGCCGTTGTAACCTGCGGAAAAATCGTAGGATTCCAGGAAGGTATCATCGACATGACCGGACCGGGAGCCGAATTGACTCCATTCTCTAAACTGAATAATGTATGTGTGGTTGTTGAGCCGAAGGAAGGAATTGAACAACATACATATGAAAAATCAGCAAGAATGGCAGGCCTTAAAGTGGCAACCTATCTTGGAAAGGCCGGCATTGACGTTGAACCTGATGAAGTCATGGTATATGAGACAAAACCGTTATTGGAACAGGCTGCAGAGTATCCCGACTTGCCTAAAGTAGGATATGTATACATGCTCCAGACACAAGGTTTGCTTCATGATTCATACGTTTATGGTGTGGATGCCAAGAAAATAGTTCCGACTATTCTTTATCCTACAGAAATTATGGATGGAGCAATACTAAGTGGAAACTGTGTGTCTGCCTGCGACAAAAATACTTCTTATCACCATTTGAATAATCCGATTATTGAGGAGCTTTACAAGAAGCATGGCAAGGAACTGAACTTTATGGGAGTCATAGCGACTAACGAAAATGTTTATCTTGCAGACAAAGAAAGATCCTCCGACTGGTCGGCTAAATTTGCAAAATTTCTTGGACTCGATGCTGCAATTATTTCGCAAGAAGGTTTTGGCAATCCGGATACCGACTTAATTATGAATTGTAAAAAAATCGAGAATCAAGGGGTTAAAACAGTAATAGTTACTGACGAGTATGCCGGAAGAGACGGCGCATCCCAATCCTTGGCTGATGCAGATCCTAAGGCTGATGCTGTTGTAACGGGCGGAAATGCAAACGAGGTTATTATTTTGCCTCCGATGGACAAGATTGTCGGAATGCTTGACTATGCGGATAGAATAGCCGGAGGATTCGATGGCAGTCTCAGGCCGGATGGAAGCATAGAAGCTGAAATTCAAGTTATAACAGGAGCTACGAACGAACTGGGCTTCAATAAATACTCTGCTACAACATATTAAAATAAACATAAAAAATTGAAAGGATGATGATGAATGAGCGCATTTGAGAATAAGAAAATCATAATCATCGGTGATAGAGACGGCGTACCGGGTCCGGCTATTGAAGAATGCATAAAAACGGTTTCCGGAACAGAAGTTGTCTTCTCCGCTACAGAATGTTTCGTCTGAACGGCCGCAGGAGCAATGGATCTGGAGAATCAAAACAGAGTTAAAGATCTCGCAGAAAAACACGGCGCTGAAAATGTAGTTGTAATATTTGGCGCAGCAGAAGCTGAATCAGCTGGATTATCAGCTGAAACCGTTACTAACGGAGATCCTACCTTTGCAGGTCCTTTAGCAGGAGTCCAGTTGGGACTCGCAGTTTACCACGCAGTAGAGTCGGAATTTAAAGAAGCAGTTGATCCGGACGTGTACGAAGAACAAATCAGTATGATGGAAATGGTTTTGGATGTTGATGAAATAATTGAAGAGATGACTTCGATAAGAAATGATTTTTCAAAGTACTAATATCAGAAAACGTGAAAGGGGGGAAACAAAATGAGTAAGTATAAAGTTGTTCATTATATAAATCAGTTTTTTGCCGGAATCGGAGGCGAAGAAAAAGCGAACATCCCGCCGGAAATGAGAGACGGAGTTGTTGGTCCCGGAATGGCATTTGCCGGAGCTTTAAAAGATGATATGGAAATCGTAGCGACGATTATTTGTGGAGATTCCTATTACGCAGAAAATATGGAGACAGCTGAAAAAACCATCCTCGAAATGGTGAGATCAAAAGCTCCGGATATGTTTATCGCAGGACCCGCTTTTAACGCGGGTAGATACGGAACAGCCTGCGGAGCGATATGCAAGGCAGTCAAGGACGATCTTGGAATCCCCGTTTTGACAGGTATGTATGTTGAAAACCCGGGTGCCGACATGTTCAAAAAAGATTTATTCATTGCCGAGACTAAAAACTCGGCCGCAGATATGAGGAAAGCCGTACCTAAAATGGCTGCGCTAGCAATAAAAATGGTAAAGGGCGAGGAAATTGGAAGTCCTACAGATGAAGGATATCTTGAAAGAGGAATCAGGAAAAACATATTCAGAGAAAAAAGAGGTGCAGAGAGAGCTGTCGACATGATTTTGGCAAAAATCAATTCCCAGCCCTTCGTAACTGAATATCCAATGCCTGTATTTGACCATGTTGCTCCAGCGGCAGCACTTAAAGATATTTCAAAGGCAAAAATTGCAGTTGTTACTTCAGGCGGAATTGTTCCAAAGGGTAATCCTGATCATATCGAATCGTCAAGTGCGTCAAAATACGGAAAGTATGACTTGACGGGCTTTGAATATTTGACCGCGGAAACTCATGAAACTGCCCATGGCGGTTATGATCCATGCTATGCAAACAGTGATCCCAACAGGGTTCTTCCGATTGATGTATTGAGAGATTTAGAAAAAGAAGGCGTGATCGGAGAACTTCATAAATACTTCTACACAACAGTAGGAAATGGAACATCCGTTGGAAATGCAGTCAAGTTTGCTGCAGAATATGCACAAGAACTTTTGGCAGACGGAGTAGATGGCGTTATCATGACCTCCACCTGAGGTACCTGTACTAGATGCGGTGCATCTATGCTGAAAGAAATTGAAAGAGTAGGATTGCCGATTGTTCACATTTGTACTGTTGTGCCTATTTCATTGACAGTTGGTGCTAATAGAATTGTACCTGCTATTGCCATACCTCATCCACTTGGAGATCCCAGCCTGAATGCTGTGGAAGAAAAGGGTTTAAGAAGAAAGATAGTTGAAAGAGCTCTTAAGGCTTTAACTGTTGAAGTTGACAAACAGACTGTATTTGAGGACTAAAAACATTGGACGGTCTTTAATAAGGCCGTCCATTTTTAAAAGAATATTTATTAAATATAAATTTTGGAGGTGAGGACATGAAATTTCCTGTAGTCAAGGGTGCTGGGTATATTTTGGTGAATACTCCGGATATGGTAGTTCACAATGGGTCGACTCAAACAATCGAAAGATTGACAAACCCGGATTCAGAATATCTAAAGGGATTGACCGAACATATAAGATCCTTCGATGAGGTTGTGGCATATTTGCCGAATCAGGTATATATTGGAAATTTACATCCTGAAAAATTAAGAGATTACGATATGCCTTGGTTTGACAAGGAATCACCAATAAAAGAAAGATTTGGAAAATACGGAGAAATCATGCCTGAAGATGAGTTTATAGGACTCATGAAAATAGCTGATGCTTTCGATCTTGTCAAATTGGAAAAAGATTTTGTTGTTGAAGTAAAAAAGAAGTTGCAGAAACATCCTCTTTTTTGCGAAGAAGACCTTGCTAAAATAAAGGAAGGCCTAGTGCTTTCGGAAATTGAAGATTTGATAAGTAAAAATCATGCTGAAGGCATTTATGTTGATGGGAAAGTTGTAGGATGCGTGAAAAGGGCCCATGAGATCGATACGAACCTGAATGCTCACACGATGTTTGAAAATATCGTTGTTAAGGCTTCCGGTGCGTTGGCTCTTAAAAACCTTATAGCAAAGAATGATTTTGACCCTGAATCAATAGAGTATGTAATTGAATGTTCTGAAGAAGCTTGTGGAGATATAAATCAGAGAGGCGGCGGCAATTTTGCGAAGGCTATCGCAGAAATGGCCGGAGCTGTTAACGCAACAGGCTCGGATACAAGAGGCTTTTGCGCGGCGCCGACTCATGCATTGATAAATGCATCTGCTCTTGTTCAAGCGGGTGTATATAAAAATGTGGTCATCGTTGCAGGAGGAGCTACGGCTAAGCTTGGGATGAATGGTAAAGACCATGTTAAAAAAGGATATCCGATTTTGGAAGATGTACTCGGTGGATTTGCAATTATGATAAGTCAAAACGATGGAGTTAGTCCTATAGTAAGGACTGATTTGGTTGGAAGGCATACCGTTGGAACTGGCTCATCTCCACAGGCGGTAATTACATCGCTTATTACTGCACCTCTTGACAAAGGAAATCTTAAAATAACGGATATTGACAAGTATTCAGTTGAAATGCAAAATCCGGATATAACAAAACCGGCTGGAGCGGGAGATGTTCCGACATCTAATTATAAGATGATTGCAGCTCTTGGAGTAAAACGCAATGAGCTCGAGCGTAAAGAATTGATGTCATTTGTTGAAAAACACGGTTTACCGGGATGGGCGCCAACACAGGGACATATACCTTCAGGTGTTCCATATGCGGGATTTGCTATAGATGACATGGCTGAAGGCAAATTGAGCAAGGCCATGATTGTTGGCAAGGGAAGTTTATTCCTGGGTCGTATGACCAATCTGTTTGATGGTGTTTCTGTTATTCTTGAAAAGAATACCGGCATGGAAGAGACGGAATCAGTTTCGAAAGTTGAAATCAAGAAGCTGATTGCTGAAGCCATGAGGGGATTCGCCGAAACGCTGACGGATGAATAGGGGTGTTGATATGGCTGAAAATCTTGTTGTAAAAAAAATGATAAAAGATACCTTCATTGAAATTGCCGATTCGATTGAAAAAGGCAATTTCAGTAGGAAGATTAGAGTCGGACTAACAATTCTCGGAAGTGAGCATGGAACGGGAAACCTGATTAAAGGGGCAGAACTTGCCGCTTCGAGATTGAGAGATACGGAAATTGTTCTTATTGGTCCGGAAAATGATTCAAAGTTGGAAACGGTCCTTGTTAATGAAGAAATGGACATGTATTCCAAGATGGAAGAGCTTTTGGATAATGGATTTATAGATGCATGCGTAACCATGCATTACAATTTTCCAATTGGGGTTTCTACGGTCGGAAGGGTTGTAACTCCTGCTACTGGCAAGGAAATGATTATTGCAACTACAACGGGAACATCTTCCATGAATCGCACGGAAGCGATTCTAAGGAATACACTACACGGAATAATTACAGCAAAGGCATTGGGAATAAAAGAGCCGACGGTTGGGATTTTGAATCTGGATGGAGCAAGACAAGTTGAAAGGCTTCTGAAGGAATTAAAAGGCAATGGATATGAAATTTTCTTTGGAGAATCTTCCAGAGCCGACGGTGGAGTAGTTATGAGGGGTAACGATTTATTGCAAGGGAGTGTTGATGTCATGGTGACGGATACCTTGACAGGAAACATTTTGATGAAAATGTTTTCATCCTATACCACGGGTGGAAGCTATGAAGCGGCAGGCTACGGATACGGTCCGGGCGTTGGGAAAGATTATGGTCGAATCATATTAATCCTTTCTAGGGCATCAGGTATTCCGGTGGTTGCAAATGCAATTGAATATGCATCAAGTTTGGCCAGGGGCGAGCTGGGGGGTATTGCCCGGGCTGAATTTACGAAAGCTGAAAAAGCCGGATTGAATAGTTTGATAGTAAATACGGTTAAGGACAAGAATGAAAATTCTGAAGAAGCCGTAAAAGCTCCATCAAAGGAAATTGTAACTGGAACTTTGTCCGGCATAGACATAATGGAACTTGAAGATGCGGTACAGGCTTTGTGGAAATCGGGGATTTATGCTGAAAGCGGCATGGGTTGCACGGGACCCGTTATTATGATAAACGAAGCCAAAGTGCAGAATGCTATGGATGTATTAATTGAAAAAGGATTTATGACTAAAGAATCTTCACCATGTTAGAGAATTTGCATCATGCTAAAAAAAACAGGGCGACAATGTCGCCCTGTTTTTTTATTTTTGTATGCTTTTGAAGGATTTTGGGTAACAATGTAGAAGTATGGGAAAGGGAAAAGAAAAACAAAAAGAGAAACAAACTAAATGAGGAGGATTATTAAATGAGTAGAAAATGGTTGGCATTATTTTTGGTTTTGGTTTTGATGGTTTCTGTGTTTGCAGGTTGCGCAAAAACAGAAGCACCTGAAGAGGTAGCAGAAGAACCAATGGAAGAACCAATGGAAGAACCAATGGAAGAGGCACTTAGGGTTACCATGATTACTGACACTGGCGGCTTGGGTGACGAGTCCTTTAACGATTCGGCCTATGCAGGATTGGTTAAAGCTGAAGAGGATTTTGGTGTTGAAGTGAGTGTTCTTGAATCTCAAACAGCTGATGATTATGGTCCAAACCTTTCTGCAGCGGCTGAAGATGGAGCAGACTTGATTGTTTCTGTTGGATTCTTGATGCAGTCGGCAACAGCTGAGGCTGCGGCTCAATTCCCGGAGCAAAAATTTGCAATAATTGATGAAGTTGTTGATGCTGCAAATGCTGCTGGACTGACATTTAAAGAAAATGAGGGTTCTTTCCTAGTAGGAGTCATAGCAGGGCTTATGACTGAAACTAATAAGGTTGGTTTCGTTGGTGGAATGCAGTTTGCTTTGATTGAAAAATTCCAGTATGGATTTGAAGCAGGTGTAAAAGCTGTTAATCCTGATGCGGAAATTATTATTAACTATACCGGTGCTTTTGATAATCCGCAGCTTGGGAAAGAGAATGCTCTTGCACAAAACCAAGCTGGCGCAGACGTGATTTATCATGCTTCAGGAGCTTGTGGAATAGGCGTAATAGAAGCAGCTGGAGAACAGGGCTTCTGGGCAATAGGAGTAGATATGGACCAATCGGCTCTCGATCCCGAGCATGTACTTTGCTCAATGATCAAACGTGTTGACAATGCTACTTATTTAGCTACAAAGGCTGTTGTAGAAGGTACATTTGATGGATCAAATCTAGAATTTGGTCTTGCTGAAGAAGGCGTTGGATATAGCGATAATGCTGGGAATGTACCGGCTGAAGTAGCAGAAATGGCTGAAAAATATAGAATGTCAATTATAAATGGAGATTTTGAAGTGCCTTATGATGAAGCATCATTTAACGCTTTTGAAATTCCTGAAATGTAAGCAGTAGAACATGAACTGAAAATGGTTTATAATAAGGTCAGATGCTTATCTGACCTTATTATTATTTTGTGGGGGGAATAACCTTGAATAATGTTGTTGAGATGAAAAACATAACCAAAATTTTCCCGGGAGTTGTCGCCAATGATAATGTTGATTTTGAGTTGGCGGAGGGAGAAATTCATGTGCTGTTGGGTGAAAATGGCGCCGGTAAAACAACACTGATGAATATACTTTATGGATTATATCAACAGACATCGGGGGAAATATTTATTCGCGGTGAAAAAGTTGTAATGAAAAATCCGAATACGGCTATAGAGCAAAGAATCGGCATGGTGCATCAACATTTTATGTTGGTTCCACCATTTACTGTTACTGAAAATATTATATTGGGAAACGAACCTAATGAATATTGGAAAATGAAAATGGATATGAAAAAGGCAAGAGAAAAAGTTGTTAAACTCTCAAACGATTTTGGATTAAAAATCAATCCAGATTTAAAAGTTCAAGATATATCTGTGGGGTTGCAACAAAGGGTTGAAATAATCAAAGCACTCTATAAAGGGGCAGATATTTTGATTTTGGATGAACCAACAGCTGCACTTACACCTCAAGAAATAGATGAACTTGGTGAGATTATAAAAAAATTGACAGCGGAGGGAAAGTCGATCATTCTGATTACTCATAAATTGAAGGAAGTTATGTCGATGAGTGATCGAGTGACTGTAATTCGAAAAGGAAAAATTATCGAAACATTGAATACAATTGATACTGATATCGATTCACTTGCAGAGCTTATGGTGGGAAGAAAAGTAAAACTGGATGTTGATAAAGCGGAGAAAGATCCGGGGAAAACTGTATTGAATGTTGCGAATCTTAAGGTTCTTGATAATCGAAAGCTGGAAGCGGTAAAAGATGTAAGCTTTGATGTAAAAGAAGGAGAGGTTTTGGCAATTGCCGGAGTCAATGGTAATGGTCAATCAGAACTCATAGAAGCAATAACGGGGCTTCGAAAAGTTGAAACAGGATTGATTGAATTGGATGGTGAGGATATTACACATTCAAAGACAAGAGAAATAATCGATAAGGGCGTTGGGCATATTCCGGAGGACAGACATAAAAGAGGTTTGGTCCTTGAATATACACTGGCTGAAAATATGATTCTTGGTTTGCACAATAAGAAGCCTTTCAGTAAAAATAAATTGATGAATTACGAGGCGATTAATGCCCATGGTAAAAAGTTGATAAATGAATTTGATGTTAGGACGCCAAATGAACAGGTATTGGCCAAATCACTTTCGGGTGGCAATCAGCAGAAAGTGATAATTGCAAGAGAGTTTTATAAGAATCCAAAGCTTTTGATTGCAGCTCAACCCACAAGGGGTCTTGATGTTGGGGCTATAGAATTTGTTCACAAAAGATTAATTGAACAAAGAAACAACAATAAAGCGGTTCTGCTTGTTTCAATGGAATTGGATGAAGTTATGTCCTTGGCAGACCGTATTGCTGTAATATATGACGGCAGAATTGTTGGAGTAGTAGATGCTGAAAACGCAACTGAAAAAGAATTGGGAATAATGATGGCTGGAGGCATACCCGAAAGAGAGGTGAAGGGATGAAGAAAAAAGGATTCGGATGGCTTTGGGACAGTTTTAAATTACCTTTAGCAGCGATATTATTAGGATTTATCATAGGAGCTTTCTTTATTTTGATTGCAGGAGAAAGTCCGTTTGTTGCCTATTCAGCCCTTTTTGCAGGGAGTCTCGGAGGTTTGAGTAAGATAGGAGAAACGCTTTATAAATCCACACCATTAATATTTACCGGGTTGTCTGTTGCATTTGCTTTCAGAACGGGACTATTCAACATTGGAGCAGAAGGTCAGTATATAGTGGGGTCCATAACTGCAATAGCAATAGGTTGGTATTTTCAAAACTTGCCAACAGTAATTCTCTTGCCAATGATTTTGATTTTGGGGTCAATTGCAGGCGGAATTTGGGCTTCGATAGCCGGATTCTTAAAAGCACGATTTGGAGTGCATGAAGTTATAACAACAATTATGCTCAATTATACGGCTCTTATAGGAACAAATTACATTATTAGAACAATACTTAATCCGGAGGTTCTTCAAGGGACTACTAAAATGGCTTATTCGGTATCTATACCTGAAAAAGCTAGACTTGCTAAGCTTAGTCAATATATACCACAATTTGGCTACTCAAGTGCACATACGGGCATATTTATAGGTATTGCATGTGCAATTGTTATCTATTATGTATTATTCAAGACTACCATTGGATATGAGATACGTTCCGTTGGCTTTAGTCCTGATGCGGCTGAATATGGGGGCATAAGCAAAAAGAAAAATATAGTTTTGGCCATGTTCATTTCAGGGCTTTTGGCCGGCTTGGCTGGAGCAGTACAGGTGACTGGACTTATCTATAAGGTTAACATGTCATCTGCAATGTCTGGATATGGATTTGATGGAATAGCTGTGGCATTGGTTGCCGGAAATCATCCCTTGGGAGTGCTTGCAAGTGCTTTTCTTTTTGGAGTATTGGGCAATGGAGCAAGAAAGATGCAACTAGCCGGAATTCCAAAAGAAGTTATTGGAATAATTCAAGGAGTTATAATAATTTTTATCGCAGGAAAATTCATTGTAGAGATTGTATCTAAAAAAAGAAAGAAAATGGAACAGAAAGTAAGGGCAACAAGGGGAGGTGGAATAGATGGATAATGGAATAGTGGTAATTATTATTGCAATTGCGGCTTCGGCAATCCGTCTTGCGACTCCTTTGATATTTGCTGCCTTGGGTGGAGTATTTTCAGAACGTTCCGGAGTTGTTAATATTGCATTGGAAGGAATCATGATAATGGGTGCCTTCTTTGCTGTGCTCTTCACCCATATGACAGGCAATCCATGGCTTGGAGTTCTTGCCGCAGTAGTTGTTGGCATATTGACATCCTTGATATTGGCCTTTGTGTCAATCAATCTAAGAGGAAATCAAGTTATTGCAGGGGTAGCCATAAATCTTTTGGCAGTAAGCTTCACGGCATTCATGCTGGAAATGGTTTGGAACCGCTCTGGCTCTACGCCTTCTGTCGAGCGAGCTCTTACAGATAATCCTTTTAAATTACTGGAAGGGATACCATTGTTGGGTGACTTGTTTTCAAGATTTACACCTTTCGTATATTTAGCTTTCCTTATGGTTGCAATTTCTTTTTATGTACTTTTCGAGACCTCTTTCGGATTAAGGGTAAGGGCTGTAGGGGAACATCCACGGGCAGCGGATACGGTAGGAATAAATGTCTATAAGATAAGATATATTTGTGTAATGTTAAGCGGAGCACTTGCCGGACTGGCTGGAGCCTCTCTTTCTATAGGAACAATAAGCCTTTTCAGGGAAGGGATGACTGCAGGGAAAGGCTTCATCGCTTTGGCTGCCATGATATTTGGAAAATGGCATCCGGTTGGAGCATTATTTGCTTGTCTGTTCTTCGGATTGGCCGATGCTATACAGATACAGGCGCAGTCCTTTGGGATTCCAATTGCGCAGGAATTTCTCCAGATGCTTCCTTACATTGCAACTATTTTCGCTCTTGCGGGAGTTGTCGGCAGATCGGTCGCTCCCAAAGCCGATGGGGAACCATACGAAAAGGATATGGGTTAGATAACTATGCAATAAGTGAATGATATACTTTTAAAATTGGCGGTGGCTTTATAGCTTCCGCCTAATAAGTTGTATGAAAATATCTATCTGTTATAATATATATATATATTGAAATATTGAAGCTAGGTGATGTTTTTATGAAAATGTCCTATAATTTAAACTTGTCGCAAACTCAAAAATTGGTTATGACACCTGAACTTAAGCAGGCTATCGAAATTCTGCAATATAATTCGGTGGAGCTTAATGAGTTCATAAGACAGGAATTGTTAAGCAATCCCTTGCTTGAAAATCAAAAAAATGATGAAACTGAATATGAAAAAAAAGTTGAAGAATCAGAGCCTATAGAAAAGGAATTAAACGATATCGATTGGAAAGAATATTTTTCTGATTTTGAACGAACAAAAACCAGAAACAATTTTAAAGAAGAAAAAGAGGAGATTCTTTTTCAAAACTTTGTAAGCAATGAAATAACTTTAACAGAGCACCTTTTGTTTCAACTGAAATTCACACTTCTTAACAAAGATGAAAAGATAGTAGCAGAGTATATAATAGAGAACTTGGATAGTAACGGGTATTATCAGCTTACGGATGAAGAAATAAAGGAAAAATTCGGAATTGGCGATTTTGAACTGCAAAAGATTCTTGATGTGATTCATGATTTCGATCCTTTAGGAGTATGCACTAGAAACTTGAGAGAGTGTCTACTTCTTCAACTTAAGAGCAGAACGATAGAATATCCCGTAGCAGAGAGTATTATAAGTTTATATTTGGATGATTTAGCCTCAAATAGGATACTTCAAATTGCAAAAGCTACAAATTTTTCGAAAGAAGAAATACAAGAAGCAGCCGATTTTATAAAAACACTTGAACCTAAACCGGGCAGGGAGTTTGCGTCAATGAAGGGCGTGAAATACATCATACCGGATATAGCCGTTGAGAAGATAGAGGGCGAGTATGTAATAAAGATAAATGATATAACAGCACCCAGACTCACAATAAGCAATTACTATAAAAAACTTCTATCAAGCGGAAATATAGAAAACAACGCATCGTCATATATAAACGAAAAGCTTAACGCGGCTGTACGTATTATTAAAAGCATAGAACAAAGAAGAAATACAATAGTTAGAGTTGTAAGTTCTATAATCGAATTTCAATATGATTTTTTTGAAAATGGCAAAGCCTATCTGAAACCATTGACTTTAAAAAATGTTGCGGAGCAGGTAGAGGTTCATGAATCAACTGTAAGTAGGGCTATCAATGGAAAATATATGCAGTGTCCTAGGGGGATTTTCGAATTGAAGTTTTTTTTCCAGAGCGGAGTTTCAAGCAACGCGGGAGAAGGAGTATCTTCAGCTAGTATACAATCTGTGATAAAAGAGATGATTGAAAGAGAAAATCCCAATAAGCCTCACAGTGATCAATTTATAACCGATGAATTGATTAATAGAGGCATCAAAATTTCTAGAAGAACTGTTGCAAAGTATAGAGATGAGCTTAAAATACCTTCTTCTTCAAGAAGAAAGAGATACTAATATATGATTGAAAAAAAATATATAAGGAATATAATGATATGGGACACGTTTATCGTGTCCCAAGCTTGTTGATAATATAGTTAACCGACAGATTGAGTGAAATGTGGAGGTGTGTATTTTGTTTAATAAAAAAACCTTATCAGACATGGATTTTAGGCAAAAAAGTGTGATTGTAAGGTGTGATTTCAATGTTCCATTAGATGAAAAGGGGAACGTTGCGGATGACAAGAGGATTGTAGCGGCAATGCCGACTATCAAATACCTTATGGAAAAAGATGCGAAAGTTATTTTGTTGTCCCATCTTGGAAGGCCAAAGGGGCAGTATTCGAAGGCTTTTTCATTGGCGCCGGTAGCGAAGAGAATATCTGAAATTTTAAAAGAAAAGGTAAAATTCCTCGAGAGCGAGCAAGTTGTAGACGATTTGATAAAAGAAAAGGTCTCATCTGCTGGCTATGGAGATGTGATTCTTTTGGAAAACACAAGATTTAGGGAAGAAGAAAAGAAGAACGGAGTGAATTTTTCAAAAGAACTTGCTTCTTTGGGAGAACTGTATGTGAATGACGCTTTTGGAACAGCCCATAGAGCTCACAGCTCCAATGTGGGTATAGCGAGTCTATTGCCGTCGTGTGTTGGGCTTTTAGTTGAGAAAGAACTTGAAATAATGGGTAAAGCTATGTCTGATGCTGACAAGCCTTTTACGGTTATACTGGGCGGCTCTAAAGTATCTGATAAAATAGGGATAATAAAGAATCTTGCACTTTCGGCTAACTACATATTGATTGGTGGAGGAATGATGTTTACTTTTCTGAGGGCCAAGGGCTACTGTATAGGAAAATCAATAGTTGAAGAAGATCAGCTTGAAACTGCAAAAAACATAATTAAATTTTGTAAAGAAAGAGGAGTTCAAATCATATTGCCTTCGGATGTTATTGTAGCTGATTCCTTCAGCAACGAGGCTTCTTTCAAAAATGTTTCAACGATGGAAATGCCACCTGCAATGATGGGGCTTGACATAGGGGAAGAAACTGTAAAGATATTTGCGGATATTATTTCGAAATCCAAAACCGTTCTTTGGAATGGACCAATGGGCGTTTTTGAAATGCATAACTTTGCAAAAGGTACTCTTGGAGTTGCTGAGGCTTTAGCTGGTGCGGATGCTACAACCATTATTGGTGGGGGAGATAGTGCTTCAGCAATCCATCAATTTGGATTGGAAGACAAAATGACTCATATATCGACAGGTGGTGGAGCATCATTAAAATTATTTGAAGGTGGAGAATTACCTGGTATTGAATGTATATCGAATAAGGGGGAGATGTGATATGAGAAAGCCTTTGATAGCAGGCAATTGGAAAATGAACATGTCTATGAATGATGCAAAAGATTTAATTGTTGCAATTATGGAAGCTGCTGACGCTACAAGCGATGAAGTGCTTGTTTGTCCACCTAGTATACATTTGGGAATGCTTGCGGCAAAAACTGCGGGAAGTGATTTAAAGCTTGGGGCTCAGACCATGCATCAGGAAGACGAGGGAGCCTTCACGGGGGAGATATCTGCATGCATGCTTAAGGATTATGGAATAACGCATTGCATAATCGGCCATTCAGAAAGAAGAAAATACTTCAATGAAACAGATGAATCAGTGAACCTTAAATTGAAAAAAGCACTTGATAAAAAAATTATGCCGATAGTTTGTGTAGGAGAGACGCTTGAAGAAAAAGAAGACGGCAAGGCAAAAAGTATACTCCAAAGACAGATTATTGGAGCCTTCATGGATATATCGGGCGATGATGCATCGATTGCAGCTGTAGCGTATGAGCCCATATGGGCAATTGGAACCGGAAGAACCGCAGCTCCGGAGGATGCACAAAAAACCATTGAATATATTAGAGAATTATTAGAAAATGAATACGGAAAGACTGTTTCTGAAAAGATAAGAATACTCTATGGTGGAAGCGTAAAATCTTCTAACATAAAGGAAATTATGCAACAGAATGATATTGATGGAGTACTCGTAGGTGGTGCGAGTCTTGACAAAGAGCATTTCAAGAAAATAATTGAATACAAATAATTCAGGAGGTGTGAGTATGCTGTTTATTACAGAAATCAATGCAAGAGAAATTTTAGATTCAAGAGGTAATCCGACGATTGAAGTTGAGGTATACCTCGAGGATGGCACAATGGGAAGGGCCGCTGTACCGTCTGGTGCATCTACGGGTGCTTACGAGGCTGTTGAACTCCGAGACGGCGACAAGAATAGATACATGGGAAAAGGAGTAAGCCGAGCTGTAGATCATGTAATGGAAGAGCTTAGACCGGAAATAATAGGAATGGACGCTCTTGAACAGGTAGCAATTGATAAACTTATGATTGATTTTGATGGAACGGAAAACAAAGAAAATATGGGAGCGAATGCCATACTAGGAGTTTCCATGGCGGTTGCAAAGGCTGCTGCTAATTCTTTGGGAATGCCTTTATATCAATATCTTGGAGGAGTAAACGCAAAAACATTGCCGGTTCCAATGATGAACATACTAAATGGCGGAAAGCATGCCGACAACAATGTGGACATTCAGGAATTCATGATTATGCCGGTAGGTGCTGAAAGCTACAAAGAATGCCTCCGAATGGGTGTAGAAATATACCATAGTCTCAAGAAGGTTTTGAAATCAAAAGGACTTAGCACATCCGTTGGAGATGAGGGTGGATTTGCGCCAAACTTGACATCAAACGAGGACGCTCTAAAGGTTATCCTTGAAGCTGTTGAAGTGGCAGGATATGAACCGGGTAAAGACATTAAGCTAGCAATTGATGTAGCTGCTACAGAATTATATGATGAAAAAGAAAAACTGTATACACTGGCAGGAGAAGGGCTTTCTAAAACAGCCGAAGAAATGGTGGAATACTATGCCAAACTGGTAGAAAATTACCCAATAATTTCGATAGAAGATGGTCTTGCCGAAGAGGACTGGGAAGGCTGGAATATATTGACAGAAAAACTCGGGTCAAAGATACAGATTGTTGGCGACGATTTGTTTGTAACCAACACGAAGCGTCTCAAGAGGGGAATAGAAGAGCGGTCTGCAAATTCAATTCTTATAAAGTTAAATCAAATAGGAACAATTACCGAGACGCTTGATGCAATAGAAATGGCAAAACGCGCAGGATTCACCACTGTTGTATCCCACAGGTCAGGAGAAACGGAAGATGCGATAATTGCCGATTTCGTAGTTGCCGTAAATGGAGGGCAAATAAAAACCGGAGCACCTGCACGAGTGGATAGAGTGGCTAAATACAACCAATTGCTGAGGATAGAAGAAACATTGTCTGATGCAGCTGAATTTGCCGGCAGTACGGCTTTTTACAATATCAAGTAGATGAAAAGCGATGCATTCAAAAGTGAGTGCATCGCTTTAATTTAGAATGCAAATAATAAGACATAATTCATTGATTTATAAATAGCCCTATGATAGAATATCTTTGTTAAACAAGATGCAAGGAGGTGTAAATGTTAATGAATACTGTATTCATGGTAATTCAGATTATTACAAGTCTCATACTGATCGCTAGCATATTGTTGCAACCTGGAAAAAGTGCCGGACTCTCTGGAGCCATAGGAGGAGGAGCGGAACAAATCTGGGGAAAACAAAAGGGCAGAGGAATTGAGGAAATCATGGCTAAAATTACAAAAATAGGAGCGATAGTTTTCATAATAAGTTCCTTGGCAATGGTTTACCTACAATAATCGAACAATAATATAACGAGGTTTAGGGAGGAAATAGATGGAATCACTAATTTACATGGTGCCGGTTATTGGCGTGATTGCGCTTCTTTTTGCGTTCATGCTGGCTAACAAGATTAATAAGGTTGAACCAGGAAATGAAAGAATGATTGAAATTGCTTCTTATATACAAGAAGGATCAATGGCTTTTTTGACTAGAGAGTATAGATCCTTGGTTATTTTTGCCGCAGTGGTTTTTGTTATTGTTGGTTTCGGAATAAATTGGCTTACTGCAATTTGTTTCTTGTTTGGGGCAGTTTTTTCAGCATTGGCTGGATTTTTCGGTATGAAGGTTGCTACAAAAGCAAATGTAAGAACTGCTAATGCAGCAATGAACGGTGGAATGAATAAAGCTCTTTCGGTTGCGTTTTCTGGTGGAGCTGTTATGGGAATGTCAGTAGTAGGCTTGGGAATCATTGGTGTCGGTATGGCATATATTGTTTTCGGAAGTCCTGAAATCATAACCGGATTCGGTTTGGGTGCTTCATCTATAGCATTGTTCGGACGTGTAGGTGGAGGAATATATACTAAGGCAGCAGATGTGGGAGCTGACCTTGTTGGTAAGGTAGAGGCTGGAATACCTGAGGACGATCCCAGGAACCCTGCAGTAATAGCAGACAACGTAGGAGACAATGTTGGTGATGTTGCGGGTATGGGAGCCGATCTTTTCGAGTCGTATGTAGGTTCAATAATCGCGGCAATCACTTTGGGCGTTTCGTCAAAAGCAGTAATTGATATGGGACTAATAGAAAAAGCAGGAGCATTGTTCCCACTGGCTTTAGCATCATTTGGAATTATAGCTTCAATCATTGGAACCTTATTTGTAAAAGGCGATGAGAATTCGGATCCGCACAAAGCACTAAAAATGAGCACTTATGTAAGTGGCGCTCTCGTATTGATTGGAGCATTTTTCATGAGTAGAATGTTATTCGGCAATCTCAATGCATTCTTTGCAATTGCAGCAGGATTGGTTGTTGGACTTGTAATAGGTCAATTGACTGAGATATATACTTCGGCAGACTACAATTCGGTTAAGAAGATTGCAATGCAATCTGAAACAGGACCTGCTACAATAATAATAAGCGGTTTGGCTGTAGGAATGTATTCTACAGCAGCGCCAATCATAGCAATATGTGTAGGCATCTTGGTTTCTTTTAAATTCATGGGACTTTATGGAATCGCTTTGGCGGCTGTAGGTATGCTTTCAACTGCAGGGGTAACAGTTGCGGTTGACGCATATGGACCAATTGCAGACAATGCCGGCGGTATAGCTGAAATGTGCGATTTGCCGAGTGATGTAAGAAAAATCACTGATAAACTTGATGCCGTAGGAAATACTACAGCAGCTATGGGTAAAGGTTTTGCAATCGGTTCAGCGGCACTTACAGCTTTGGCCCTGTTTGCATCATATGCGACAGTTGCTCAAGTTACAGAGATAAGCATTCTTGATCCTAAAGTTGTAGTCGGAATCTTCGTTGGCGGCATGTTGCCATTTCTATTCTCTGCTATGACAATGGAGTCTGTTGGTAAAGCGGCATTTGAGATGATTGAAGAAGTCAGACGTCAATTTAGGGAAATGCCTGGAATAATGGAAGGTACAACTAAACCGGATTATGCAAAATGCGTAGATATTTCGACAGCGGCTGCGCTTAAAGAAATGCTCATTCCCGGAATCATGGCAGTTGTTGCTCCAATAGCTATGGGCTTGTTGCTTGGACCGGAAGCTCTTGGTGGACTTTTGGCCGGAGCCCTTGTTACTGGTGTTCTCATGGCAATATTCATGGCCAATGCAGGCGGAGCATGGGATAATGCCAAGAAATACATCGAAGAAGGAAACCACGGAGGAAAAGGAAGCGAGCCTCATAAAGCTGCCGTTGTTGGAGATACAGTTGGAGATCCCTTCAAGGACACTTCAGGACCTTCAATCAATATACTCATAAAGCTTATGACAATAGTTTCACTTGTATTTGCTCCTTTGTTTGTGAAAATGGGTGGAATGTTGTTCTAGATTTAAATAGAAGAAATTTTAAAGCTCCCCTTCATTATGAAGGGGAGCTTTTTCTGCATTGATTGACGCTTAAGTATGTATTTTAATAATTGGTAAAAGAATAGAATGTTCGGTATAATGAAATAAGAATAACAAATAGAGGAGAGTGATTGATATTTTAATCGAAAAAGATACAATATTACAATTAATGAGTGAAAAAGCATATAAACCTATGAAGGAAGATGAATTAGTAAAAACCTTTCAAGTAAAAGGCAAGAATATTGGAAAATTCGTAACATACCTCGATGAATTGGTTGAAGAAGGAATGATAGTAAAAACGAGGCACGATAAATTTGCCTTGCCGGAAAAACTGAATCTGGTTGTCGGAAAGATGGACATGACAAAGAATGGATACGGTTTTGTTGTATCGAAAACACAAAAAGAAGACATATTCATTCCTGCCAATAAAATAAATGGAGCTATGAATGGGGATACGGTAGTTGCTCGAATACTAAACAAGGGAGCATTCAATAAAAAGATAGACGGAGAAATTGTTAAAATAAGCAAGCGAAATAATGAAGTAATAGTCGGAACATTTGAGGAAAATAAAAATTTCGGGTTTGTAATTCCTGATGATAAAAAAATGAATACGGATGTATTCATACCAAAAACAGAGGCAATGGGAGCTAAAGCCGGACATAAGGTTGTTGCATCAATTACTGCATGGCCTGCAGCAGGCAGAAACCCTGAAGGTAAGATAGTCGAGATCCTAGGATATGTTGAAGATATAGGGACCGATATACTTTCGATAATAAGGCGACACAAACTTCCTGAAGAATTCCCCCAAAAGGTGCTTGATGAAGCCGAAAAAACTGAGGAATCAGTAAGTGAATCGGAAATCAAAGGAAGAAGAGACCTTAGAAAGGAAATAATTATTACAATTGATGGTGCAGACGCAAAGGATCTCGATGATGCTGTTTCCATTAAGAAACTTGAAAATGGAGATTTTCTTCTTGGTGTTCATATCGCAGATGTTACACATTATGTGAGGGAAGGAAGCAAAATGGACAAGGAGGCTCTAAATAGGGCAACAAGCGTTTATCTTGTTGATAGAGTTATTCCTATGCTTCCAAGGAGGCTTTCAAACGGAATATGCAGCTTGAATCCCAAAGTGGATAGGTTGACATTATCCGTAGAAATGCAAATAGATAAGAAAGGTAAAGTAATAAATTACGAAATATTCGAGAGCATAATCAATTCGGCAGAGCGAATGACATACAAGGATGTTACGGCATTACTTGATAACGAGAGTGGGCCCGACCTTGAAAAGTACGAATATCTTAAAGATATGTTTAATGATATGAAAATTTTGAGTGCCATAATACGAGGAAATCGTGAAAATAGGGGAGCAATTGATTTCGATTTGCCTGAAGCGAAGGTTATACTTAATGAGGAAAGGGAAGCAATAGATGTCATAGTTCAAGAAAGAGGGGTTTCCAATAAAATAATTGAGGATTTCATGCTTGTTTGCAATGAAACCGTAGCTGAGCATATATTTAAACTTAAGATACCATTTGTTTATAGGGTTCATGAAACTCCAGATATGGAGAAACTTGAGAATTTCAATAATCTTGTTCACAATCTTGGATACCACATAAAAGGTATAGGTAAAGAGGTTCAGCCAAAAGCTCTAAGAGACTTGCTTGAACAAGTGAAGGGTCATAAAGAGGAACTATTCGTGCATACATTGATGTTGCGTTCACTAAAGCAGGCACGCTACTCCGAGGATAATCTTGGACACTTCGGCCTGGCGGCAGAATTCTATACACACTTTACATCACCAATAAGAAGATATCCCGATTTGCAGATTCATAGAATAATTAAAGAATATTTAAAAGGCGGCATTTCAGAGGGAAGGAAAAAGGCTCTCTTGGCGATAGTTAAAAATGCGGCCGAAAGATCTTCTGAAAGAGAAAGGATTGCAATGGAGGCTGAAAGAGACACAGATGACCTCAAGAAGGCTGAATATATGAGCCATCATGTAGGTGAGGTTTTCGATGTCATAATAACCTCGGTTACATCTTTTGGATTTTTCGTGCAGTTGCCGAACACCATAGAAGGACTAGTGAAGATTGCATCTTTGGATGACGATTATTACAAGTATGATGGAGAAAACATGATGTTTACCGGTGAACGGACAGGAAAACGCTATAGGCTTGGAGACAATGTAAAGGTGTTGTTGATTCGCGTGGATGTTCCACAGGGCGAAATTGATTTTGAGCTTGAAGAATTGAAATAAAGCTTCAAAAATGGTAGAATGATAGTGAGCCTCCCGGATAGCTTTCGGGAGGTCTTGACTGAAAACAATTACCAAGGAGAACATTATGAAGAAGAAATTCGCTGTCATAGGAGCGATTTTGGATAGACCTAGAGAGACCCAACATATATTCAACGATACTGTATCGGAATATAAGGGCATCATTAAGGGCCGAATGGGTATTCCCTATGAAGAAGCCGGTGTTTCGGTAATTTCAATAATCGTATTTGGAACAATGGATGAAATTAACGGATTAACTGGTAAACTTGGAAACATAAGAGGAATAAATGTTAAGACATCTATTTCGAAAAAGGATTTCGACAGCTAATAAATAAGATAGTCTTTGTTTGAAAAGAATGGAAGAAGGTGAATCTATGAAGGAATCTAAAATATTAGCAAACAATAGAAAAGCAAGACATGACTATTTCATAGAGGAAACCTACGAAACCGGAATTGTTTTAAAAGGTACGGAGGTTAAATCCATACGCATGGGTCAAATAAATCTTAAGGAAGGCTATGGGGAGATTCGTGATGGAGAGGTATTTCTCCTGGGAGTTCATGTCAGTCCTTACGAAAAAGGCAATATATTTAACACCGATCCCCTGCGGCCGAAAAAATTGCTCTTGAATAAAAGAGAAATAAGAAAATTGATAGGTTATACAACGCTAAAAGGGTACGCACTTGTGCCTTTAAGAATATATTTAAATGAGAAGGGCCTAGTGAAGCTGGAACTTGGTGTAGGGCGAGGTAAAAAACTCTATGACAAGCGTGAGACAACAGCAAAGAAAGATGCAGAAAGAAGAATTTTGAAGGAAATGCGAAAATCCCAAAGGGGAGACTAACGCGGGGGCGTACAGGTTTCGACGGGGGTATGGAGCATTGAACAGCGAGCTGTGGTTTGTCGGGTGCCACATTAAAAAGCCAGACAAAAATGTAAACGCAGATAACAAATTAGCATTAGCTGCCTAGTGTAGCTCATCCTGTTGAGGCCTACCCGCCGCTTCAACAATAGGGTGTCGATATGCGGGGATCCTGCTTGAGGGTTGTCTCGACCTCCTGCTGAACTAATTGGGACTGGCCGACGAAGTAGCTTGTCATTGAGCGACTTTGGAAGCGAGAAATAAATCAATGACTGCGCTCGGAGAAATTCAATGTTAAGTGCTTTCGGACGCGGGTTCGATTCCCGCCGCCTCCACCAAATCAAATACCATCTATTGATAAAAGGAATTTTGTCAGCAGGTGGTTTTTTGTTTGTCAAAAAGTGCTTGATTTAAGCCGCTTTCGGGCTTTGTGCTTTTCGCCTTGTAGCAATAGTTGGTGTTTTAGAGTTGCCGTTTTCGGAGGATACTTGACACGAACTTGTGGCTGCCAAGTGCTTATTTTTAACGATTAGACCTCTGGGGGTGTGCATCTTTTAACGATTTGCCTTGTAATCGTTAAAAGATACTGTTAAGGCAAAAAAAACAGCCCGCCGATTGGCGAGCCGTAAATAGTTGAATGTTAAGCTGTGACTTCCGAGCCGTTTTTGAATCTAAATGTCATTGCGCCATC
>CAZTZB010000009.1:0-37444 GCA_964617505.1 uncultured Peptostreptococcaceae bacterium | reverse complement strand
AAAGGGTATTGGGAATAAAAATAATATAAATTGAAGTTATCAGGGGGATAACTACAAATGAATTATAACAAAATTCGACAAATTTTGCAAGTTGAATCTATATAAAATTCATATATTTTAATAAGAAGCGTGATGGTGTATAATTTATGAGAGCGTAAAAGGAGGAAATGATGGAAATATATCTAGACAACAGTGCTACTACAAAAACTTCAAAAAATGCGATTGAAGCTATGAATAAAGCGATTGACACAACATATGGCAATCCTTCATCACTGCATAGAAAAGGTATGGATGCCGAAAAAATTTTGAGAGATGCAAGAATTGTCATAGCTAAAGCAATAAATGCGGATCCATCCGAAATAGTATTCACATCAGGGGGAACAGAATCAAACAATTTGGGCATAAGGGGTTTTATTGAGAGAAATCCCCATCTTGGCAGAAGGATAGTAACAACATGTATAGAGCATCCGTCTGTCTTAAATCTCTTTGAATTTCTTGAAGGTAGATTTGAAACGGTCATTTTACCGGTAAATAGTGAGGGGTTCGTATCAATAAAAGAATTAAAAAAAAATGTAGACGATGAAACTTCTTTGGTGAGTGTGATGGCAATTAATAATGAGATGGGATCCATTCAGCCAATAGAGACAATAGGTGAGATTATAAAAAAATCTAACCCCAAAACTGCTTTTCATGTTGATGCTGTACAAGCCTTGGGTAAAATAGACATAGATGTGAAGAAGATGAGGATAGATCTTCTTTCAGCTAGCGCTCACAAGTTTCATGGACCAAAGGGAATTGGCTTTCTTTATATACGTAAGGGAATCAGAATAAATCCTTTGTTTTACGGAGGAGGCCAAGAGTCAGGCTTAAGAAGCGGTACGGAGAATATACCGGCAATTGCAGGTCTCGGAGCTGCTGCGCTTGATATGCTACAATTAAGGGAAAGAAACAAACAGCGTATGACTGAGTATAAGAGCACCCTTATAAGTGCTTTGAAAAGGGAAATGACCGATTTTATTATTCTATCGGAGGGTGAAGAGTACTCTCCCAATATAGTAAATATATGCTTTAAGGACATAAGGGCCGAGGTTTTGCTTCATTATTTGGAGCAGGACGGAATATATGTTTCATCAGGTTCGGCATGCTCTTCTAAGAAGAAGGGGAATAGCCATGTGTTGGAGGCATTAAAAATTCCAAAGGAATATATTGGCGGAGCTCTAAGGCTCAGTTTCACATGGCGAAATGATCCATCTGAAATAGAAATTCTCATGGACAGTCTTAAGAAAAATGTTGAAGAGATAAGAAAAATCATAAGAAGATAAGGAAGGAAAAACAATGGAAAATATACTTGCAATCAATTATGGAGAGGTTAGTTTAAAAGGTCGGAACAAGTCGATATTCATAAACCAGCTTATGAAGAACATAAAACTTAAGATTGGAGATTTCGAAAAGGCTGTTGTTTTAAGAGACCAAGGGCGCCTTTATATTGAGGGATACGAGCAGGGAGACGAGGAAGCGATTGTTGGCAAGTTAAAGGAAGTGTTTGGGATTTATTCGATCATACCGGCCTTTAAGTTTGAAGGAGACATGGAAGAAATAAAAAAAGTCGTACTTATGGCGGCGAGGCAACATGTAAGAGAAATTCCCATAAAAAGCTTTAAGGTTGAAACGAAGAGGGTAAACAAGCAGTTTCCAATGAAATCCCCAGAGATTTGCAGGGAACTTGGTGGATTGATATTTGAGAATATAGATAACATTGAGGTTGATGTGCATCATCCGGACATGATGGTTTTCCTAGAAATTCGATCCTATAATCTTGTATTTACAAAGCGCATATACGCTTTGGGTGGTCTTCCCTATAAGACAGGCGGACGGGCAATGCTTCTTTTGTCGGGTGGTATCGATAGCCCGGTAGCAGGTTGGATGACGGCCAAAAGGGGTCTCGAGATAGAAGCTGTGCATTTTCACAGCTATCCGTTTACGAGCGAAAGGGCAGAGGAAAAGGTAATGGATCTTGCGCAGCATTTATGCAGGTATGTAAATCACATGGTAGTTCATAGTGTGAATCTTTTGCCCATTCAGAAGGCAATAAACGAGAATTGCAAGGAAGAGGAGATGACTATACTTTCAAGGCGTTTTATGATGAAGATTGCAGAAAAGATTGCTAATGATAGGCATTGCCAGGCATTGGTCACGGGTGAAAGTTTGGGCCAAGTGGCGAGCCAGACTATCGAAGGCATTTCAGTAACGAACCAATCTGTTGATTTGCCGGTAATTCGTCCGCTGATTGCTTCAGACAAGGTTGATATAATGGAGACTGCACAGAGGATAGGGACGTTTGAAACATCAATACTACCATTTGAGGATTGTTGTTCGGTTTTTCTGCCCAAGAAACCTTTGACGAAACCAAAACTATCCAGGATATTAGAGTCTGAAAATAATCTTGATTCGGATATACTAATTGAAAGCGCTATTTTAGGAAAAACAACGAGGGAAATCACCTTGGATTAATAAGGGAGGGCTATCCTTGAATAAATTCATTAACAGATGGCTAGGGAATGCAATTTCAATATATGTGATCGCATGGCTGTTTGATGGAGTTCACATAAGTGGATTTATTACAGCTATGGCAGCCGCATTGGTGCTTGGCCTGCTTAACATGCTTGTACGGCCAGTTCTGATTCTTTTAACGCTTCCTATAAACATAATGACATTGGGAATCTTCACATTTTTACTAAATGGATTTTTACTAAAGCTTGTGGATTTTTTTGTGGCAGGATTTTTTATAGATAGTTTCATGACGGCTGTATTCGCATCAATAACGCTGACCTTTGTAAATATGATGATAAGCAACTTGACGAGATCAAAGAGAAATCGTTAGTAGAAAAATAAACCAATATATATATATAAAGGATGCCAATCATTATCGGCATCCTTTTGAGATTTGTCTATTCAGAGGCTCCAGTTTGTTCGTTTTCATTATCGTCGTTGCTAGGTGTATCTGATTCGACTTCAGGCTGAATTTCAACAGGCTGAATTTCAACAGGCTGAATTTCAATAGGCTGAACTTCAACAGGTGGTTCTGGAGGCGTAAATGCAGTTGGTGGCGGTAACTCTCCGGTTATGGGATCTGGTGAATTTACAAGGTCGGGATTGCTTTCAATGTAGTCGTTGACATTCTGCTGTGGTGGAATGATTTGACCGTTTGGAAGCATGAATGATCCGTCATCCATAAGCAATATGTTCCCGGGAAGCTGGATGGTGCCGTCTGGCATCTGGATGGTTCCTTCAGGAAGATTGTCTTTGTTGTATTGATACAGATAGCCATAGCCGTGAACATTGCAGTATTTTTGGGGTATTTCATAAATCCAATCTCTTGGAATCATAGCAAATTCGTTGATGTCTATATTTTCAGATGGAATATACGGAGGATTCCTTTTTATAAAAACCCTATTTTCCAATGAAGTTATAGGACAATATCCTGTAGGAATGAGGCCGCTGTCGGCACATACAGTCAATTGGACATGCAAGTCGTCATATTCGGTGGGCTGTGTACCCTCAGCGAAGTATTCGTTTCTTACTGTGTTTCTGGTGTCGAGATATGAAAGCTCCGTTGGAAGCTTGCCCGATTTCGTATCTACCGCAACGGTTACTATTCCATTGGGCTTTTCGAAGGAGGTATCTGCGTAATTTTCATGAATGGTGTTCATGAATGATTGCCATAGAATGGCACTTGATTTGCTTCCGCTATCTAACTCTATCTGTAGATCGTTTCCAATCCATACGCTTGCTGAATAATACGGAGTGTAGCCTACGAACCATGCATCATAATTGTCCGACGTTGTTCCGGTTTTTCCTGCTACTGGTATTTTGGAGTTGCTGGATTCAAACTTGGCGCGGGCTCCTGTGCCTGCTGTGACTGCTTCGTGAAGCATATCTGTTACAAGAAAGGCGGTTTTTTCATTAACTACAAACTCTTTCCATGGATTGTTTTCATAGATGATGTTGCCGCTGTTGTCAGTAATTTTTGTGAAAGTTCTTGGTTTAATATATATTCCTTTGTTTCCTATAGCACCATATGCCGAAGCCATTTCAAGAGGAGAAATGCCTTCGGTCATGCCTCCAAGGGCAAGGGCTGAAAGGTTCATATCGTTGTAGTTTCCAGATTCTTTTATTGTAGATATACCCATTTTTTTGAGATATTCGACTGAAGTGGAAAGGCCAACCTGTTCTTCTGTTTTTACTGCAACGACATTTTGCGACCAGACTATAGCTTCGCGTATAGTTGAAAGGCCCCAGTATTTTTCGGAGTACCAGTTTTTAGGCCAAAGTGATCCGTCTGCGCCATAGTGGGGTACATCGTCTATCACCGTTGCAGGGGTCATACCCATGTCTATTGCCGGGGTGTAAACGGACAGGGGTTTTATAGAAGAACCGGGTTGACGTGGATTTATAGCTCTGTTAAATATTTTTTGTCCGCTTACATTGCGTCCTCCCATTAGGGCTTTAATCGATCCGGTTGAGTAGTCTACAATAACCGAAGCCGACTGTGGCTGAACAATACCTTTTGAACTGATTGAAAAATTTTCTTTATCTATTGTTAGGTTGTTTGAATCATCTTTATTGAAAAATGATGGATTGCTGTCAAGGAAGCTTTTTGCAACCACAAGGTTTTTGTTTTTATCGTAGCTTTTGCTTTCGGAAGGAAGTAGAACCTTTTGACCCTTGTAAATAAATATTTCAGGGATTAGATATTCATTCTTGTTGGGAAGATATTGTTCTTTAGATGTGTCGGCCTTGTATGTGTCTTTTACCAAGACCTGTATTCCGACTACGCTTCCGTTTTCATATAGCGATATAAAATTAAGACGCTTGTTTTTTAGAAGCACGAGATTGCCATTTTCATCATATATATAGTCGGATTCTGGTATTATCAAGTCTCCGCTTTTATCTATAAGGTTGTCATATTGATATAGAACAATACTGTTGCTTACAATACTATTGTTTACTTGATCCCTGCGTATTACAAGTATGTTTCCCTGTCTATCCTTGGGGTATTGAAGCTTCGGGAAGTTTTCTGGATCTGAATATACGTTCTCAAGCGTTTTTTGCATGTCTAAATCGAGTGTCGAGTATATTTTAAGGCCTTGTGTGTAAAGTATTTCTTGGGCTCTTTCCCGGCTTGTATTAAGTGCTTCCTCGAGGGCTGCTATTACCTCTTCCTTTAAGAGGTCAGAAAAGTAGGAGGAAATTTCGGAATTTTTATTCTTACTTGGATTGAGGATGGTTTTTAAGTCGACGGTCATGCCGTCTTGATACTCTTCTTCTGATATATAGCCTTCCAACTTCATGAATCCTAAAACACTATGATACCTGGCAATGCTGTCTTCGTTGAAGACTGTTGTATAAATTTCATCGTTTGAATCGATTATATAGTCGTCTTCGCTGACATCAGCCTTGTTTAAGATTTTTATTGGGGAATGGTTATTGGGAAGCTGGGTTATTCCGGCTATGAGTGCTGACTCGGGAATGGTAAGGTCATCCGCATTCTTGCTGAAATAGGTTTGAGCAGCGGCGTTTACACCATATGCTCCGCTGCCGAGGTAAATAGTGTTTAAATAGGCCTCGAATATTTGCTCTTTTCTGAGGTCTTTTTCGAGCTGAACAGTGTAGTAAGCTTCCTTTATTTTACGGGAGAGCGTGCGAACGCTCTTTATTTCCTCGAGGTAAAGGTTTCTTGCCAATTGCTGGGTTATTGTGCTTGTTCCTTTTATTTTTCCACCGCTTGTGACACCTTGCAGCACTGCACCTACAAGTCGTTTATAGTTGAATCCGTGATGCTCGAAGAAGGTTCTATCCTCAGTTGCAATGAATGCATTTTTAAGGTCCTCGTCTATGTCGTCGTAATCGACTATTGTTCGAAGACCGTCGCTTTGTATTTTTTCAATGACGAGGCCGTTTTGATCCAAGATGAAAGAGTTTTCGTCAAGTATCTGATTTATGCGTGACGTATCAACTTTTTTTATGTTCTTGAGGCTTGCTGCAACAAGGCCTGCTGTTGCGCCAGCTGCCAGGAATCCGGCAATTATTGCTATAATGATAATAAACTTAAGTACGTTTTTAAATCCTTTTTTCTTTTTTTTGGATTTTGGTTTATTATGATCCATATTATCCCTCCGCGTGTTTGTTTCAGCAACTATGATTGCATTTAAATGCTATAATATTATAACATAAAGAAGTAAAGGGATTAGCAATAATGAAAGAATTGTAATATACACAAAACATAGGGGCGATAATATTGATAAATAATAAAGATGGAAATAGGCAAAAAGCGATGTTGGTGGGCATTGATGGAATGAGGATGACAGAATTGCCTATAAATGAATCTATGAATGAACTGCAGGGACTTTGCGAGGCGGCAGGAGCCCTAGTTATTGATAGGGTTACGCAGAAGAGAGAAAAACCGGACCCTGCTTTTTTCATAGGGAAGGGAAAGGTTGATGAAATTCGAAGCTTTGCCGAAGGTCTGGAAGTTGACATAATTATTTTCAACAATGAACTTACAGGCTCGCAAATAAGGAATCTAGAGGAGATTATTGGAAAGACTGTCATAGATAGAACAATACTAATACTCGATATTTTTGCGCTGCGAGCCACGACAAAGCAGGCAAAGCTTCAAGTGGAGTTGGCTCAGTTAAAATATCGCTTGCCCAGATTGAGAGGAATGGGCAATGCCTTATCTAGAACGGGTGCGGGAATAGGAACAAGAGGACCAGGGGAACAAAAGCTCGAGACAGACCGACGCCATATAATGAACAGGGTTGCTGAAATAAGGAAACAAATCAGAAAAATTGACCAGGATCGGCAGGTTCAGAAGAAGAAGCGTTTGGAAAATGAAATTCCGATGGTTGCTTTTGTTGGATATACAAATGCAGGAAAGTCATCCCTAATGAACTATTTCATCGAAAAAAGTTTGGATGAAGAGCTTTTAGGCAGCAAGGTTTACGAGGAAGACATGCTTTTTGCAACGCTTGACACATCCACCAGACGGATGGAAATGGAAAAAGGAAAGGTGTTTGTATTGACGGATACGGTGGGATTTGTAAGCGATTTGCCACATATGCTTGTCGAGGCTTTCAAATCAACTTTGGAGGAGGTTCTCGATGCAGATTTGCTGGTCAATGTCGTTGATGCTTCGAATCCCGATTATCTTATGCAAAAGGATACCACCAATCGTGTATTGAAGGAAATTGGAGTATCTGAGAAAATTCCAAGGATAGTTGTATACAATAAGATGGACTTGGTAAAAGAAGAAACCATACTTGTTAGAGACGGAGTAGAAAGTATAAACATATCTGCAAAAACAGGGATGGGAATAGATCATCTGATTGAAAGAATCCATGGCAAATTATTTCAAAACATGGTCAAGGTTTGCTTTCTTATTCCCTTTGATAAGGGAGGAGTATATTCTGAGCTAAAGGAAAGACACAATGTTTTGGAAACTCTTTACGAAGAAAAAGGTACAAAGGCTTTTGTTGAAATGAGCCGACTCGATGTGGGCAAATACAAGGAATTTTTGATTGTGAAAGAGGAAGAATGATGAAAAATGAATATCAAACATTGCGAGGACCTGCTTCATGGGAAGATGAGATTAAAAAATCAAGATTTATAGCCTATGTAAAGCCTGTTGAAACCGAAAAAGAGGCAAATGAATTTATAGACGCAATAAAAAAGAGAAACAAAGATGCAAGGCATAATGTTCCAATCTTTGTTTTGGGCCAAGGGCAGGAGCTGCAGAGATATAGCGATGACGGAGAACCTAGCGGCACGGCAGGTATTCCTATTCTCGAGATGATAAAGAATAAGGGCTTGACCAATCTAGCGCTTGTAGTTACTAGGTATTTTGGGGGAATAAAGCTTGGCACAGGGGGACTTGTGAGGGCCTATACGCATGTGGCGCAAAGGGCTTTAGATGAGGCCGGGATAGTCAGCAAGACGCTTCTATCAAAATTCGTTGTTAAGGTCGATTACTCGATGCACGGAAAAGTTCAAAATTTTCTTTATGACAGCAAGTACATTCTTGATGAAACCGAGTTTGACGACAGCGTTCATATGTTCATATATGCAAGGCCTAATGATGAAGATGAATTCACAAACAGCATAATCAACATCACAAACGGGAAAGCCGAAATGAAAAGATTCGATGCAGGGTTTCATATTATAGAGGACGGCAAGCTATTGGATTGAAAGGAGAAAAAATGAAATCACAGGAAGAACGCAAGGAAGCAATGCTTGAAAAAAAGATATGGGCAGTAGTAGGAGCCAGTCATCACAAGAAAAATTTTGGATACAAGATTTACAAAACTCTTAAAAGATTCGGTTATGAAGTGTATCCGGTAAATCCAGGATGCGAGACCATAGATGGAGACAAGGTATATCCCCGTGTTGGGGATTTGCCTGTCGTTCCGGAATGCATAGATATGGTTGTCAAACCGGAAATAGGCATACGTCTTTTGGATTCCTTTAAGAAAGCCGGCATAGTTCACGTATGGTTTCAACCGGGAACCGTTAGTGATGAGATAATAAATAAAGCCGAGGAAATGGGCTTTGAAGCTGTGACAGAAGGTTGCGTGATGGCGGAATTGAATGGAAGAGAAAATGGAATGATGTAGATGGCAAAGGTCATTTATGCTATAATTTTTTTATTATGAATTTTAGGAGGAAGGGATGGAAAAAACGATAGAACAGAAGATTGATATGACGGTAGACTGGCTCAGGGAAATGGTAAAGGCTAGCGGAACGAAGGGACTTTTGGTAGGGCTTTCAGGTGGAATTGATTCCACCGTGGTTGCAGGGCTAATAAAGCGTGCTTTTCCGAATGATTCACTTGGAGTGATACTCCCATGTAAGAGCAGCGGCAAGGACCGAGATGATGCAATTCTATGCGCTGAGGCTTGTGGAATAGAAACCTTAGAAGTTGAATTGACATCTGCACATGAGATTATACTTCGCGGCACTATGGAAAAACTTAGAGAGATCAAACCCTTGGATGAAAGTCGCATGAAGCTTACAGATGCAAACCTAAGGGCAAGACTTAGAATGAGCACCCTGTATACGGTTGCGGGAGCAATGAATTATTTGGTAGTTGGTACAGATAATGCAGCAGAAACCCACACGGGATACTTCACAAAGTACGGCGATGGAGGAGTTGACTTGCTTCCAATATCGAGGCTTTCCAAGAGGGATGTCTATAAGTGGGGAGTAGTGTTGGGCGCGCCTGAGTCAGTACTTGTAAGGCCACCTTCTGCTGGACTTTGGGATGGACAGACTGACGAGGATGAAATGGGAACAACATACGATATGATTGACGACTATTTGGATGGGAAATCCATACCAGACAAGGATAGAAAGATAATCGAAACGATGCATTCGCGTTCGGAGCATAAAAGAAAAATGCCCTCGGAGGCACCTGAATTTTAGAAAAAATGTTTAGGGAAAAGGCCTTCATTGTAATGAAAGTTATTTTAATTGTTAATAGTGTTTATAAATAATGATAAGAGGTGGAAAAGTGGGAAGAATAGGAACAATAATCAACAGAAAAGGCAAGCAGGATGCCAAGCGTGGAAAGATTTTCACAAAACATGCAAGAGCGATAATGGTAGCGGCAAGAGAAGGCGGTCCTGAAATAGAGTATAATATGTCTCTTAAGAGTGCTGTTGAAAAAGCGAAAGCCGACAATATGCCAAATGACAACATCGAACGGGCAATAAAGAAAGGCTCAGGCGAGATTGACGGAGAGCAGTTTGTGGAATTCGTTTACGAGGGATACGGTCCTTCAGGCGTTGCTATAATGGTTGAAATTTTGACTGACAATAAAAACCGTGCCGCGGCGGATGTAAGGCATATATTTTCAAAAAACGGTGGAAATCTGGGATCGAACGGATGCGTATCTTTCATGTTCGACAGGAAGGGGATACTTGTTCTTTCTGAAGAAGAAAATGAGCTTGATGAAGAGACATTGATGATGGAGGCGCTTGAAGCAGGGGCAGAAGACATACAGGTTGAGGACGGATTTGCGGAAATAATAACATCAATGGAGGAGTTTGCCGTAGTAAGAGACTATCTTCTCAAGGATGGATACAAGTTTGCAAAGGCGGAATTGGGATATATTCCACAAACAATGGCAAAGCTTGAAAACATCGAAGACATAAGCAAAATGGAAAATCTGATAGATATGCTTGAAGATAATGACGATGTTCAGAACCTTCATCACAATTGGGAAATGGAAGATTAATTTTGAATTTCATATAAGGAGTTTAGAATTCGATGCTTTTGGTATATAAAGAATAAGACACCGGTTGCCATTCAAAAGAAGGAGGATTCTTATGAGTGTCAAGTATTCGCCAAAGGTAAAGAAAACTACAACGGATTATCTAAGATCACATGACAAGGACTCCACAAAAACCTTGAGGGAAAGTTCGAGAGACAATTTTCTTCATGAGAGGAAAGAGATGGAGAAAGAGCTTGCATCTGGAATTGAAAGCATAATGAAATTGTATAACGACCGCTACAGATATGTGGAGACGCAGAAAGTGCGGGGAAGAAATGTTATGATTTTTAGGAATGAAGAAAACAAGGTTAAAAAAATAAGGTTTGAGTTTGAGGAAAATTACCATAAAGCAGAGGAAAAGATTAAAGAACAAGGTTCTGAATTGAAAGCGTAAAATAGCAAGTACAAAATACTAACAAGAAACAAATTAGGCAGATTCCGTCTTTAACGGTGTCTGCCTAATTTGTTATTTGGTAAGCTTAAGGGGTACAAGTATTTTTTGACCGGGCTGTATTGTATTGGCTGAAAGACGGTTCGTTTCTTTTATTTCGAAGATGGTTTCTCTAAGATCCCGATTAAAATTTTGAGATTCGGCTATTTCCCAAAGTGTGTCGCCCGGTTTTACGACAACCTCTATATATTGTCTTTCCTGAATACCTTCTGCTTGAATAAGTTTAAAAGGAAGAGACAGAATACAGAAAGAAAGGAAAAGCAAAAGAGCAGTACTTGATATGAATTTTTTTCGATTTGCAATGCGATATTTTTTCATAATAACTCCTCGAACAAATGTTCTTTTGATTTCATTATAATAGAACAAATGTTCTGTGTAAATAGTTTTTTTCAATTTTTTATGGTATAATAAATAAAAAATTGAAGACTATAATTATTCAAGAAAGTGTTATGCTATAAATGAAGTGTTATTTAAATAATAAGAGAGGGTGAAGTCATGAATAGGGGAACGGCTAAGTTAATTGCAATAGCAATTGCGATTGTTATGGTTTTGTCTACATTTGGTGGTTTGGTATCACTTTTTGGTTGATGAAGTGGGATACGGTATTTGCTGTATCCCTTTAATATGGACTAAACGAATTTAAAGAAAAGGAAGGCAGGCGAATTATGGCATGCTGATTATAGGAATAGATCCCGGATATGCAATTTTGGGATATGGTGTGATTTCTTATGAAGGAAACAAATTTGATGTAATAGAATACGGTACAGTCACGACCAGTTCGAATATGGAACTGCCAGATCGGCTTAAAAAGATATATAATGAGCTTTATGATCTTTTCGAGAAATACAAGCCCAATGCTGTTGCAATAGAAGAGTTGTTTTTTAATAAGAATGTAACAACGGCATTAATGGTTGCGCATGCTAGAGGCGTGGCAGTCGTAACGGCTGCAAAAGCAGGGATTGAAATTTTTGAGTATACTCCGCTTCAGGTCAAGCAGGGTGTTGTGGGTTATGGAAGAGCGGAAAAGAAGCAGGTTCAGCTAATGGTGAAGACGATACTTAATCTAAAGGAAATACCGAGACCAGATGATGCCGCGGACGCTTTAGCGGTAGGCATATGCCATGCTCATTCGGGAGTTATGGGAAAATATTTTAAAATTAAATGAGGTGACAGGGCTTGATTGATTATATAAAAGGAATTGTAAAGGATTTGGGTGAAAACTACATAGTTGTGGAGAACAATGGAATAGGTTACAGGGTATTTACTTCCATGAACACAATTGGAGATATACAAGACGGAGAGGAAATCAAGATTTATGCAGATATGGTGGTAAGGGAAGATGATATAAGCCTTTACGGGTTTTATGAAAAGAATGAATTAAAAATGTTTAGAATGTTAAATAAGGTCAGCGGAATAGGTTCGAAATTGGCATTGGCGATATTGTCTACGATAGACTACAATGATGTAGCAAGATGCATTGCGTCGGCTGACAGCGTTTCGCTTACAAGTGTTTCAGGGGTTGGCAAAAAAACAGCTCAACGGATTATTTTGGATTTAAAGGAAAAAGTAATCAAGGAATTTGGAGAAATGGAAATAATGGACAGATCAAGGCAAGATCGGATATCTCCTTTTAAAGGGGAACACAGGGATGCACTTGACGCTTTGATGGCCCTAGGGTATAGCAGAACGGATGCTGCGGCATCAGTACAATCTGTTTATGAAGATGGAATGATAGCGCAACAAATAATAAAAGAAGCGCTCAAGATATTACTAAAGAGATGAGGAGGCGGAAATGATCGAGAACAATCCAAGCAATAGGGTCATAACCCCCGATAAAAAAAGGGATGAAACGGAAATAGAGAAGTCGCTAAGACCGAAGTCTTTGAATGATTATATAGGCCAGGAAAAGCTTAAAGAAAAATTGAAAATATTTATAGATGCCGCAATACAGAGGGACGAGTCGCTTGACCATGTCTTGCTTTATGGTCCTCCAGGATTGGGCAAGACTACACTTGCTACTATTATTGCAAATGAGATGGGAGTTAACCTTCGCATAACCTCAGGACCGGCAATCGAAAGACCAGGAGATCTTGCAGCGATTCTTACAAATTTGCAGGAAAACGATGTTTTGTTTATAGATGAAATCCATAGGCTGAGCAGAAGCGTCGAGGAAGTCTTATATCCCTCGATGGAGGACTATGCCCTTGACATAATAATAGGAAAGGGACCGAGCGCAAGAACTGTGCGTTTGGATTTGCCAAGGTTTACGCTAATAGGGGCAACTACTAGGGCAGGTCTTTTGACCTCGCCGCTTAGGGACCGTTTCGGAGTAATATGCAAACTGGATCTTTACGAGGTGAAAAATCTCAAAAAAATAGTTTTGCGGTCATCCGAGATATTAGGGGTGCCTATAGATGACGAATCCGCTTTGCTAATTGCTACAAGAAGTAGGGGGACTCCAAGAATTGTAAACAGGCTACTTAAGAGGGTTAGGGATTACGCACAGGTAATGGGTGATGGGACCATAAATGAAGATACGGTTAAAAAGACCATGGAGCTTCTTGAGGTTGATCCACTGGGACTCGACGGAGTTGACCGAAAGATACTAATGACAATCATAGAAAAATTTGATGGTGGTCCGGTAGGGCTTGATACGCTGGCTGCATCCACAGGAGAAGAAAGAAATACAATAGAAGATGTGTATGAGCCTTATCTTTTGCAGCTGGGATTTATAAACAGAACACCGAGGGGAAGGGTGGTCACTTCAAGAGGATACAAGCATCTTGGAATGGAAAATAATGGCGAAGAAGAAATAACCATATGGAATTTAGAGGAAGAACATTTGTAATCGCCTTTTATTTTACTTTTGTTTCGAGTATAATTGTCATTATTGTATTGACGTTTTTGCATAATCTGTTTTCAGGAATATATTTTAAGGGGCTGAGGCAATGAAAAGAGCTATGAAAAGTTCGGTGATCGCTTTGTTGGCATTTGTGTTTTCATTTTATTTGTCATATGGCGCCGAAAATGTTCCGCAGACCATAAGGATAGGACTGACATTTAACAATCCGTCTATTGAAAGTATTGTCGTGGCATCAAGTGAAGGATTCGAATTCGGTCTAGTAAACGGAGATAGCTATGAGAACCTTTGTCCATATATTGATTTCAAAGAATTGAAAATAGAAAAAGCGTCAGATTTTAACGAAAGCGTATTTCTGGTAAAGGCAGGTTCTGTTTCAGACGATTTGCAAAGTTTGTCTGATGATATTGAAATGCTGGAAGATATGGATGAAGTATTTTTTACAATATACGACGATGGATGGAGCCTGTGTGCTGGGCCATATTCAAGCAGGTCTGAGGCGGAATCAAAAGCAAAGAGCTTTTCAAATAAAACGGACAAAATTGTTTTTAATGTAAATGAATATGATTCGTTGATTTTGGTCGAAGCTGAAGGCGGAAGGGTTTTGGCTTACGAGGCCATGAAAAACGAATATTTGATAAAACCCTTTAGCGGAAAAAATGAAGACTCGGTATTTTCATACAAGGGTCATCAATACAGAGGCGGTGTAATGATAAAACGTTATAGCGGAAGCGATTTGACCGTTATAAACTACCTTGATATGAATGAATACTTATACGGTGTTTTGCCTTGGGAAATGTCTAACTCATGGCCGCTTGAGGCTCTCAAGGCTCAGGCGGTAGCGGCTCGGAATTTTGCAATAAGCAATTACGGCAAATATTCACATCTTGGATTCAATCTTTGCAATACGCAGAATTCACAGGCATATGTTGGCTACGACTATGAAGGTGCTTCCTGCAACCGTGCTGTTGATGAAACGTATGGTGAAATCCTTAGATGGAATGGTCAAATAGTTAGTGCTTTTTACCATACAAACAGTGGAGGCTATACTGAAAACAGCGAGAATGTTTGGTCTATGGAAGTTCCCTATCTAAAGGGTGTTGAGGATGTTTTTTCTATAGGCGAATCTCATTATAGTTGGGAAATAGAATATTCCGAAGACTCGATTTATAACATCATGAGATCAGCTGGATACGATGTTGGCAAATCGATAGATATGTCTATTGCAAGAAGAAGCGAAAACAACCACGTTTTGGAGCTTCTGATAGAATCGGATAAAGCCGATGTTACCTTGCTCAAAAATACAATGAGAACCATTTTCGGATATGATATGCTAAAAAGCACATTGTTCGATATAAGGAAGGACAATGATCTTTACTGCATTAATAAAGGCTTATCAATCCAAAGGATTCCAGCCAAGGGAATTTCGGTTTTGAGTGGTGACGGAAAAATCAGCAAGACCGATTTTGAGAATTGTCATGTTTTGGGTGGATCTGGAGAAAAAGAAAATTCGGGGGCAAACGGATTTGTGATTGAAGGTAGAGGCTGGGGACACGGTTTGGGTATGAGCCAGGAGGGTGCCAAGGCTATGGCTGAAGAGGGATATGGTTACAAAGACATACTGTCATTTTATTACACGGATACAACTATAGAGTAGGAGTATAAATAATGAATAAAAGTGATTTTTATTATGATTTGCCGGAATCTTTTATAGCCCAGGAGCCTCTCAGCAAGAGGGATGAATCGAAACTGTTGATTATGAACAGAAAAACCGGTGAAATAGAGCATGGCAGGTTTAAGGATGTTGTAGATTATCTGAATCCGGGAGACTGTTTGGTATTAAATAATACAAGAGTTATTCCTGCACGAATTTTCGGGAAAAGGTCTACAGGGTCGAAAGTGGAGTTTCTTCTTCTTAGAAGGCTCGACATTAACCGTTGGGAGACCTTGGTCAAACCTGGAAGAAAAGCTAAACCGGGAAGCGTTTTTACATTCGGTAGCGGAGAGCTTAAAGCTGAAGTGCTTGATGTTATAGAAGAGGGGATTCGTATAATAGAGTTTACTTATGAGGGTGTATTCGAGGAGATACTTGAAAACTTGGGAAGGATGCCTCTTCCTCCCTATATAAAGGCAAATCTAGAGGATCAGGAAAGATATCAGACTGTTTATTCAAAGAAAAGCGGTTCAGCGGCTGCGCCTACGGCGGGACTTCATTTTACTGATGATCTACTCACAAAGATAATGGAAAAAGGCATTGAAATTGCCTATGTGACTCTCCATGTTGGTCTGGGAACATTCAGACCTGTCAAGGAAGAGCTAATAGAGGAACATGAGATGCATTCTGAATATTATGTTCTTGACGAGGAAAATGCGGACCTTATAAACAGAACCAAGACAAATGGGAATCGAGTAATAGCAGTAGGAACAACTGCAAATCGAGTAGTTGAAACCCTAGGTAATGAAAACGGGTTTGTGCGTTCTGGAAGCGGATGGACCAATATCTTTATATATCCGGGTTACCATTTTAAAGTAATTGATGCGATAATAACGAACTTTCATCTTCCGGAATCAACACTTATTATGCTGGTTAGCGCTTTTGTTGATAGGGAGACGATACTTGCGGCATATGAAACCGCAAAATCGGAAGGCTACCGTTTCTTTAGTTTTGGGGATGCAATGTTTATTTACTGACGGGGGAGGGTTTTATGTCTTTTAAATTTGAAGTATTAAAAAAATCTAATGAAAATGCTTCGCGGTTAGGTAGAATGACAACAAATCATGGGATAATAGAAACACCTATATTTATGCCGGTAGGAACACAGGCCACGGTTAAGAGCATGACGCCAGAGGAACTGAAGGAAATAAAAGCCCAAATAATTCTTAGCAATACCTACCATCTATATATGAGACCCGGCCATGATTTGATTAAGGAAGCAGGCGGATTGCATAAATTCATGAATTGGGATTTGCCAATCTTGACTGATAGCGGGGGATTTCAGGTTTTTAGTCTTGGTCCAATGCGTAAAATAAGTGAGGAAGGGGTTGCTTTTAGATCCCATATAGATGGCTCAAAGCATTTCATAAGCCCTGAAAAAGCGATAGAAATACAGACGGCCCTGGGTTCGGACATAATTATGGCTTTTGATGAGTGTCCTCCATATCCCGCAGAATACAAATATGTTAAGAATTCCCTTGAAAGGACTTCCAGGTGGGCGAAAAGGTGTAAGGAAGCTCACGCAAACACTGAAAACCAGACGCTTTTCGGAATAGTACAGGGCGGGATGTATAAGGATTTAAGGAAGCAAAGTGTAGAGGAGCTAATAGAAATAGGATTTAAGGGCTATGCTCTTGGAGGGCTTAGTGTGGGCGAGCCGAAGGATATCATGTATGAAATGCTCGATTATACCACTCCTCTTTTGCCGGAGGATAAACCCAGGTATCTGATGGGCGTAGGGTCTCCCGACTGTCTCTTCGAAGGGGTGGAAAGGGGAGTTGATATGTTTGATTGCGTATTGCCAACGCGTCTTGCCAGAAATGGGACCGCAATGACTAGCCGGGGGCGGATTTCAATCAAGCAAGCACAATACACTAGAGATTTTTCGCCTCTAGACCCGGATTGCGATTGCTATACTTGCCGTAATTATTCAAAAGCGTATTTGAGACATCTATATAAATCGAATGAAATTTTGTCTGCCAGGCTTTTTTCTTACCATAATTTGCATTTTCTGCTTAATTTAATGGAAAAGATACGTAAAGCTATAGATGAAGATACATTCAAAACGCTAAAAAAAGACTTTTTTAGAAACTATGGTTATGATAATATGATAGGGAAAGATATATAAGACTAAGCAAAAAAAATAAGGGGGAAATATCAATGAATTCATCAACTATTCAGCTTCTGTTTCCATTATTATTTATTGGAATTTTGTATTTTCTTATGATTAGACCGCAACAGAAGAAAAACAAGGCAATACAGAAGATGAGAGAAAACTTGAAGGTTGGCGACAAGGTAGTCACAATCGGCGGCATCAACGGAACAATCATTAAAATCAGTGACGAAATTCTTACAATTGAAATCGGAGCCGATAAATTAAAGCTCCAGCTCAGCAAATGGGCTATAGGAACAGTTGAAGAGCAATAAAATTGTTTCTGCATTAAAGAGTAGTATATTTGAAGAAAGGACGGATGAATAGAATGAAGCACATAAAAACCCTTAGCAGGGGCAAATTAAAGGAAACAAAAAACAAAGGTTGCGGAGAATGTCAAACATCTTGTCAGTCCGCATGCAAAACCTCATGTACAGTTGGTAACCAAGTTTGTGAAAACACAAAGTAATTCAAAAAGCAGCTTGAAAGCTGCTTTTTCTCTTTGCATATTTAGTGGGAGGAAAGACGATGATTCACAAGTATAGACAAAATGGAATGAATATTGTTTTAGATATAAATAGCGGAGCGGTTCATATAGTTGATGATGCTGTATTTGATTTGCTTGACTCATATTCGAAAAATGGAATAGATATGGAAGATACGGCTTTTAAAAGCTCAATTGAACTTTATGGAGTTGAAATCGTCAATGAAGCAAGGCTTGAAATAGATTCTTTGATTAAAAGCAAAGAGCTTTTTTCAGACGACATGCTGGGAGAGAACCCACTTATTACTGCTAAACCGCTTGTAAAGGCAATGTGTCTCCATGTCGCACATGACTGCAATTTGAGATGTGAGTATTGCTTTGCTGCACAGGGTGATTTTAATGGTGAGAGGTGTCTTATGTCTTTGGAAACAGGAAAAAAGGCACTTGATTACCTTATAGAAAATTCTGGGAATAGAAAGAATCTAGAGGTTGACTTTTTCGGTGGAGAGCCACTGATGAATTTCGATGTAGTGAAGGATCTTGTATTCTATGGAAGAAAAAGGGAAGAGGAGACCGGTAAGCATTTTCGCTACACATTAACCACAAATGGAGTCCTAATGACTGACGAGGTCATGGCTTTTCTCGATGAACACATGGATAATGTGGTGCTTAGCATAGATGGAAAAAAGGAAAATCATGACAGGCTCAGGTATTATGCTAGCGGTAAAGGGTCCTTTGATGATATTTATGGAAAATATAAAAAATTTGTTTCCATGCGAGAAGATCGCTTGTATTTTGCGAGGGGAACTTTTACATCATATAATTTGAACTTTGTTGAGGATGTGAGCTTTTTAGCTGACAGCGGTTTCGACAGTCTGTCCCTTGAGCCGGTAGTGACAAAACCTACCGAACCATATGTACTTAAGGAGGAGCATCTTCCAATCATAATGGAGCAGTACGAGGCCTTGGCCGATGAAATCATAAAACGCTACGAGGAAGGGCATCCAATCAATTACTACCATTTTGAAATAGATTTAAACCAAGGACCGTGCGCGTACAAACGCTTGTCCGGATGTGGCGCTGGGATCGAATATTTGGCTGTAACCCCAACCGGAGAGCTTTATCCTTGCCATCAGTTTGTTGGGGAAGAATCGATGGAAATGGGTACTTTAAGCGATGCATACGAAGATTTGAAGAAGCCGCTAGACTTTAAAAATGCACATGTTTATAAAAAGGAAGCTTGCAGAAATTGTTGGGCGAAATTTTATTGCGGAGGCGGTTGCCATGCAAATGCCTACTATTCAAATGGTAACATCTTTGAACCGTATGAGCTGGGCTGCAAGATGGAAAGAAAGCGTGTTGAATGCGCTATTTATCTCAAGGCCGCATTGAATGAAAAAGGAATAAAACAAAGAAACTTAGTATAGAGGTGCAAAAATGATAAAAAACTACAAAGATAAAATACCGAAAATACATGATTCATGCTATGTTTCCGAGTCAGTAGACATAATTGGGGATGTTATTCTTGAAGAGGATGTAAATGTTTGGTTCGGAACGGTAATCCGGGGGGATGAAAACTTTATTAGAATTGGAAAAGGTACGAACATTCAGGATAATTGTACCTTGCACATAGCAAGAGATTTTCCCTGTATAGTTGGAGAGAATGTAACGATAGGCCATGGGGCTATCGTTCATGCCTGCACTATAGGAGATAGGGTTCTTGTAGGAATAGGTGCAATTATTTTAAATGGTGCAATTATTGAAGATGATGTTATAATAGGAGCCGGGAGTATCGTTACTCCTAGGAAAAAAATCCCTAGCGGTTCCATGGTAATGGGAATACCGGGAAAGATTGTTCGCTCTTTGACAAAGGCAGAAATGGATTATTTTGAAGTTTCGGCAAAAAATTACGTAGAACTTGCGTCTGATTATAAATATAAAAAACAAGGAGGAAGGATGCTATGAAAAAAAAGAACATAACGTTTTTCATAGTCATAGTCTTGGTTGTAATTGCGGCAGTGTTTACAGCTTTAAATGGTATCGATATGGGAAATATTAAAATCGGTTCCGTAAGTGATTCAATGAAACTTGGACTTGACATTGAGGGTGGGGCATATGTTGTTTTGGAAGCCGATACCGATGCTACGGGAGAGGCTTTGGCAAAGATTATGGATCAAACCCAAGAAGTAATAAGAAGGCGTGTAGATGCAATGGGTTTGACCGAACCAAACATTGTACGAGAGGGAACTAACAGAATAAGAGTTGAACTTCCTGGGGTAAGCGATGCCCAGGATGCAATCAAAGCCATAGGCAAGACAGCGCAACTGCAATTCGTGAAGGTTGACGGAACAGTTATTCTTACCGGAGATCAGGTTAAGAATGCTGAATTAACTTTTGATTCCAAGACAGACAAGCCGGCCGTTGCCTTAGAATTTAACAGTAACGGAACAGAGGCTTTTAGACTCGGAACAAAAGAGGTGTCTCAATTGACATCGCCAAACAACATTATGGCGATAGTTCTTGATGATGAAATAATCTCAGCTCCGAGGGTAGATAGTGAAATTGCCGGTGGAACCGCAATAATTGTTGGCAGCTTCACTGTTGATGAGGCTTCGAACCTTGCAGCGCTTATAAGAGGAGGAGCTTTGCCTGTAGACCTTGTGGAGGTACAAACCAAGGCAATTGGGGCAACACTTGGAATAAATTCTCTTAACACAAGCGTGAAAGCCGGTCTAATAGGTTTGCTTTTGGTGCTTATATTCATGATTGGTTTTTACAGATTACCTGGAGTAGTGTCAAGCATAGCTCTTCTGCTTTATATTGTTATAGTACTTTATTCTCTCATACTAATGAATGCTACATTAACGCTTCCTGGTGTTGCGGGAATGGTTCTATCCATTGGAATGGCGGTTGACGCCAATGTAATCATATTTGAGCGAATTAAAGAGGAAATCAAAAATGGCAAGACACTTAGAGCGTCGGTAGATTCTGGATTCACTAAAGCTCTTAGGACGATTGTTGATGCGAATGTAACTACTTTCATAGCGGCCATAGTTCTTTATTACTTCGGACTGGGTCCGATCAAAGGGTTTGCTATAACATTGATGATAGGTATAGTAGCGAGCATGTTTACAGCTGTTGTTATAACAAAAATGCTCCTTAGAATGGTCGTGGGCATGAACCTGACTAAAAATACCAAAATGTATGGCGCCTAGGGGGTAGAAAAAATGAAACTAAAAATTTGCGATAACTATAAGATATGGTTTGGAATTTCAACAACGATCATTATCATAGGAATTATTGTGGCAATGATAGCAGGATTGAACTTTGGCATTGATTTTACCGGTGGAACAATGATGCAATTTGACATGGGAAGAGATTACAGTATTGAGGAAATTCAGACTGTTCTTGAACCATACGATCTTAACGCCGATATTATTCATGCAGGGGCTGAGGGCTATGAGGTTATAATAAAAACAAAGTCCAATCTTACCAACGATGAAAGAATTGAAATCTTTAATTCAGCGAAAGAGACATTCGGAATAGAAGATTCCGCATTTGGACAAACGGAGCAGTTCGGTCCGACTATCGGAGACGAGATAAAGGAAAAGGCATTGATATCAATATTGCTTGCATCCTTGGGAATGCTAATGTATGTAACATTTAGATTTGAATACAAGTTTGGGGTTTCGGCAATCATTGCACTAATCCATGATGTGCTTATTGTCTTGGCCATGTATTCGATTTTTAGGATACCTGTAAATAGTTCTGTAATTGCTGCTATTCTTACAATAGTGGGGTATTCAATAAACGACACAATTGTTGTTTTCGACAGGCTCAGGGAAAATATAAAGTATATGAACAAAAAGAGCTACTTTGAGGTAGCTGATATCAGCATTAAGCAGACCCTCAGGAGGTCTTTGAACACATCTTTTACAACTCTTCTTGTAATAGGAAGTCTTTATGTTTTGGGTGTGGAGTCTATCAAGGAATTTGCATTGCCTCTTTTGGCTGGAGTTCTTACAGGAACATATTCATCTATTTTCATAGCAAGTCCGATTTGGGCGCTTTGGAAAAATCATGAAAGCAAGAAGCATAGTTACAAAGCTGCATAGCATTAAACATAAACCTTAGAAATGGCGGCTTTTGCCGCCATTTCTAGTATAAAGAAATCTTTGTAATGAATATTTATTTTTTATAGAGAAGGAAAACGGGTATAGATAGAGAAATTATTACTATTATATAATGAATATTTTTAGATACGGGAGGGAATGCCATGCAAATTTATTTCATATTATCCTTGCTTTTTTCTGTAGTAGTAGCACTTTTTGCAGTAATCAATTCGGACATTATTGAAATTAGTTATTTTTTGGGAAAGATTGAGGTTGCTCAATCAGTGGTTATACTCGTTTCAGCGGCTTTCGGAGCGCTCATAATGGGGCTATTTGCTGTTTTTAGCAAATTCAAAAGTGGTTTAAAAACAATGAAGCTGAACGGAAGAATAAAAACGCTTGAAAGGGAAGTTGGACGATATAAAGTTTCTGAAACCGAGGCTGCAAAGGAAAAGGCAAAATTGGAAGAGGAAGCGGTAAAACAAATCGAAAAAGCGAAAGAGGAAATTGGTGGAGATATCATTGAAAAAAAGTAACGGGCAGGAGCTGTAATGATAATAAAAAGCAATAGATGGGATATGAAACCTAAGCCGGATCCTGCCGATATTAAAAGGCTTGTCGAAACATTTGGCGTAAGCGAAATAACGGCGGGATTGTTGTGTAATAGAAAACTTGCAAAAGTAAGCGAAGCTGAAGCTTTTTTGAATCCGTCATGGGAAAGCCTCAGAGATCCTTTTTTGTTAAAGGATATGAAAAAGACTGTTGATAGGATAAATAAAGCAGTTGATAAAAATGAAAGCATTTGTATTTATGGAGACTATGATGTTGATGGTATTACATCGACTGCAATTCTATTGACATATTTCAGAAATATTAGATATGATAATATAATGCACCATATTCCGGAAAGGAAAACCGAGGGATATGGTTTAAACATGGATGCAGTTACAATTATTCATGAAAAGGGTTGCAGTTTGCTAGTGACAGTTGATTGCGGCATTGCCTCTTCCGAGGAAATAAAATATGCAAACAGCATCGGAATTGATGTTGTTGTCACTGACCATCACAAGACCCCTGTAAATCTTCCGGATGCTTATGCTATTATAAATCCCAAAAGAAGTGCCTGTGAATTCGGTTTTGAAGAATTGGCGGGGGCGGGAATTGCATTCAAATTGGTACAGGCCTTATCAAGTGAAAATGATGATTTGAATGTGTATATTGAATTGTCAGCACTAGGTACGGTTGCGGATGTAGTCCCTCTGCTTGACGAAAATAGAATAATTGTTAAAAAGGGTCTTGAAGTGATTGCTTCTAGTAAAAACCCTGGATTGATTGCATTAAAAGCTGTTTCGGGATTAAGTGAAAAACCTATAAACGCAGGCAATATTGCATTCATGCTGGCGCCCAGAATAAATGCGGCAGGACGCATGGGCAGCGCCGACATAGCTTTGGATCTTCTTATGTCGCGGGACAGCGTACAGGCGGAGCGCTTGGCAGGTTTATTAAATCAAATGAATACTGAAAGAAAGTCAATCGAAGAGAACATATATTATGAGGCGGAAGCCCTGATTAAAGAAAAAAAATTGAATGAAGAAAACATAATGGTACTTGGAAAGACGGGCTGGGATTCCGGAATCATAGGAATTGTAGCGTCTAAACTTAGCGAAAAATATTGTAGGCCGATTATAATGATTGCAATTGACGAATTTGAGGGAAAGGCCTCGTGCCGTTCTTACGGATCTATTAATTTGTACGATTTGCTTGATCTCTGCAGGTCGTATTTTATAAAATTCGGGGGGCACAAACAAGCAGCTGGGTTTTCCATTGCTAGAGCGGATATAGATGCTTTTGCAGGGGATCTTGAAGCCTTGGCTATGGAAAAAATAACACAAGCTGAGCTTGCACCAAGGCTAGGGGTTGATTGTGTAATAGATACCCGAAAAATTGATTTTAAGCTTATAGAGGACATTGATCGTTTGGCTCCCTTCGGATGCGGAAATGCAAGGCCCAAGTTTCTTTTGCACAATCTTAAGCTTGATAATTTTCGTTATGTCGGAAATAAAGGTAATCATTTGAAAGCCTCATTTTCGAAAAACAATAGAATATTCGACGCTATTGGATTTAACATGGATATGTATGATTCATTTCTTAAAAGAAAACAAATCATGGATGTTGTGTTTAATCTAGAAAAAAACGTTTTCAGAAATGTGGAATCAATACAATTGAATTTGAAGGACATTAGAATAAATGAAATTGCATACTATGCCGAGAGAGATTTAGGGAGGAAATACCTAAAAGCTTTCCTGCCATTTTTTGAAAAATTTCAGACAAAAGACAGTATGGCAGAAGGCAGAGGCAAAATATCGGGAAAGGAATTTGTTCCAGCGATGTTGCTGGAGGAAGGGACCCTTGTAGCGGTTTATACATTGGAAGGATTATACAAGCTTATTGGTCAAATTGAGGAACAGTCACCCCAAGATTTTTATATGGAAGAAGCAGTTTTTTTTGGGGATGAAGAACCATCAAACATAGGGTCTCACATTGCAGTTCTTCCGGATATCCATGAAATAGCAAAAAGAGGATATAAAAGAATAGTAAACTATGATGGCTATGGAATGATGGGAGCAATGGATTACTTAGATGTATCGGAAGCTGGGGATAAGGATGCTTTTGATAAAATGGTTTGTGAGATGATTCCCAATAGGAGCCATCTGGTCGATATATACAGAGCTCTTAAGAAAAATGGTCCTTTCAGCCAGTTGGATTTAGAAAAGAGTTTAGGGGTGCCTTTTCTTAAATTTAATGCGTCCCTTTGGATATTGGAGGATTGCGAGTTAATCGATTTTACGGAAGGCATGTATGATGTGCGCGAAGCACCCGATGAAAAAATTGATATATTTGAAAACGGTCTATTAAAGAATATGAATGAATATCTATAGAGAATATGATTTATAAAAGGAGGAGAAAATGGAATTAAAAGATAAAATAAGAGTTATAGAAGGCTTCCCGAAAGAGGGTATAAGCTTCAAAGATATTACGACTCTTTTGAAAGATGGAGAAGCCTATCAAAGATCTATAAACGTGTGTATGGAAAAAATCAAGGATATTCCCTTTGATTTGATTGTTGCGCCGGAGGCCCGAGGTTTCTTGATAGGAGCGCCTATTGCATACTCAATGGGAAAAGGATTTGTTCCCGTAAGGAAATCAGGGAAGCTTCCAGCTGAAACATTAGATTATGAATATGAGTTGGAATACGGAACAGATATATTGCAAATGCATAAAGACGGCATAAAAGAAGGGCAGAAGGTACTAATTACTGATGATTTGTTGGCGACAGGAGGAACCATTATCTCAGTAATTAAAATGGTTGAAAAATTAGGAGGAGAAGTGGTAGGAATTCTCTTTCTTATGGAGCTGGAATTCTTAAAGGGTCGGGAGCACCTTGAGGGATACAGAGTGGAATCGGTTGTTAAATACTGATCGCTAAAAATTGAAATCCATTACGAAGCAGCGGATGTGATATGTCCGCTGCATTGTTTTAATAGGGCTCTTGGTATATAATGAATTTAAATTTTCACAAAGGAAAGAGGAATACCTATGTTGGAAAATTTCATAATACAAATACAACGACATAATCCCAATATTGAATATGCCAATATTATTAAGGCATATTATTTTGCTGAAAGTGCTCACGAGGGACAGCTCAGGAAGTCCGGCGAAAAGTATTTCACTCATCCACTTCAGGTGGCTTTGATTCTGGCTGAACTTGAAATGGATGAAAATACTATAATAGCGGGGCTTCTTCATGATGTTCTTGAAGACACCAAGTACGAATATGATGAAATAGTAGCGGAATTCGGAGAGGAAGTTGCTTTGCTTGTAGACGGAGTGACAAAGCTGACCCGTTTAAAGTATGAGTCGAAAGAGGAAAGACAGGCAGAGAACTTGAGAAAGATGTTTCTTGCTATGGCAAAGGACATCCGGGTCATCATAATAAAGCTTGCAGACAGGCTGCATAACATGAGAACCCTAGAGTACATGAATGAGGAAAAGAAAAAAGAAAAGGCTATGGAGACAATAGAGATATACGCTCCTATAGCGGATAGACTTGGAATATCGAAAATAAAGGGGGAACTTGAGGATACATCTCTAAGGTTCATTGATCCCGAGGGGTATTACGAGTTGGTCGAAAAGATCAATAAGAAACGCGAGGAACGAGAAGAATACATTGAAACTGTTATCAATAAACTAAACGATTCATTGTCTGATACGGATATAGAATATGATATTACAGGACGTCCAAAGCATTTTTATAGTATTTATAAAAAAATGGTGTATCAGAAAAAGAGTTTTGAGGAAATTTTTGATCTGACAGCGATACGTGTTATTGTCGATAGCATTAAGGACTGCTATGGAGTACTCGGAATAGTTCATACCTTGTGGAAACCGATACCTGGAAGATTTAAAGACTATATAGCAATGCCTAAAACAAATATGTACCAGTCCCTCCATACAACAGTAATTGGTCCAAAAGGCGAGCCGTTCGAGATACAAATAAGAACGAAAGACATGCATAAAATCGCAGAATATGGTATTGCTGCCCATTGGAAATATAAGGAAGGGCGCGAAAAAGAGGAAAACATAGACAATAAGCTCACCTGGCTTAGACAGATGCTTGAATGGCAGAGGGATTTAAAGGATCCCAAGGAATTTGTGGAATCCCTTAAAATAGACCTTTTCACAAATCAGGTTTTTGTATTTACTCCGAAGGGTGATGTTGTTGAATTACCCGTTGGCTCAACACCGGTGGATTTTGCATATAAAATACATTCTGGAGTTGGAAACAGCTGTATAGGTGGAAAGGTTGACGGAAGAATAGTGCCGCTAGACTACAAACTTAAGACTGGGAATATTGTAGATGTGCTTACAAGTTCCCATTCAAACGGTCCAAGCAGAGATTGGTTAAAGTTTGTAAAAAGCACACAGGCGAAAAACAAGATAAAGCAGTGGTACAAGAAGGAACGCAAAGAGGAAAATATCGTCAAGGGCAAGGATATGCTTGAAAAAGAAGTGAAAAGACTAGGATACTCTGCAAAGGAATTCTTGCAAGCTGATTGGCTTAATTCTGCAGTAAAGAAGCTTAGTTTGAATGCAATAGAAGATCTGTATGCTTCTTTGGGATATGGAGGGATTTCCCTCAATCAGGTAATGCCAAAATTAAAGGAAAAATATAGGGCTTACCATAAAGACGACAAGAAAATGACCATCGAAGAGGAAATCGCGGAAAAGTCAAAAAAGAAACCTGATAAGAGTGACAAGAAGCATAAAAAACAGGATCAGGGAATAACTGTTAAGGGAATAGATAGTATACTTGTGCGTTTCGCAAAATGTTGCAGTCCTGTACCTGGAGATGCAATCATAGGATTTATAACACGAGGTAGAGGAATAACAATTCATCGCAGCGACTGTCCCAATATAAAGAATGAAGATCCAACAGCAGAAAGGTTTATTGATGTTGAATGGAATAGGGATGAAGAGACTTCTTATGAAACAGGAATACAGATTATTGCACCTGACAAGAAGGGACTGCTTTCGGAGGTTACAAATCTTATATCGGAATTAAATCTTGAGGTTATTGGTATAAACGCAAGAATTACTAAGGAAAAAATTGCAATAATTAATCTGACTATATTAATTTTTGATACTGGCCAGTTGGAGATACTTATAAAGAAATTGAAAAATAAGCCAGATGTAATGGATGTCAAGCGTGTTACGTCATAGGAGGAAAAAGATGAGAGCTGTCGTGCAAAGGGTTTCGGAGTCGAGTGTTTCTGTTGATGGAGAAACAATGGGGAAAATAGAAAAGGGATTGAATGTGCTTTTGGGCGTTGAAGAAGGTGACGGACCCAAGGATTCAAAAAATATGCTTGAAAAGATTGCAAATTTAAGAATCTTTGAGGATGAGAACGATAAAATGAACCTTTCCCTTCTTGACATCAAGGGGGAGATGCTGGTTATATCCCAGTTTACTCTTATGGGTGATTGTAGAAAGGGTAGGCGTCCAGGTTTTTCAAGCGCTGCAAAACCCGAACCTGCGAATAAGTTGTATGAACTGTTTGTTGAAGAAGCTAAGATGCTTGGTATCCATGTAGAAACGGGTGTTTTTCAAACGCATATGATGGTTAATATTGTTAATGACGGACCTGTCACAATTCTTGTTGACAGTAATAAAAAATTTTAGGTGGTGCCGAATGCAAATTGAATGTATTGTAACTGGAATATATGCGGCAAATTGCTATATAGTACATGGTGGACAATTGAACGAAGCCATAGTTGTTGATCCTGGTGGGAATGTAGGAGATATTGCCAGATATCTTCAAAAGAAAAAATTGAAGTTAAAAAAAATAGTGCTTACACATGGACATTTGGACCATATAGGAGGAGCAGAAGAGCTTAGACGAATTACAGAAGCAAAGATTCTTATTCACAAGAAAGACGCATATATGTTGCATGACGCCGTAAAAAATATGTCTGCAAGTGCCGGAGGAAACGCAATAAGCTTTATAGAAGATGATTTAATTAAAGATGGCGATATAATAGCAGTGGACGGAATAAATGCTCTTGTAATTCATACCCCGGGACATTCCGCGGGTGGGATATGCCTAAAAATTGAGGATGCTCTTTTTTCGGGTGACACCCTTTTTAGAGGATCGATAGGCCGAACGGATTTAGATAAGGGATCCATGGGCGCTATTATGTCATCAATAATGGACAAGCTGATGAAGCTGCCTGACGAGACGAGGGTTTTTCCTGGCCATGGAGCTGAAACATCCATTGGATATGAAAGAGTAAAAAATCCATTTATATTGCAGATGAGGAATAAGTGAAATGAAAATATACATGACGGATTCGACTTTTAGATATGATATAGAAGCTTTGGCAAAAGCAATTTTTAAAACAGAAAAATTAGAAGCAACAAGGGACCATGAAGTATCCGGTCCCTTGTTGGCTATTTTTCACAGCGAAGAAGGAGATTATTGCAATATCAATGTTTTCTGGAGGGACAGAGAAAATAGGATTTTTAAAAAAAACGAATCTGTTAAACTTATTTCAAATGATGAACGCGAAAATAAAAAACAAGTGAGAAGGCGTCTTAAATTTTTAATAGTCAAAGCCGTTTTAGGTGAAAATAGCGGAATCATTTTACCGTGGGGAACACTGACGGGGATAAAGCCTTCAAAACTTGTGCATGAAATGATTAAAAATGGCATTAAATATGAGCAAGTAAGATTGAAGCTGAAAAATGAATATCTTATTTCAGACGAAAAAATCAATTTGCTTATGGATGTTGCCCGTATTGAACACGGATTTCTTTATCCTCCCAATCCTAAAAAAATTTCAATATACATAGGAATACCATTTTGTCCGAGTAAATGCCTGTATTGTTCTTTCCCGACAATGGCAAATGCGAGGAAAGACATTAAAGCTGCTTATGTCAAGGCTCTCACTGCTGAAATAAGACACTATGCATCTGAAATCGAAGCTTTTGAAATAGAAACTATTTACATTGGAGGGGGCACACCTACGGAACTTTCCGCAAGCTTGCTAGATGAAATAATGGATGTCATCCATGCTACCTTTAATTTAAAGGGGCTAAGGGAGTTTACAGTAGAGGCTGGACGTCCAGATACGATAAATGAAGAAAAATTGTCGGTATTGAAGAATAGAGGGGTGGATAGGATAAGTATAAATCCGCAAACGTTCAACGACAAGACTCTTGAAATTGTAAAAAGGGGCCATAGGTCGGAAGATGTCAATAGGGTCTGGAATATGGTGAAGCCTTACGGTTTCCGATCTGTAAACATGGATCTTATAGTAGGCCTTCCGGGAGAAAAGATTTATGAAATGAGTCGCACTATGGAAGCTGTCAATAATATAAATCCCGATAATTTGACTGTTCATACACTGGCACTAAAAAAGAATGCTGAAATGAGAAAGAGCTCTGTTATGAGTGATTTGCCAGATGAAGAAACAGTGAGGGAAATGATAGCTCTTGCGGAAAACGGGGCAGCTTCATTAGGGATGGAGCCTTATTACATGTATCGTCAGAAGTATATGCTTGGAAACATGGAAAACATAGGATATGCAAAGCCTGGCAAGGCTTGCCTATACAACATACAAATGATGAACGATCTGCAGTCGGTCATAGCATTCGGAGCAGGTGTAATGACAAAATTCGTATCCCTTGAGGAAAACAGGATATTGAGGGTTGCGAATTACAAACAGGTTAGTGACTATATTGTGTCGCCTGTGGAAATGGCAGAGAGAAAAAAGAGTACAAAAAAAATACTAGATAATGCAGAGGAATAAATATGATATAATATTAACGATACAGGGGTGATGGTATGGCTAAAAGATATAAAAGTAAAAAAAAGAAAACGAATAAAACCAGTAGAATTATTATTGCAATCTTAATTCTTTGTGTGCTTTCTGCTTTGATTGGTTTTTACGGTGTAAAATTTATGTTGGGTGGAAATGATAATTCTAAATCAACACAAACAAGCGAAGAAGCGAGCGATTTAAGGCCGCTTGAGGAACCTGATGCCGAGACTGAATCGGAAACGCCGGAGATTGTAGAAGAAGCTGGACAGGATGATGAACAAGACGGCTTAGAAGAAACGGATAAAGCTGATGATAGAGATTCACAAATGGAGAAAAAGACGGAACAAATAAATGTTAACCTGTATGCGTATCAATTGGGAGGCTTTTCATCGATAGAGAATGCTGAAATATTTTTGGAAGAGTTAAAAGGAAATGGAGAGTCCGGAGTCGTTTTGAAGGAAAATAATTTTAAGGTGCTTAATTTTGTCTATGCAAATAGTGCACTTAATGAATATTTTAAAGGTATAGCTAAGGAAATTGTGAGTGATTCGTTTTTGTTCAAAATAGAAAGAACTATTGGAGTTTCATATCCTGAAAATGAAGAGGAAGAGTCAGTTGTTTGCATAAAAGACTATGAGCGGGCACTTTCAATAATTGGAGAGATACAGACCGGCTATATTGATTATTTGAATTCGAGGCTAACGCGTGAAGCTTTAAGTGAAAAAATAACAAAGGGCATCGTGGAAATAGAAAGCATGCGGCAGAGGGTTGAAAAATTAAATTCGGATGATATTTTCCTTGGGAGTCTTGGCGCCTGGTATGAATCACTTGGCAAAGCTTTTCAAGAGGCGGCCGGATTGGAAGATAGAAGCTTTATGGAGGATTTATCAGAGCTTTATATGCATTGAATAAGGCGAGTCCAAGGGGGATTGTAATGTTACTGAGCGAAGCGAAAGAAATACTGGGTGCTGAAATATTGTCTGGAGATGAATATATGAACAGGAGTGTGGAGGCCGCTTTTTCATGCGACCTAATGAGCGATGTTTTAGCTTTTGTCGATGATAAGGTTCTTCTTTTGACCGGTCTTACCAATCTGCAGGTAATAAGAACTGCAGAAATGCTAGATTTGTCCAACATTGTCTTCGTTAGAGGTAAAAGGCCGAATGAAGAAGTGTGTAGATTGGCAAAAGAAAAGAAAATGGTTTTGATGAGAGTCAAACACACCTTGTTTGAGGCGAGTGGTTTGCTTTACAACAACGGACTTCGCGGGATCCAAATAGAAGGGGATTGATTATATGGATGAAATGGAAAAAAAAATAAAGCTGGAATACGAAGTCGGAAAGGAAGAATTTTCGAAGGCGGGAATTGCCTCTAGCAATATTAAAAAGGTGCTTAATCAAATTGGAATTGATTCAACGATAGTAAGAAGGGTTGCTATCGCTGCCTATGAGTCTGAGATTAACATAGTAATACATTCGGAAGGCGGAAAAATCATAGCAGAAATTTCACATGATAGAATAATTATTATTGCTCACGATAAGGGCAATGGTATCGAGAATATTGAGAATGCAATGAAAAAAGGGTTTTCTACTGCTTCGAATGAAGCGCGTGAAATGGGCTTTGGTGCAGGTATGGGGTTGCCAAACATGAAAAGAACAAGCGACCAATTCAGTATTGAATCTTCCAAGGGATCGGATACCATAGTGGAAATGATTTTTAATATTTGATGGAGGTAATTTGATGGAAAATTATTGGCATTCAGTAAATTTGGATATAACTAAATGCAATGGATGTACAAATTGCTTAAAAAAATGTCCTACTGAAGCTATACGCTTGCGTAATGGCAAAGCTGAAATTATCAATGAAAGATGTATAGATTGTGGTGAATGCATAAGGGTTTGTCCCTACCATGCTAAAAGGGCGCTGACTGACGAATTATCAGACATGAAACATTACAAATATAATGTTGCGCTGGTTTCAATCCCAATGTATGGGCAATTTCATTTAAGCAAGGAAATCAACAAGATATTCAACTCTTTTTACAATTTGGGGTTTGATGAAGTCTATGACGTAGCTAAGGCTGCTGATTATCTTTCCATAGCCTTGAAGGACAGATTGGAAAACAAAGAAAAAGACGGTCCTCTCATTTCGACGCTGTGCCCGGCAATAATAAGATTGATACAAATAAGATTTCCATCTCTTATAGATAGGATAATAAAACTCGAGACTCCAATGGAAATAGCTGCTAGGCTTGCTAAAAGAGAAGCCATGGAGAAGACCGGCCTGTCTATGGATGAGATAGGGACATTCTATATAACTGAATGCCCTGCTAAAATAACTAGCATAAAGAATCCGGTCGGAATTAGGAAGTCATACGTGGATAGGGCCATTTCAATAGAATCGGTTTATTCGAAGATATTGAAGCTTTATCCTGATGTGGAAATAAGGAAACAAATTCAGAGCTCATCAAGCATAGGCATAGGTTGGGCAAAAGCAAACGGTCAAAGCTATAGCATCAAAGCAAAAAATTATCTTGCTGTTGACGGTATAGCAAATGTAATTGAAGTTTTGGAAGATATGGAGCTTGGAAAACTCGACGACGTGGACTTTTTCGAGGGATATGCCTGTGTGAACGGATGTATAGGTGGACCCTTGGCAATGGAGAATTCATTTATCGCAAAAGCGAGAATCAGACGCATTTCTGAAGAAATTGGAGAGAGTCAGTTTAAAGCAATAGATAAAGCTAAAGCTTTAGAAATCATTAATTTGGAAATGAAGGATTGGATTGACGACATAAAGCCTAAAAATGTAATGAAACTGGATTCGGACATAAGAGTTGCCATAAACAAGATGGATATGATTGAGCAGATATATAAGCAACTTCCTGGAATAGACTGTGGGACATGTGGGGCTCCAAGTTGCAGGGCATTGGCAGAGGACATAGTGCGTGGGGAAGCTTCAATTGACGACTGTATAATAAGAAAAGGACAGGAGGCTAATAAAAAATGATCATCAAAGAGATTATCGAGGAATTGAAATTGGACCAAGTTAGTGGCGGAAAAGACTCATCTAAAACCGTTGACGGTGTTTATATCTGCGATCTTTTGAGTTGGGTTATGGCTAATGGAAGCAAGGGAGATATTTGGATAACGGTACAGACCCATCTTAACATTATTGCCGTGGCCTCACTTTTGGAAATTCCGTTGATTATCGTGCCGGAGTCAATTGAAGTCGAAGAAGAAACATTAGCGAAAGCGGATGAAGAAAACATAGTTGTTTGCACTTCGGAACTTGACAGTTTTACATTGGCTTGCAAGCTTAATGAGCTGGGAATGAAATGAAGCTGTATTATGACTTTCATATCCATTCGGCGCTTTCACCCTGTGGCGATGAGGATATGACTCCCAACAATATAATAAATATGGCAATGCTGAAAAAGCTTGACGCAATAGCTGTAACAGACCACAATATCGCCGCAAACTGCTTTGCGTGTATGGCGCTCGGCCGTAGAAATGGGATTATCGTGATTCCTGGTATGGAAGTGCAAACCAAAGAAGAAGTGCATGTGCTTTGCTTATTTGAAACCATCGAAAATATTGAAGCTTTTGAAAAAGAGTTAAACACTCATTTCGAATGGCTTCCCAATAGTGAAGATGTTTTGGGAAGTCAACTGATTTTGGACGAGGATGATAAATTGGTCGGAAAAGAAAAACGTCTTTTGATACATTCAGTAGATTTGAGCATATACGCATTGCTTGAATTGGTTCATCGATATGAGGGGCTAGCCATACCTGCCCATATAGACAAAAGGGCATTTAGCCTTATCGCCAATCTTGGATTTATACCACCGGATTTAAATCTTGATGCACTGGAGCTTTCGAGAAGAACTACGCTTGAAGAGTTTATTAGAAAAAATCCCATATATAAAAGCTACCGGTATATATTCAATTCGGACGCCCATTATCTGCATGATATTTCTGAGAGAGACCATTGGCTCGAAGTTGAAGACATGAGTATTAAAAGCATATTTAATACGCTAAGGAAAATTAGTAAGGGGGATGCCAAATGAAGGAATTGTCAATGCATATATTGGACATTGCACAGAATTCGATTCACGCGGATTCTTCCTTGGTGGAGATAGAGATTCGTGAAAAAATAGAAAAAAATGTTTTGGAGATTTGTGTCAAGGATGACGGTAGAGGAATGGATGCTGAAACACTCGCAAAAGTTACGAATCCCTTCTATACAAGCAGGACAACCCGAAGGGTCGGTCTGGGAATTCCCATGATGAAATTTGCAGCTGAAAATTGCGATGGAAAATTTGAAATGATATCTGAAATTGGCAGGGGAACTATTCTCGAAGCTTCCTTCAGATATGACCATATAGATCGTGCACCCATCGGTAACATTGTAGATACGATTGTGACAGCCGTAATATCGGATATAAAAATAGATTTCATATATAAACATTGGATTAATGAAAAGTGTTTCACATTTGACACTAAAGAAATAAAGGGAATACTAGGAGAAGAGGTAGCTTTGAATAATGTGGATGTTATTTGCTGGATAAGGGATTATTTGAGAGAGGGAATCGAAAACATAAGACAATAATCTTGCAAAGTCCATCAAATTCTTGTTATGCAATTAACAATGATTGACTTTGAAAACCTTTAAAGATACTATATTAATGGATTAGATGCTTTTTTTTTGTGGTTTTTGAGCACATGATATTACTTATATTGTAAATTGGATGGCGATATAACAAATATATATGTGACAACTATTTATAAAGGGGTGAGTAACAATGAATCTTTTATCTTTCAGGGGAGGCATTCATCCTCCGCATAGCAAATCAATGACAGAACATTTGCCAGTGGAGAAGGCTTTGGAACCTGAAACAGTAGTAATTCCCCTTCAGCAACATATCGGCGCACCTTGCCAGGCAATCGTAGAGGTTGGCGAAAAAGTCAAGGTTGGGCAGAAAATTGGTGAAGCGGGCGGATTTGTATCTGCGCCAGTTCATAGCAGCGTTTCTGGAACGGTCAAGAAAATTGAAAAAAGGATGATTATTAACGGGACTGCAAATTGCGTTGTAATCGAGTCTGATGGATTGAATGAAATCCATGAGAGTGTTGTTCCCAAGGGGGATATCGAGACGCTTGAGCCGAAAGAAATACTCGACATAATCAATGAAGCAGGAATTGTAGGAATGGGTGGTGCAGGTTTTCCTACAAGGGTTAAACTGTCGCCTCCTCCGGACAAGAAAATTGATGTGCTTATAGTAAATGGCGCCGAGTGTGAGCCTTACCTTACTGCGGACCATCGTTTGATGCTTGAGACTCCGGAAGATGTTGTTTACGGCTTAAGGGCAGTGATGAAGGTATTGGGACTTGAAAAGGCTTACATAGCCATTGAAAACAACAAAATGGATGCTGTTCTTTCTGTGAAAGAAGCGGCAAAGGAATATCCTGGCATTCAAGTTGTAACCGTTAAGACAAAATACCCGCAAGGTGGAGAGAAACAGCTTATTTATGCATGTTCACAAAGGGAGGTTCCATCGGGATCTCTTCCAATGGATGCAGGAGCGGTTGTGAGCAACGTGGCTACAATGTCGGCCATATCCAAGGCAATAAGGACAGGAATGCCTTTGATTGAAAGGATTTGTACTGTCACAGGCGATGGAATAGTCGAACCTAAAAATATCATGATAAAGAATGGGACAAGAATAAGTGAAATCGTTGCACAAGCCGGTGGATATAAAGGTGATCCTGGAAAACTCATTCTTGGAGGACCGATGATGGGCTTTGCACAGTTCACTGACGATCTACCCTCAACCAAGACTACATCCGGTGTATTGGTGTTTACGGAAGAACAGGCAAGATTGCCTGAATACAATCCTTGCATAAGATGCGGCAAATGTGTAGACATATGCCCTTCATTTATTCAACCGTTTGCAATTAGTGCCTACTCATTGAATGGAATGTTCGATATGGCGGAGAAATATAATGCTATGGATTGCATCGAATGCGGTTCGTGTTCTTTCATTTGTCCTTCGAAACGTCCCTTGCTCCATTCAATTAGAATGGCCAAAAGGGAAATAATTTCCAAGCGAAGGAAAACAAAATAGATAGGAGGGTTAAGATGGAAAGAAAGCTGATAGTTACTTCATCACCGCATATACGGTCGAATGAAGCGACTGATAAAACAATGAGAGATGTCGTAATAGCTCTTATCCCTGCTACGCTTGCAGGAATGTATTACTTCGGATTTCAGACTTTGATTGTTGTGTTGATGTCTGTTGCAGCAGCTATGGCGACTGAAGCAATAATACAAAACATGAGAAAACAACCCATTACTGTAATGGATTACAGTGCTGCTTTAACAGGACTTTTGCTGGCGCTTAATATGCCGCCGGAGATTCCATATTGGATGCCGGTTGTAGGATCCATATTTGCGATTGCAATAGTAAAACAGGCCTTTGGGGGTCTTGGACACAACTTCATCAATCCCGCTTTGGCAGCTAGAGTATTTTTGATTGCCTCATGGCCTGTTGAGATGACTACATGGAAATTTCCGGTAGACGCAGTGACTGAAGCTACACCACTTGCACTCATAAAAGGAAGCAGCATTTTACCTGAAAGCGTTTCCATTTTTAATCTTTTCATAGGGAAAGTAGGAGGCTGCATAGGTGAAGTTTCTGCTTTGGCTCTAATTATAGGAGGAATTTATCTTGTTTATCGCAAGGTTATCAGCCCGAGAATTCCTTTAGTATATATGGGTACGGTTGCTGTTTTCACATTGATATACAGTGGATTTGATTTTAACTTCATGATGTTCCATCTGCTTGCCGGAGGACTTGTTTTGGGAGCCATTTTCATGGCTACAGACTATGTTTCTTCTCCCATGACGGCAAAGGGACAAATCATTTATGCTGTTGGTTGCGGTTTGATTACTGTTAT